>DATNEN010000281.1:0-44623 GCA_035552975.1 Steroidobacteraceae bacterium
AGCGTGCCAGACATGCGGCGATTCGCATGTCCGCCACGGAGGGTTCTTCTCTGTCTACTCGTCTTCGATGAAGAGCAGGGAGGCGATCGTATTTCCGGAAGAACAATTATGTGGAGGAGATATGAGTTACGAGTACGTTAATATTCTGAAGAGGTTGGTCGTCATCGCCGTCGCCGCGGCGACGGCGGGCGTGGCTCTCGCCGATGCCGACCTCGATCAGAAGATCGCCGACCCCGCCAACTGGGCGGCTGCCGCCGGCGATTATGCGAATCATCGCTACAGTGAGCTGAAGCAGATCAATACGAGCAACGTCGGCAAGCTGCAGGTCGCATGGACGATGTCGACCGGCGTGCTGCGCGGCCACGAAGGTTCGCCGCTGGTGATCGGCGACACGATGTACATCCACACGCCGTTCCCGAACAACGTGTATGCGGTCAATCTGAAGGACCAGACCTTCCGCTGGAAGTACGAGCCGAAGCAGGACGCCGACGTGGTGCCGGTGATGTGTTGCGACACGGTCAACCGCGGGCTGGCGTATGGCGACGGCAAGATCTTCCTGCAGCAGGCCGACACGACGCTGGTGGCGCTCGATGCCAAGACCGGCAAGGTCGTGTGGACCGCCAAGAACGGCAACCCGAAGATCGGCGAGACCAACACCAACGCGCCGCACGTCTTCAAGGACAAGGTGATTACCGGCATCTCCGGAGGAGAGTTCGGCGTGCGCGGCCGGCTGATGGCCTATGACCTCAAGACCGGCAAGCTGGTGTGGAGAGGCTACAGCGAGGGCACGGATGCCGAGATGATCATGGATCCGCAGAAGACCATGACCTGGACCAACGGCAAGATGGCGCCGGTGGGCAAGGACTCCTCGCTCAAGACCTGGCAAGGCGATCAGTACAAGCTCGGCGGCGGCACCACCTGGGGCTGGTACTCCTACGATCCGAAGCTGAACCTGGTGTACTACGGAAGCGGCAATCCGGGAACCTGGAACCCGAACCAGCGCCCCGGCGACAACAAATGGTCGATGAGCCTCTGGGCGCGCGACCTGGACACCGGCATGGTGAAGTGGGTCTACCAGATGACCCCGCACGATGAGTGGGATTACGACGGCATCAACGAGGTGCCGCTGATCGACGTGACCATCAAGGGGAAGAAGGTTCCCGCGCTGGTGCACTTCGACCGCAACGGCTTCGGTTACACTTTGAACCGTGAGACCGGCGAGTTGCTGGTGGCGCAGAAGTTCGACCCGACGATCAACTGGTCCACCGGCGTCGACATGAAGACCGGCAGGCCGGCGGTCGACAAGCGCTACTCCCCGGGCACCACCGGACCCGACGTGGACGTGAAGGGCATCTGCCCGGCTGCGCTCGGCTCGAAGGACGAGCAACCCTCGGCCTACGATCCGAAGACCGGCTACATGCTCGTGCCGACCAACCACGTCTGCATGACGTACGAGCCGTTCCAGGTCGAGTACACCGCCGGACAGCCGTATGTCGGCGCGACCCTGACGATGTTCCCAACACCCAACAGCCATGGCGGCATGGGTAACTTCATCGCCTGGGATCCGGCCACGGGCAAGATCGTGTACTCCAAGCCCGAGAAGTTCTCGGTCTGGTCGGGCGTGCTGACGACCGCGGGCGATGTGGCGTTCTACGGAACTCTGGAAGGCTACATCAAGGCCGTGAGCATCAAGGACGGCAAGGAGCTGTGGAAGTTCAAGACGCCGTCCGGAATCATCGGTAACGTGTTCACGTACGAGTACGGCGGTAAGCAGTACGTCGGCGTGTACTCCGGTATCGGCGGCTGGGCCGGAATCGGCATGGCGGCGGGACTCACCGAGAGCACCGCAGGCTTGGGCGCGGTTGGCGGCTACAAAGACCTGGCGAAGTACACCACCCTGGGTGGCTCGCTGTTCGTGTTCTCCCTGCCGGAGGGAACCTGAGCTCTCCGTAGGGCTTAGGCCATAGGGCTTTAGGGGTAAATCCCCGGCCGGACGTCAGCCTTCGCTGGCGCGTCCGGCCGGGTACCGAAGTGGGAGTCGTTTGGACTGCGCCACCCTCGCGGTGGGGCATCGGGATGGGTTTGCTTGTTGCAAAGAGGCGAGATCATGCGGTTGAAGCGTTGTGTCTTATCGATTGTGTTGTTGTCCGTGTGTCTCCCGCTCGGGGCATTTCCTCCGCCTCCGCCGTCGCCCAAAGGCAATGGCCACAATGCGAAGACGCCGCTGTACACGGTGGTGGACGGCAACAAGGTCGATGCCAAGACCCTCACGGGCTGGAAGACCTGGCGGGCGATGGCTTGCGAGCGCTGCCATGGCGCGAACCAGGAGGGCCTCGTCGGGCCGGCCCTGGTCAATTCGCTCAAGGTCCTGACCAAGGACCAGTTTCACACCACCATCACGCAGGGACGGCTGCAGAAAGGCATGCCGCCCTTCGGCAGCGTCCCGCTCGTCAACAATACGTGGGAAGACCTGTACGCGTACCTGAAAGGACGCTCGAACGGGGATATCATGCCCGGGCACCTGTATCCGATCCCCGGTGGCTCCAATAAGTCCTGATGCAATGAATGTACGCGAAATCAGACATCTTGCCGTCGTTCTGCTAGCAGCGCTCGCCGCGCCTGCGCTCCAGGCGCAGCCGCAACTCGCTCCCGGTCCGGCACCCGCCGAAGCGGCAGCGGGCGGCCCGGCCACCTCGAGCGTGCTCAAAGTCTGTGCCGATGCGCACAACATGCCGCAGTCGAACGACAAGGGCGAGGGTTACGAAAACAAGATCGCCGAGGCAATTGCCCGCGATTTCAAGCGCAAGATCGAATACACCTATTTTCCGCAGCGCATGGGGTTCGTGCGCAATACGCTGCGGGCGGTGGATGAGACGACGCACGAATACAAGTGCGACCTCATCATAGGCGTGCCGAAGGGCTATGAGCTCACGGCGACGACACAGGCGTACATGCACTCCACCTACGCGATGATCGTCCCTGATCGCCCTGACTTCAGTCATTTCAAGAACGCGGCCGACGTGCTGACGCTTCCCAAGGCGAAGCTGCAGAAGCTGCGGATCGGTATTTTCGCCCAGACACCCGCGGCGGATTGGCTGCTCAAGAACGGCTTGATGGATCGCGCTTCGCTGTACGCGGCACAGAGCGGCGATCCCAACGAGAATCCGCAGAGCGTGGTTGGCAACGAGCTGGATGCCGGCAAGATCGACGCCGCCATCGTGTGGGGACCGGTCGCGGGTTTCCTGGTCAACCGCCACACCAGCGGCCCGCGCTGGCAGGTGCTTCCGTTCAAGCCCGATCCGACCATCCACTTCGACTACGAGCTGTCCATGGGCGTGCGCTTCGGCGAGAAGCAGTGGAAGGACATGCTCGACCAGTGGATCGGCTCGCACCGTCAGGAGATCAACCAGATCCTGACCTCGTACCACATCCCCCTGCTGGATGACAAAGGCCAGATCCTGAGCGCCCGCAACTGATACCCCCGCTCGGCGGGGGTATCCGAGGCCCCCGGGGGACGACAGCGGTGCCGGGGCCCCGGCCGTGCCCTGCGGCCAAGCCATGTAAGCCCCTTCCGACACGCTTTTAGGAGCCTTCATCCCCAGCCGACCTGACACAATCCCTTGCGGCCGGTTGTCGGGGGTACTGTCGCCAATTTGCGACAGAGCGCACGCCGGTCGCGCAGGAAGTGGACAATGCCTGTTTCACCAGGGAGTTTTCGTGTTTCCGCAGCAGCGAGTCCAGATTGCCGCCGTCCTGGCGCTGTTTCTCATCTCCAGCGCCGCGGGCGTTGCGCCGAATGCGCCCCCTCGGGCGCGGCAGCCTTTCACTTTCGCCACGGTCCAACGCCTGGCCCAGGATCGCGCTGCGCATCCGTACAGCAACCGTTCACCGGCTTTGCCGCAGAATTTGTCCAAGCTGACTTACGACCAATATCGCGATATTCGATTTCACCGCGCCAGCGCCTTGTGGGCCGACCACGCGCTCTTCGAAGTCCAGTTCTTCCATCGCGGATTCAACTTTGACCGGCGCGTGAATATCAACGAAGTGAGCCCGGACGGAGTGCGCTCAATCAACTACAATCCTTCGATGTTCGAGTTCGGGCCGCTCGTGCCGGCGCTCAAGAAGCTGCCAGCCGATCTCGGATTTGCCGGCTTTCGCATCCACTTTCCCCTCAACAACCCGAGCTTCAAAGACGAGGTGATGGTGTTTCTCGGCGCCTCGTATTTCCGGGTGCTCGGCCGCAATCAGCTCTACGGCATGTCCGCCCGTGGGCTGGCGGTCAATACGGCCACTCCGGGGGGCGAGGAGTTTCCCTACTTTACAGATTTCTGGCTGGTGCGCCCCGACCCCAAGCAGCGCACCATGACCATCTACGCGCTGCTGGACAGCCCGAGTGTGAGCGGGGCCTACCGTTTCGAGCTGCGCCCCGGTACGACCACCCAGGTCGAGGTTACCGCGGAGCTGTACCCGCGCCGTTCGGTCGAGAAGCTCGGAATCGCGCCGCTCACGTCCATGTTTCTGTACGGCGAGAACGGCACCTCCGGACGGCACTTCGATGATTTCCGTCCCGAGGTACACGACAGCGACGGTCTGATGATGCAGACCGGCGGCGGGGAGTGGCTGTGGCGGCCACTGGTGAACCCGAAAGAGCTGCGGGTCAATCGCTTCATGGATCAGCGCCCGCACGGGTTTGCCCTGGCGCAGCGCGACCGCGCCTTCGATCACTACCAGGACAACGACGCGCGCTTCGAGCAACGGCCGAGCTACTGGATCGAGCCCCTGGGCGACTGGGGCAAGGGCGGCGTCGAGCTGGTGGAGATCCCCAGCGACGAGGAGATCCACGACAACGTCGTTGCCTACTGGGTCCCCGATGCGCCCGTGCAGCCGCACAAGCCGATCAGCTTCTCCTATCTGCTGTCCTCCTACCTGCGTACCCCCTCGTGGCCGCCGGGCGGACGCGTCATCGAGACGCGTTTCGGGAGCGCGAGCAGCCCCGGAGTCGCGCAGACGAATGCTTCGACGCAGGGTCTGCGGCGTGTGGTGGTTGATTTTGCCGGCGGCGACCTCGATTCATTGGCAGCGACCCAGCCGGTGCAGGCCGCAGTGACGGCCAGCAACGGCCAGGTAGATGAGATCAGCGTGCAGCACCTGCCGGAGACCGGAGTGTGGCGCGCCTCGATGCGGCTGAAGCCTGGCGGTGACAAGCCCGTGGAGCTGCGCTGTTACCTGACGCTGTACGGCGAGGCCTTGACCGAAACCTGGACTTATCTGTTGAACCCTCCCTTCTAGATGAACACCTCAGGACACCAGCGAGTTGGGCGCCATTGCGCGTTTATTGCACCGCGGGACCACGAATTGCGTGGGCCCGCACGAGGATCACGCGCATGACACCCGATCGATTGCAAAAAGTGGCCCGCCGCCGGCGGGCCTTGTTCTTCGGACTGACGCTGCTGTCTTCGGCGCTGGCGACCGGTCTGATGCACGACATTCTCAAGGCCAATGGCTTCAGCGGTTACGAGAAGGCCGGCCTGGTGCTGTTCTTCGTGCTGTTCACCTGGATCACGGGGGCTTTCTGGACGGCGATCGCAGGCTTCGTGATCCGCATCCTCAAGCGCGATCCGGCCGTGCTGCACCAGGACGAGGTCGCGGGCCGGACCTTGCACGGGCGCACCGCCGTGGTCATGCCGATTTACAATGAGGACACCACGCGAGTCGCGGCCGGGCTGGATGTCATCTGGTCCTCGCTGCGCGCCCATCCGCAGCAGGCGGCATTCGATCTGTTCATTCTCTCGGACACCCGCAAGGCGGACATTGCGGCCGCCGAGGAGCAGGCGTGGCGGGCGCTGGTCGAGCGCCACGGCGCCCGCGGCCGGATCTTCTATCGCCGCCGCCAGGACAACATCGGCCGCAAGGCCGGCAACATCGCCGACTTCGTGCGCCAGTGGGGCGGCGCCTACGACTATGCCGTAGTGCTCGATGCCGACAGCATCATGAGCGGCTCGGCATTGGTGTCGCTCGCTCTGATGATGGATGCGCATCCGGAGGCGGGCATCATCCAGGCTCTGCCCGTACCGGCCGGCCGCGAGACGCTGTTCGCGCGCCTGGTGCAATTCGCGGCACGCCTGAGCAGCCCGATGCTCTCCAGCGGCCTGGCGTACTGGCAGCTCGGTGAAGGCAACTACTGGGGCCACAACGCCATCCTGCGGTTGCGCGCGTTTGCCGAGTTCTGCGACCTGCCGCGCCTGCCCGGCGCGGCCCCCCTGGGCGGGGAGATCCTGAGCCACGATTTCGTCGAGGCGGCGTTCATGCGCCGCGCCGGCCTCGAGGTCTGGCTGCTGGCCGACCTGGGCGGCAGCTGGGAGGAAGTGCCCTCCAACGTCATCGACTACGCCGCTCGCGACCGGCGCTGGGCGCAGGGCAACCTGCAGCACATGAGCCTGTTGCCGATGCGCGGTCTGCACTGGCTGAGCCGCATCCACCTGGTCACGGGCATTCTGTCGTACGTCACCTCGCCCATGTGGTTCGCGGTGCTGGTGCTGAGCTCCATCGTGATCTGTCTGGATGCCGTGAACGGCCACCAGTACTTCGCTCCCGGATCGTTCACGTTGTTTCCCAGCTGGCCCGAGTCGCGCGTCGGCGAGATTTTCTCGCTGCTGACCATCACGTTCTCCGTGCTGTTGATACCGAAGGTGCTCGCCGCGGTGCTCGCTCTGAAGGAGCGCAGGGTGCGGCGCGGATTCGGGGGCGGGTCGCGGCTGCTGCTGAGTCTGCTCATCGAGCAGGTGTTCAGCATGCTGCTGGCGCCTGCCATGATGGTGTTTCATAGCACTTTTGTCGTGACGACACTCGCCGGCCGGCCCGTGTCCTGGAATGCCCAGGAGCGCGGTGACCGCGGCATCGGCTTCGTTGAAGCGCTCTGGCGTCACAAGTGGCACGTGCTGCTGGGGCTGGCCTGGGGCGCAGTGATCCTGTGGCTCGCCCCGCGTTACATCTGGTGGCTGCTGCCCGTTCTGGCGGGCCTGGTGCTGTCGGTGCCGTTGACGATGCTGACCAGCCGCGCAGACGCGGGTCGGTGGGCCCGAAGGCACAAGCTGTTGCTGACGCCCGAGGAGACGCAGACTCCCAGGGAGTTGGCTGCGCTGACGGAGAGACTGGCCGATCCGCTCTACATCGACACGCCCATGGCGGAGTTGTGTCAGCCGGGGCGCCGCCAGGCGTCGGCCGCGATGATCGACGGCATCGTCATGAAGGCGCCGGTCGAAACGGTGACTGCGCCGGCCACCGCCGAGATTGCGCAGACGGCCGACACCTCCGAGGTGGCAGTGCTGACGGAGACGTCCGAGACAGACGAGCTGCCGGTCCTGCTGGGGACATCCGCCACGGGCGAGATGCCCGTGTTGGTGGAGACCGCTGAAACGGCGGAGCTGCCGGTCGCCGCGGACATGTCAGTGACGGCGGAGATCGCGGCGGCCGTGTCCTCGGATACGGCCCCGGCGGAGCTCGTCGTTCCGCCACGCTCGCCGTTGCGCATGGAGGCGGCTACCCCCGTCTATCTTCGGCCGCGGGACGCATTGAACTGGATGTTGGGCGCCACCTCGGGTGCGGCGTCCTGATCCCTAGCGGCGCATGGACGAGCGGCGCGTCGTCGATTCCGATGTGCCCGCACGCCTGGATCGTCTGCAATGGAGCCGCTTCCACTGGCTAGTCGTCTTTGCGCTCGGCATCACGTGGATTCTGGACGGCCTGGAAGTCACGCTGGCCGGCGCTATCGCGCCGGCGCTCAAGGCTAGCCCGGCACTTCACCTGACTGACGCCGAGGTTGGCGCGAGTGCGAGCGCCTATCTGGCCGGTGCGGTCCTCGGCGCGATCGTTTTCGGCTGGCTCACAGATGTCCTCGGCCGCAAGCGCCTGTTCTTCATTACCCTGGGCGTGTACCTCGTATTCACCGCGGCGACTGCGGCGTCGTACAGCTTCGCCGCCTACGCGGCGTTCCGGTTCCTGACCGGCGCGGGTATCGGGGGCGAATACGCGGCCATCAACTCCGCCATTCAGGAGCTGGTGCCGCCGCGCTATCGAGGCCGGACGGATCTGGCGATCAATGGCAGCTTCTGGGTCGGCGCCGCGCTCGGCTCACTCGGCTCGAGCCTGCTGCTGACTCCAGGTCTGCTGCCTGCGGACATCGGCTGGCGATTCGCGTTCGGCATCGGTGCCTCGATCGGTCTGATCGTGCTGGTCTTTCGCACGGCGCTGCCCGAAAGCCCGCGGTGGCTGCTGTTGCACGGTCGCAGCGACGAAGCCGAGCAGATCGTTGCGACCATCGAATCGAAAGCGGGCGTGGCCGCCGATGCACCCGCGCCCAAGCGCCTGAAGCTGCTGGTGCGCGCTCATGCAACCAACCTCGTGGACCTGGGCGTGAGCCTGTTCCGCCGGTATCCGCGCCGGGCCGTCCTCGGCCTGGTGCTCATGGCCAGCCAGGCGTTCTGTTACAACGCCATCTTCTTCACCTACGCGCTGGTGCTCGACCGTTTCTTTCACGTGCCTGCGGAGCGAGTCGGCTGGTATCTGCTGCCGTTCTCCGTCACCAACTTCCTGGGGCCTCTGGCGCTGGGGTGGCTGTTCGATCATTGGGGACGGCGCCCCATGATCAGCGGCTCGTATGCCGTCACCGGTGTGCTGCTGGCGCTGACGGCGCTGTTTTTCGAGCGCGGCGCGGCGAGTGCCGTTTCGATGACCGTTGCGTTCTCGTGCGTGTTCTTCTTCGCCTCCGCGGCGGCGAGCTCCGCCTATCTCACCGTGAGCGAGTCTTTCCCGGTGGAGGTGCGGGCGCTGGCGATCGCGGTGTTCTATGCCTTCGGCACCGCGCTTGGAGGGATCGCCGCGCCCTGGGTGTTTGGCACGCTGATCGGCACCGGCGATCCGCAAGCCATCGCCGGAGGCTACTTCTTCGGAGCCGCTCTGATGGTAATCGCCGCCATCGTCGAGGTGTGGTTGGGTGTGGCGGCCGAGCGGCGTTCCCTGGAGGAGGTGGCGCGGCCGCTGTCGAGCGTGTGAATCTTGCCGAACGCCCAGCTCTGCAGCAGCAGGATCAGCGAGGCTCGCAGCACCCACAGTGGAGTGAACGTTCGCAGCGTTTCCCAGATCATGCTCGGGTCGCTCCAGGTAAAGTGCGCAGTGCGTACCCACCGCGAGGGGGTCACAGCGAGTACGCACTGCGTTGCCAGCAACTGTCGATGAGATATAGAGCAAAACCAGTGCCAATCCCGTGAGTCAATGTAAGTGATTGATTGTTAGCGGCACGTGAGTTTTGATGGCGTTCGGGCACAGCGCTCGTGCACCGGGTTCGAGCATGCGCGGCGATCGAGGAACACAAATGGAGCAGACGATTCGTGCGACTACCTATCGACACACACTGGTCGCGGTGTGCGCGCTGGCGGTTGCCGCGACGCAGGGGAGGGTAGTGAAACCCGATCAGTTTCCCGATCGCGGCTATCCCTATCGGGCCGATCAGTTCTCCTTCTCCAAGGCCGCCGGAGTGCCGGCGATCTACCTGGATGACGGCACCGACTTCATTGGCCGGCCGCCGGAGTGGGGCCGCCAGCAGATCGAGCACTGGGAGGCGACCCAGTACCACCAGCCGAGCGATCGCCTGGACGACAGCTGGAATTTCGATGGCATGATCGAGGATGCGCGCCTCGATTTCCTCGCCGGCTGGCTCGTGTCGCAGGCTGACGGAATGCCGACCTGGAACCCGGGGGACGAATTCGAGGCGGCGCGCAAGAAGGCGCTCGCGGCTGTCGGGCACCAGGGCTAACGCGCTCGTTTCAGCGCGCACGCACGCTGTCAGGCCTGCGGGCTCACGCGGCTGTCGGGCGTGGAGCGGTCAGGTCGCCGGTGGTGCAGCGACGCTGGCCGCTGGTGCGGCGGCCGGAGCATGGGCGGGTGCGGCGGTCGCTGGGGCGGCAGTCCCAGGGTCGGCCGGAGTCTGCGGCTGCACATCGGCAGCAGCGGCCGTATCGGTCTTCAGCGCGTCCTCTTCCGCCTGCTTCGTCATGACGACGATGCTGATGCGGCGATTGATGGGATTGTCCGGGTGGGCTTTGTCGAACAACACTGACGAGGCCAGCCCGACGACGCGCGCGATTTTCTCATCGGGCAGCCCTCCGACGATGAGTGCGCGGCGGGCAGCGTTGGCCCGATCGGCAGACAGCTCCCAGTTGGAGTAGCCGCCGTTGCCGGGATACGGTCGTATGTCGGTATGACCGGTGAGGCTGATGCGGTTCGAGACGGTCGCGAGGTATTTCGCGAGCTCCTCGAGGATCGCCACGGTGTAGTCGCGCAGACGCGCGCTTCCAACATCGAACATCGGTCGGTTCCGGGCGTCCACGATCTGGATGCGCACCCCTTCCGGGGTGATGTCCAGCAACAGCTGATCCTTGTAGGGCTCCAGTGCCTGGCTGTTGTCCACCGCCTGACGCAGCTCTGCCATCAGGGACTCGAGCTTCTTGTGCTCGGCGTCCTGCTGCGCCTGCAGCGCGAGCTGCTGAATTTTCTTCTTCTCTGCCTCGGTGGCCGGCGCCTGGGCGCCGGCGGCCTGCTGCGGCGCCCGGGTACTTTGCGGCTTCGCCGCCTCGGTCGCGCCGATCTCCCGGATGGGAGTGATCTGCGAGCGCATCGAGTCGAGGCCGCCGTGCAGGTTGATGGGGCTGGTGCTGGCGCCGCCGGGCCCCATCTGGCCGGGCGCGGGCTTGGCGCTCCTGCCGGGCTCCATGCTGGGATTCTTGAAGTAGTCGAAGATTGCCGCGCGCTGGTCCTTGGACACGGCGGTGACCAGCCACATCACCAGGAAGAACGCCATCATCGCAGTGACGAAGTCTGCGTAGGCGACCTTCCAGGCGCCCCCGTGATGCGCGTGCGAGCGGCGCTTGTGCCGCTTGACGACGATGATGGGGCGTTCGTGGGCAGGAGGGCTCATGCTGCGCGCGGCTCAGCCGCCTTCTCTGCCGCAGCCGCCTTGGGTTTGCCTTTGAGCTCCGCCTCCAGATCGGCGAACGTCGGGCGCAGATCCCGGTGCAGGAGCTTGCGAGCGAACTCGATGGAGACCACGGGCACGTAGCCGCGGACGCTCGATACGAGCGCCATCTTCACGACCTCGAATGCCTTGCCCTTCTGGTTCGCCACGTGCTCCATCGCCGCCGCAATCGGCCCGATGAATCCGTACGAGATCAAAATACCGAGGAACGTGCCGACGAGGGCGGCGCCGACCTTGTGGCCGATGGTTGCGGTGTCCGCTCCATCGAGCGAGGCCATCGTGTTCACGATGCCCAGCACGGCGGCGACGATGCCGAATCCGGGCAGCGCGTCGGCGACTTTCTGCACGGCAATGGCGGGCTCGTGGGCTTCCTGGTGGTGGTTCTCCAGCTCCTGCTCGAGCATGCTCTCGAGCTCGTGCGGGTTGAGATTGCCGCCGACCATCAGCCGCAGGCAGTCGGTGATGAATTCACGAAGATGCTGGTCGTCGCGCAGCTGCGGATAGTCCTTGAAGAGGGCGCCGCCGTCAGGGGCGTCGAGATCGGACTCGATCGCCATCAGGCCTTCCTTGCGGATCTTCACGAACGCCTGGTACAGGAACTTCAGCAACGTGACGTAGTCGTCGCGTCCATAGGGGTGTCCTTTCGTCAGGGCCAACGCTTCGGAGAAGGCGGTCTTGATGACCTTCGGCGGGTTGCTGGTGAAGAACGCACCGAGCGCGGCGCCCACGATGATGAGCACTTCCGTGGGATGCCACAGCGCCAGGATCTTCCCGCCCTCGAGCACGAAGCCGCCCACGACGCACAGCAGAACTACGACCGACCCGATTATTTGAATCACTGATACACCCGGGGATGCCGCCGCGCCGGCCCCCATGCGCCGACGTTCTAGATAGCGGCCAAAGTCTCGCCCCCTTGAAGCCTTTCGTCGTGGGTAGGGCGCACAGATTGGCCATGACGTGGGCGCGGGCGTCGCAGTGCAGCGACAATAGCGATTGGCGAAGCTCCGGTGGGCGACGCTCCGCTTGCCCGCCATTGCTCCGCAATTCCGCCGAAGCCCTGCGGCATTCGGTTTGTGACGCACCTCGCTGGGGCAGCTCGGCGTCCGCACGCACCGGTGCGCACCGCGTCACTTCGCGCTGAGCGCCACGAGGGGTCCGGCCAGAGGTTTTCACTTGGCATGGGCGTTGCTTGGCAAAGCTGCAAGCGGAGGACTTCCATGGGCACTTCAGATCGGCCTCTCACCCGAACCCGCGTCATCGATGCCGCAGCGCGTGTCGTGGCTCGCAGCGGCGATCACCGTATGCTCTGGGCGGCCATTGCGCGGGAGGCGGGCAATGAGCCGGCCCGTGTGGAGCTTGCAGGCATGGAGTGGTTCGGGAACGTCGAGGAGCTGATCGATGCCTGCTATGCGCGCACCGCGCAGGCTTTCATGGACAGCCTGCTTCAGGCCGAGACGGCTCCTGGGACGGCCCTGGACCAGATTGCAGCGTTCCTGGTGGCCATCCTGGAGATACGCCGCCAGCGAGGGACGCTGCTGTCGTTTCGACGGGGCCGGGATCTGCCGACGCCGCTGCAGAGGCGCCTGCACGAGCGCGACATGATGGTCCGCATGCGTCTGAAGCGGATTCTGAGCAAGGGACGTCGAGACGGCTCCCTGGCTCTGCGCAACTCCGACAGCGCCTGTGAGCTGATCCTGGCGAGCCTGCAGGTGGCGGATATCGCCGCGGAGGAGCCCGAGCAGAGAATGTGGGACAGCGAGCTGGTGGAGTTCCTGCTGGCGGCACTGTCGCCGATGCACGAGACGCGCACCTTCTGCAGCCGCTGCGGTTACGTCACCTCCGTCGGCGAGCTGGATGCGGTCGCACGGCATCGCCACGAACGCGAGGAAGCCTGACCCTCGGAGTGCCGCCTCGCTAAACTAGTCTCCCCCCGCCAGGAGAGTAGCTCAGGAGACTGGCCATGCTCGAGCGACTGGAACGCCTCCCCACAGATCCCATCCTGGGCCTCATGGCCGCCTTCCGCGGCGATGCGGATCCGCGGAAGGTCGACCTGGGCGTCGGTGTGTATCGCGACGATCATGGCAACACGCCGGTCGTACGAGCGGTCGCGCAAGCCGAGCAGGCGGTTCTTGCCCGACAGAGCACGAAGACCTACGTCGCCCCGGCAGGCAATGCGGGCTTCAATCAGGCGATGGAGCGCCTCGTCCTGGGCGAGGATCATCCGGCGTTGAGCGCGGGGCGCGTGCGCACCATCCAGTCGCCCGGCGGGTGCGGCGCGGTCAGGCTCGGCGCGGAAATCATTCGCGTTGCCTCCCCACAGGCAGTCGTCCACGTGAGCTCTCCTACATGGGCGAACCATGTGCCGCTGGTGACCGGAAGCGGCCTGGAGCTGGCCCGCTACCCGTACTTCGATGCGCCCTCCGGTACGGTGAATTTCGAGGCAATGCTCGGTGCGTTCGATAAGCTGCCGGCGCGCTCCGTCGTGCTGCTCCACGCCTCGTGCCACAACCCGACAGGCGCCGACCTGTCCGAAGCGCAGTGGCGCGAGCTGCTGCGAGTCGTGAAGCAACGCGGACTGCTGCCCTTCATCGACATGGCCTACCAGGGGCTGGGTGTGGGAGTGGCGGAGGATGCGTTCGGGCCCCGGCTGTTCAGCGCGGAGCTTCCGGAGGTGCTGATTGCCGTGTCGTGCTCGAAGAACTTCGGCCTGTACCGCGAGCGCACGGGCGCGCTGACGACGGTCAGTGAGTCCGCGGGTGCGGCGGATGCGGCGCTCAGCCAGCTCGTACGCATTGCTCGCAGCATGTATTCGATGCCGCCCGATCACGGCGCTGCCATCGTGTACGAGATCCTCTCGAAGGAGGATCTGCGGCGCTCCTGGACAGAGGAGCTGTCGGGAATGCGGAATCGCATTCAGGGCCTGCGCACCGAGCTCGTGAAGCGCCTGGCCACCGCGTACCCGCAGCGCAGCTTCGGTTACATCGCTACCCAACGGGGCATGTTCTCTTACCTCGGCATCGACACGCCGCAGGTGCGCGAGCTGCGCGAGAAGAACCATGTTTATATGACCGATGACAGCCGCATCAACATTGCGGGGCTGTCGACGGAGAATCTGCCGTACTTCGCGGAGTCGGTCGCGCAGGTGCTGAAACAGTAAGGAGCCGGCCAAAACCACGCTTTTTTGCCGGCGGCCTGGTCGACCCGCTAGCTCGCCGATCAATCAGGCACGACGATCACGTGCGTGGACTTCACCTCTTCCATCACGAAGTAGGTGTGCGTTTGCTGCACGCCGCGAACCGCGGCGATGCGATCGCCCAGGAAGCGGCGATAGCTCTCCATGTCCGTGACTCGCACCTTCAGCAGGTAGTCGAAGCCCCCGGCGACCATGTGACACTCCATGACCTCATCGTGCGCCAGCATGACCTGCTTGAAGCGCTCGAATGCATCGGGCGTGGTGCGATCCAATGTGACTTCGACGTAAGCCAGGAGTCCTAGCCCGAGCTTGCGCGCGTTGAGCCGCGCGAAGTAGCCGTCGATGTAACCGGCCGACTCCAGGCGTCGAACGCGTTCCAACACCGGGGTCACCGTCAGACTCACCTCCCGGGCAAGCTGCGACACGGCCGCCCGCCCATCCTGCTGTAGCCGCGCCAGGATCTTGCGGTCGACGCGGTCGAGCTTCACTTCGCTCGAACGCTCGCGGCGCGCCGGGCGTGCGGCATGCGGCTCCGTGGGCTTGGGCTCTGTGTGCTCGAGGCTCAATGAGATGCGGCGCTGCTTCTCATCGACATCGAGGACGACTACCTCTACTTCCTCGCCGACGTGCAGAAGGTCGGCCGAGAGAGGAATCAGGCCGTCGATGCCTGGCTCGAGCTCGACGTAGGTCCCGTAGTCGACGACGCGCGTGACTTTCCCCGATGCCCGGCTCTGCGCCGGATAGCGCCGGGCCACCCCGTCCCACTGATCTGCAGCGGCTTGCGGCACGCGCAGGTAGGGCTTTGTGCGTCTCGTCACAGTGAAATCCACTGCCAATACGCTGAAAATACGAAATTTATCTCCATATCGACGCTTATCATAGGTTGAAATTACTTCTTCTGCGAGCCGCAAGGCTAGAGGGCGAGCGTATGGGTGTCAGGGGCGCGGGAGCAGCGCAGGCCGCTGCCACGATGGCAGAGGTCCCGCAAGACCCGCTGCGGCGGTTACGCAAAGAGCTCCGCAAAACCGTTTCCGAGAGGGATGCCGTGGCCGAGCTGCTGGCGGCCCTGGAAGACCGGGGCCGCCAGCTTGGCGCCGCTCAGTCCCGCGCCGGCCGCTGGGTCGAGGCCGCGAGGGCACGGGCACGCCCGCGGCCGCTTGTCGACACCCTGCTCGAGCAGTTTCCGCTCGACAGTTCCCAGGGACGGGCGCTGATGAGTCTCGCGGAGGCGCTGCTACGGACCGCCGACCCTGCGAGGGCCGATCAGCTCATCTCCGAACGCCTGAGTGAGTTGCGTAATGCGCAAGGGAGCAAGGGCCGCAGCGCGCTCCTGCGCGTCGGGGTCAAGGTGCTCGGGGCCGTCGGCCGCCTGCTCCCGAACGTCTCCACAGAGCTGTCGGGACGCTTCTCCGCATCCGCTTTGACGAAGCCGCTCGTGGCGCCGTTGTTGCGCGCCTCATTGCGGCAGATCATGGAGAGGGTCGGTCACTCCTTCATTGTCGGCCAGTCCATCGAGAGCGCGCTCGCGCGCGCGCAATCCGACGCGTCGCTGTCGCTCTGCTCGTTCGACGTGCTCGGCGAAGGCGCCCGTACCGACGCGGACGCCGAGCGCTACTTCCAATCCTATGAGCGAGCCATCGCGGCGCTCGGCGCGCAGCCGGCAGGCGCCGTCCATGATCGCTCGGGGATCTCGATCAAACTGTCAGCGCTCGAGCCGCGATACAGCCTTACGCAGACCGCTCGCATCCACGAGCGGCTCGTCCCGCGCATGCTGTCGCTCGCGCACAATGCTGCGCAGGCGGGCATCGGGCTGACGATCGACGCCGAAGAGGCCGACCGGCTGGATGTGTCGCTGGATGTGCTGGAAGCGCTGGCCCGAGACCTCCGCACTCGCTCGTGGGCCGGTCTGGGACTCGCGGTCCAGGCGTACGGCCGCCGCGGCTCGCAAGTCATCGACTGGGTCGCGGCCCTGGCACGCGACACGGGCAGAAAGATGACGGTGCGGCTGGTCAAGGGAGCTTATTGGGACACCGAGATCAAACGGGCGCAGGAGCGCGGTCTGAGCACCTTCCCGGTGTATACGAGCAAAGCGGCCACCGATGCGAGCTACCTCGCGTGTGCGCAGCGATTGTTTGCCTGTGCCGACGTGCTGTACCCGCAGTTTGCGACTCACAACGCTTTCACGATTGCGGCCGTGATTGGTCTGGCGCCGCCGCGAACGGCATATGAGTTTCAGCGCCTGCACGGGATGGGTGAAGCACTCTACGACACCGTGCGGGAGGATGTACCCAACCTCCCGCTCGTTCGCGTGTATGCGCCTGTGGGAACCTACGAGGAACTGCTGCCTTACCTGGTCAGACGGTTGCTCGAGAACGGCGCCAATTCCTCGTTCGTTCACCAGTTCCTCAATCCGCAGATGCCGGTGGAGCAAGTCGTGCGCGATCCGGTTGCCACGCTCGTGCGTACCGCAGGTAGCTCGCCCTCGGGTATGGGCGCGCGCCCCGTTTCCGCCGATCCCTCCGGGATTCGCGAGCCGGCCAGACTATACGAGGATAGATCCAACTCGCGTGGACTGGACTGGGGTAATCCGGCAGAGCTGGAAGCACTCCAGGCCGGACTGCGCTCGCTAGCCGGCCGCTCGTGGGCTGGTGGGCCTGTTCTCAACGGCCGCGGCGTCAAGGACGCGGCTGTCGCCATCCACTCGCCCGCGAACCATCGCGACGTCGTGGGTCAGTCCAGGGATGCGAGCGCGTCGGAAATCGTCGCGGCTTTGGATGCGGCGCATCGTGCGCAGCCTGCGTGGGATGCAACTCCGGCGACGGATCGAGCCGCTTGTCTGGAACGAGCGGCCGACCTGCTGGAAACGCGTCGAGTGGAATTCGTCAGCTTGCTTGCGCGCGAGGCCGGAAGGACGCTCCCCGATGCGGTGTCTGAGGTGCGCGAAGCCGCGGACTTTTGCCGGTATTACGCTGCGCGCGGCCGTGAGCAGTTTGGCGCGCCTCAGGTGTTGCACGGCCCCACGGGCGAACGGAATCTGCTGTCCTTGCACGGTCGCGGCGTGTTCGTCTGCATCAGCCCGTGGAATTTCCCGCTTGCGATTTTCACAGGGCAGATCGTGGCGGCGCTGATGGCCGGCAACTCCGTGGTGGCGAAACCGGCTCCGGCAACGCCCCTGATCGCACACGCCATGACGCTGCTGCTGCACGAGGCGGGAATTCCCGCGGATGTGCTCCAACTCACCCCCTCCGACGGCCCGGCATTCTCTGAGGTTGCAATGAGCCATCCGGCGCTGGCTGGGGTTGCCTTCACCGGATCGACCGCGACGGCGACGACGATCAATCGTGCTCTCGCGCATCGCGAGGGTCCCATTGTCCCGCTCATCGCGGAGACCGGCGGCGTGAATGCCATGATCGTCGATGCGACCGCGCTCCCGGAGCAGGTCGTCGACGATGTCATTGCCTCGGCATTCACCAGCGCCGGTCAGCGTTGCTCCGCTCTACGCGTGCTGTATCTGCAGGAGGAGATCGCCGACCGCGTTCTCGAGATGCTGATCGGCGCCATGGGCTGCCTGATCATCGGCGACCCAACCGACGCCGCCACCGATGTGGGGCCGGTGATCTCGGAGGCGGCGAAGGCTCGCCTCGCGGCGCACGCACAGAGAATGCGACAGGAGGCGACGCTGCTGCATGCCTGCGAGGTCGGTCCGGCGCTTGCCGATGGGCACTTCTTCCCGCCGCACCTCTTCCAGTTGCGCGCGCTCGATCAGCTGCGGACGGAAGAGTTCGGCCCGATCCTGCACGTCGCCCGCTTCCGATCCGGCGAGCTGCCGCAGGTGCTGGAGGCGATCCGTAAGAGCGGCTATGGCCTCACGCTCGGCATTCACAGTCGCATCGAGGGCGTGGCGGCACACGTGTTCCAGGCCGCTCCCGTCGGCAACACCTACGTCAATCGCAACATGATCGGGGCCGTCGTCGGCGTGCAACCCTTCGGGGGCCAGGGATTGTCGGGCACCGGCCCGAAGGCGGGAGGGCCGCACTACCTGCCCCGCTTCGCGACGGAGCGTACGCTGACCGTGAATACGGTTGCCATCGGCGGGAATGTCGAGCTGCTGTCGTAGCGGCGCGCTGTGCGCCCTACAATGGGTGCATGACTCAAGAGCTGCTGAGGAGCCTCGACGAGCTGGCTCCATCGTTGCGTGCGAGCGCATCCGAGGCCGATCGGTTGGCGAGGCTTCCGAAAGAGGCCTCGAGCGCGCTTGTCCGGCACGGGCTCCTGCGCCTGTGGATACCCAAGCGCGCAGCGGGCCTGGAGCTTTCGTTGGCCGAAGCACTGCAGGTCTATGAAGCGGCCGCATGCATCGATGGCTCGGTGGGCTGGGCGGTGATGATCGGCTCAGGCGGCGGGCTCTTTGCAGCCTATCTCAGTGCCCAGGCCGCACACGCCATCTATTCCCCAGCGGCTGCCGTCATCGCCGGTTCGGGTGCCCCCGACGGGGTGGCCGAGCGCATCGCAGGCGGCTATCGCGCCACGGGACGGTGGCGCTACGCGAGCGGCGCTGACTATGCGACCACGTTTACCGCCAATTGCAGGATCAATGAGCGCGGCTCGCCCGTTCTCGGGACCGATGGCGCACCGCTGATCCGTGCCATGGCGTTCGACGCATCGCAGGTGAAGGTGATCCCGGCGTGGGACACGAGCGGCATGCGTGGCACCGGGAGCGACGATTTCGAAGTCCGCGACGCCTTCGTTCCCGAAGAGCGCAGTTTCTCCGTATTCACCGATCCACCGCGCGAGACGGGCGCTCTGTACAGGTTGCCGTTCGGCGTGTTGACCGAGCTCCCGGTCGCCTCCGTGGCGCTGGGGATTGCCAGGCACGTGCTGGAAGCGTTCGAGTCGCTGGCGCGACGCAAGAAGGCCTCCGGCTCCGGTCAGACGCTGGCCACCGATCCCTTCGTTCAGGCTCGATTCGCGGAGAGTCGCGCGAGTTGGCAACTCGTCAAGGCGGGATTGGATAGCCTCGCGGCGCGCGCGTGGCAGGTCGCCTCTTCGGGGCGGGTGTTGTCGGCCCATGAGCTTGCTGACATCACGGCCGGTTGCGCTCTGTCGGTCGCTCGACTGCGCGCCGCGGTCGGCGAGCTGATCGCCCTGTCGGGTATGACCGGAATTCAGATGGGCGAGGAGCTTGCGCGAGCGTGGCGCGACCTGCAGACGGTCGCGGCCCATTCTTCTGTGTCACCGCGGCATCTCACCGCCGCGGGGGCGACACTGCTGACATCATGAGGCTGCTGCGTCCGGCGATGGGCCGCGCAGCCGCGTGACCAGCTCGCCGAGGTCCTCGATGGGCGCCGAACAGGTACTCCCCTGGCAGAGATAGGCGACCGCCGGATCGCGGGCAGGCTTGTCGGCAAAGGCGGGAGGAAGGTCGGGCGTATCGGAGGGAATGGCCAGGATCATCCGTCGCGGCGCGTACAGCTTGCCGAGCTCGCGTTGCCATACTTCGATGCGCACGGGCTTGCCGCGCAGGATGATGGATTCGGGCGGATGAAGATATTCCTCGAGCACGGTCAGCATGCTCGTATGGCTCTGGGGATAGCGCTCGAGCACCGCCCAGGCAGCGCGCACCGTCTTCTCGGCGGCCTCGAGATACCGCGAGTTGGCCAGCAGGTATCCCATCCTCTGCAGCACGTACGCGCCGATGGCGTTACCCGCGGGCGTGGCATCGTCCGCAAATGACTTCGAGCGGTGCATCAGCGATTCGTGGTCGTCGGAAGTGAAGAAGAAGCCGCCGCCCACAGCATCGGTGAAGTGATCCAACACCGCATCGAGCAGCGCGCACGCAAACTGCAGCTCCTGGGCGCGGAAGCGAGTCTGCTGCAGCTCCAGAATGGCGTCGGCCAGGAACACGTAGTCGTCGAGGTACGCGTTGAGGTGTGCCTTGCCATCCTTGTACGTCGCCAGCAGTCGGCCGTCGCGCCAGAGCGTGCCGCGGATGAAGTCGAGGGCGCGCGTCGCCGACTGCTCGAAATCCTCTCGGCCCAGCGCACGTGCGGCGATCGCCATGCCGCGGATCATCAATGCGTTCCAGGACGTCAGGATCTTCTCATCCCGGCCCGGCCAGACACGCGCGTTGCGGATCTGAAGGAGCTTGGCGCGTGCCGAGCTCAGCAGAGCCTCGACCTCGGACCTGCCTGTATCGGCTTGCTCCGCGACTCGGGCTATCGGCTGGGCGACGAACAGATGCCAGCGGCCTTCGAAGTTCGCCGCGCGGTCCAGCCCGAAGCGAGGCGCGAAGACTGCCCATTCTTCCGGGCTCAGCTCGCGGCGCACCTCGTCGCGGTCCCACACGTAGAACTTCCCTTCGTGGCCCTCCGAGTCGGCATCCAGGCTGGAGTAGTAGCCGCCTTCGGGGGACTGCATGTCCCGGATAGTCCATTCGCCGATCTGCACGGCGACATCGCTGTAGAACGAATCGCCGGTGGCCACGCCGGCCTCCGCGTAGAGGCCGAGCAGCGCGCCATTGTCGTACAACATCTTCTCGAAGTGGGGAATGGTCCAGGTTGCATCGACGGAGTAGCGCGAGAAACCCCCTCCGAGTTGATCGTTGATGCCACCCTCGCCCATGCAGCGCAGCGTCAGGGTCGCCATGTAGAGCGCATGCAGGTCCGGCTCGGGCTGTTGCGCGCCGGCACGCCAGTCGCGCAGCAGTCGCTCCACTGTCTTCGGATGGGGGAATTTCGGGGCTGGCCCGAAGCCGCCGTTGCGGTTGTCGAAGCTGCGCGCGAGCTGCTGCCGGCCGGCCTGCAGAGGCGCCTCGGACAGAGTCAGGCCGTCCGGCGCTGCCGGCGCAGCGAGATCGGCGAAGGCGTCCATGAGCGCGGCGTTCTGCTTGCGCAGATCGGCTTGATGGTCGCGGTAATATTCGGCGACGCGGACCAACAGTTCCTTGAACGCGGGCAGGCCGTAGCGCGCCTCCTTCGGGAAGTAGGTCCCGCCGAAGAACGGCCGCTGATCGTCGGGTGTGAGGAACATCGTCAGCGGCCAGCCCCCCGAGCGCTGCGTCAGCATCTGCTGCGCGATCTGGTAGATGCGGTCGATATCGGGACGCTCCTCGCGATCGACCTTGATGTTGACGAAATGCTGATTCAGGAGCCGCGCGGTCTCCTCATCCTCGAAACTCTCGTCACTCAGGCGGTGGCACCAGTGGCACGCAGAGTATCCCACGCTCAGGTGTATGGGCTTGTTGTGCTGACGCGCCAGCCGGAATGCCTCGTCACTCCACGGGTACCAGTCGACGGGGTTGTGGGCATGTTGTCTCAGATACGGACTGGTCTCGGAGATCAGACCGTTCGTGTACTTCGGAGTACCGTCGTCATTGAGATGCCGCTTGCTCGTCATGCTCTCTCCAGCCGCTCTGATGGGTCCACCCACGAGGGGCGATGATTCTGCCGTTGGCAACCGTCCACCCCTTGGAAGACTTCAACTTGCTGCACCCCCGGGCCAGTCGGTGCATTGAAGGAAAGTCCAGATCATTGCGCCTGCAAAAATCGAATAGATCAACGATCGTGGTTGGTGTGCCGCTCGGGTCGCGAAATCCCCGCCAAGTCCGTGCAAACGTTCCGCCTGGAGAGCCGGCCAATGTAAAGATGTTGAATCCCACATTGCGGCGGGTGCATCCGGTGCGGTCAATTTTGGCGTTGTGCGTACAACGTATCTGGTAGACACCAGATGATCTGGGAATGTCTGCAAGTGTCCCTTTCGTCGACATGGTCGCGCCTCGGGCGGTTGCGCAACTGGCTAGAATAGCGCGTTCCTCGCGGTGGTGGCCGGATTGGGTATACTCCGCGGCCTGCATTCGAGTCCGTCGTGATTGCAAACCCCGCACAAACCGCTCCTGCCTCCCCATCGCTGCCCGTGCTGCGCCTGAAGCGTGGCGAGGAACGGCGCCTGATGTCCGGGCATTCCTGGGTGTTCAGCAACGAAGTCGACATCGCCAGCACACCGCTGACGGCGCTCCAGCCGGGTGCTCTCGTCCAACTGCAGGCGCACAACGAGCGTTTCCTCGGCTACGCCTACGTCAATCCGCATGCCCTGATCTGCGCCCGCATCGTCGGTCGCAAACCCGAACAGCGCATCGATCGCGAGCTCATCGAGCAACGCCTGCGCGTGGCGCTCGCGCTGCGCGAGCGCATCTGCCGCGGGCCTTACTACCGGCTGATTTTCGGGGAGTCCGACGGACTGCCGGGCCTGGTTCTCGATCGCTACGGCAGCCTGTTCGTCGGGCAGATCGCCACCGCGGGGATGGAAGGGCTGAAGGGCGAGGTCGAGGCGGCGCTGCGTGCGGTGGTCAACCCCTCCGGCCTCTTCTGGAAGAACGATTCCGGTGCGCGCGAGCTCGAGCACCTGCGGCAGGAAGCGCACGCGGCCTTCGGCCAGGTGCCGCAGGAGATCGAGGTCATCGAGTCGGGGATCCGCTTCACCGCGCCCCTGGCCCACGGTCAGAAGACTGGTTGGTTCTACGACCAGAGCGCCAACCGGCAGCGCCTGGTGCGCTATCTTTGGCCGGGCGCGCGTGTGCTCGATGTCTGCAGTTATGTCGGTGCGTGGTCGGTGACTGCGTTGAAGAACGGGGCGTCCCTCGCCCGCTGCGTCGATTCTTCGGAGGGGGCGCTCGAGTACGCGCGGCGCAATGCTGCCGCGAACGCAGTGGAGGTACAGACCGCCAAAGAGGATGCGTTCGACGCGTTACGTGCCATTCAGGAGCGTGGCGAGCGTTTCGATGTCGTGATCCTCGACCCGCCGGCCTTCATCAAGCGCAAGAAGGACATCCCGCAGGGGCAGGCGGCCTATCGGAAGCTGAACCAGCTCGCCCTGGGAGTGCTCGCGCGCGACGGCCTGCTCGTCTCGTGTTCCTGCTCCTATCACCTGGCCGCCGAGGATCTGCTCGCGGCCATTCAGGTGGCCGCACGGCATACGGACTGCGTCGTGCAGGTGCTGGAGGCCGCCGGCCAGTCCCCCGATCATCCGATCCACCCGGCGATTCCGGAGACGCGCTACCTGAAGGCCTTCTTTTGCCGCGTCTCGCGCGACCTTTAGTACACTTGCCGCCCCATGCTGCAATTTCCTGGCTTCGATCCCATCGCCTTCAAGCTCGGTCCCCTGAAGGTGCGCTGGTACGGGATCATGTACCTGATCGGGTTTGGCTGCGCCTGGTTCCTCGCCCGGCGGCGCGCGGCCCGGCCGGGGTCCACCTGGAAGCCGAACGATGTCGATGACCTGATCTTCTTCTGCATGCTGGGGGTGATCCTCGGCGGCCGGATCGGGTACGTCCTGTTCTACGGCCTGGATTTCTGGGCCAAGGATCCCTGGTATCCGCTGAAGATCTGGGACGGGGGCATGTCGTTTCATGGCGGCCTGCTGGGCGTGCTGGTGGCGCTGTCGCTGTTCGCGCGCTTTCGCCGCCGCAAGATCGGCGACGTATTCGATTTCACCGCGCCGCTTCCGGGCCTGGGTATTTTCTTCGGCCGTATCGGCAACTTCATCAACGGCGAGCTGTGGGGCAAGCCCACGACCGTGCCCTGGGGATTCAACTTCGACGGGCAGGTGCTGCACCCTTCGCAACTCTATGAGGCGTGCCTGGAGGGGTTGGTGCTGTTCTCGGCCGTGTGGTGGTTTACCAGCCGTCCACGGCCCCGGCTCGCCCCGTCGGGGCTGTTCCTGCTGATCTACGGGGTGGCACGCTTTCTGATCGAGTTCGTGCGCGTGCCGGATGTGCAGCTCGGCTATCTCGCCGGCGGCTGGCTCACCATGGGCCAGCTGTTGTCCCTGCCGATGATCCTGGGCGGAGTGGCGCTGCTGTGGTGGGCGTACCGTGTGCGCGTACCGTCGGGAAACGTCGCGATCGCGCAATGAAGGCCTACCTGGACCTGCTGCGCCTGATCCGCACGTCCGGTGCTCGCAAGGACGACCGAACCGGTACCGGTACGTTATCGCTGTTCGGGCAGCAGATGCGCTTCGATCTGGCGGCCGGCTTCCCGCTGGTCACGACCAAAAAGATCCACGTGCGATCGGTCGTGTACGAGTTTCTGTGGTTCCTGCGCGGTGACACCAATGTTGCCTGGCTCCGCGAGCACGGCGTGTCGATCTGGGATGAGTGGGCCGATGAGCGCGGCGATCTCGGACCGATCTACGGCAAGCAGTGGCGCGCATGGCGCGCTCCCGACGGCCGCACGATCGATCAGATCGCCCAGGCCGTCGAGCTGCTGCGCCGCAACCCCGAATCGCGCCGCATCATCGTCAACGCGTGGAATGTCGGGGAGCTCGGGCAGATGCGGCTCATGCCCTGTCATGCCTTCTTCCAGCTGCACGTGGCGGCGGGCCGCCTGTCGTGCCAGCTCTACCAGCGCAGCGCCGATTTCTTCCTCGGCGTGCCTTTCAACATCGCCAGCTATGCCTTGCTGACCCATCTGTTCGCGCAGCAATGCGATCTGGAAGTGGGCGAGCTGGTGTGGACGGGCGGTGATTGCCACCTGTACCTGAATCACCTGGCGCAGGCCGATGAGCAGCTTGCACGCACTCCCTATCCGGCACCGCGCCTGGCGCTGCGCAGGCGGCCGGCGAGCATTTTCGACTACGATTACGAGGATTTCGAGCTCGTGAATTACCAACATCATGCGGCGATCAAGGCGCCGGTGGCGGTCTGATCATGGCCAGACCGCGCACGGAGCTGTTCGAGGTGCGTGACTCCAAGGTCCATGGCAAGGGCGCGTTCGCGCTCGCCGCCATCGCCAAGGGCACGCGCCTGATCGAATACGTCGGCGAGCGCGTCTCGCACAAGGAGGCGGACCGCCGCTATGAGAGCAAGGATGCGAACGACAACCACACATTCCTGTTCATCGTCGATGCACGCACGGTGATCGATGCCGGTGTCGAGGGCAACGATGCGCGCTTCTTCAATCACTCGTGCGACCCGAACTGTGAGTCGGTCATCGAGAACGGCCGGGTGTACATCGAAACGACCCGGGCGGCGCAGCCGGGCGAGGAGCTGACCTACGACTATCAGATCCAGCGCGAGGCGGATGATCCTGCCGACATCGACGAGATATTCGCCTGTCGCTGCGGGGCGCCCCAGTGTCGCGGCACGATGCTGTGGCCCACCGAGCGCAAGCCGGCCAAGCGGCCCGCGCGCAAGGCAAAGCGCAAGAAGACCGTAGCGCGCAAGGATGCGGCACGCACGGCACGGAAGAAGAAGCGCACGGCAAGGAAAGGCGGTCGGGGGCGCTGACGCGCCCCTTAACGTATGCACGCGCAGCGTCGCTGGAGTCTGACGGCAGTCATCGGTGCAACCGGGATCGTCTACGGCGATATCGGCACCAGCCCGCTCTATGCGATGTCGGGTGCGATCAACGATGCGGGCAAGTTCGATGCGGAGGTCGTGCTCGGGGTGCTGTCCCTGATCTTCTGGGCGCTCACTCTGTCGGTGACCATCAAGTACGTCACCATCATGATGCGCGCGGACAATGAAGGGGAGGGCGGAATTCTCGCGCTGTTCGCGCTGGCCCAGCGGCGCCTGGTGGCCGGCAGCGCGTGGACGACCGTCGTCGTGGTGCTGGCGCTTGCGGGTACGGCGTTCTTCTTCTGCGACGCGCTGATCACCCCTGCGATCTCGGTCCTGAGCGCCGTGGAGGGCCTGGAGCTGTTCGATCCGAAGCTCAAGGCCGACGTGGTACCCGTCACGCTCGTGGTGCTGGTGCTGTTGTTCCTCATCCAGAAACGCGGCCCGGCCAAGGTGGGCGGACTGTTCGGCCCGGTCATGATCCTGTGGTTCGTGGTGATCGCTGCGCTCGGAGTCCGAGCGATCGCCCGCAATCCCCAGGTGCTGGCGGCCATCGATCCGATCCATGCGATCACACTGCTGCGCACGCACGCAGCGCGTGCGCTGGCCATCGTTGGCGCCGCTTTCCTGGCGCTCACGGGCGGGGAGGCGCTGTATGCCGATATGGGCCACTTCGGCAAAGTGCCCGTGCGCATCGCCTGGTTCGTGCTGGTCTGGCCGGCGCTGGTGCTCAATTACTTCGGGCAGGGAGCATTGCTGCTGGAGCGGGGGCACATGGTCGACCAACCGCTGTACGAGCTGGTGCCCAAGAGTGTTCTTCCGTGGATGATCGTGCTGGCGAATGCGGCCACAGTGATCGCCTCGCAGGCCGTGATCTCGGGTGCCTTCTCTGTGGCGCGCCAGGCCGTGCAGCTCGATCTGCTCCCGCGTATCCGCGTGCTTCAGACCTCCGCGCTCGAGCAAGCCCAGATCTACGTTCCCATCGTCAATCTCCTGCTGTTCATAGCAGTGGTCGCGTTCGTGGTCGGCTTCGGCTCCTCGGGCGCCTTGTCCGCCGCTTACGGTGCGGCCGTGGTGGGAACGATGCTGATCACCACCATCCTCGGGGCGTTCGTCGCCAGCACGCAGTGGAACTGGTCGCGCCTCGCCGTCGCTGCCGTGTTCGTGCCCATGCTCCTGATGGACTCCGTTTTCGTCGCGGGCAACATGACGAAGCTGCCCACGGGAGGTTGGATCCCGGTGGCGCTGAGCGCGGTGCTGTTCGCCATCTTCTGGACATGGCACAACGGACGCATCGAGCTGCGCACCGCGCTGGCAAAGCTCGCCGTACCCAAGAGTGAGCTCGCGAAACTGATCGCGGGCGCGCACCGGGTTACCGGCACCGGCGTGTTCCTCGCCAGCCATCCCGGCCTGGTGCCCTCCGCCTTGATCCGCAACATCGAGCACAACCGCGTCGTACACGAACGCGTCATCATCCTGAACGTGGAATTCGCCGATACGCCCCGCGTGGACCCCGTTCGACGGGTGCGAATCGATGAAATGCTTCCCGGTGTGTATTCCGTGACCGCGCGTTTCGGCTTCATGGAGACACCGGACGTGGGGCAGGCGCTCAAGGCATGCCGTACTCGCGGACTGAAAGTATTCACCGAGGACAGCTCGTTCTTCATCGGCCGCCACGTGGTTCGTGCGCGGCCCATTCCAGGATGGCGGGGCCTGCAGCGGCGGCTGTTCGCGCGCATGCAGGCCCACAGCGCGCAGGCCGCGGAGTTCTTCCGCATGCCCTTCCGCGGCGTCATCGTGCTCAATACGGCCGTCGAGATCTGACGACAGTTGCGTCCGCACCCTTTTTGGGCCTAAAACAGGGTTTCATCAGGGAGGCCGACCTGTGAAGCCCTTGCTGGCCCGTTGCGGGCCGGATCATTGTGGGCTGGCCCTCTACGGGCTGATCGGTGCGCTGCTGCTGCTGCTGGCATGGTCCGCGCCGACCCACTCCGCTACGCGAAGCTCTGCAGTTGATCGTACTGCGGCGTTCGCTCGCCTGTTGGCGGCTGCCAAATCGGGCCCTGGAGCCAAGCTCGGCCCTGAGCTGATGATTCTCGAACGCGCGGCGCAGGCTCCGGCGGCCAGCGAGAGTCTGCGGCGCAAGCTCCCACCCCTGCACACACAGTCCGGCTATGTGCGCATTACGGCGTATTCGGATGACCCGGCCTCACTCATGCCGCAGCTCGTCTCCAAGGGAATGCTGCGGCCAAGGGTGTACGACCACGCCGTGTCCGGGCTGGTGCCCGTCGCGGCGCTCAGCGACATGGCCCTGACGAGCGGCCTGAGGTTCATCAAGCCTTCTCTCGCCGCCACGAGGGTCGGCCTCACGAGCAGCCAGGGCGATCACTCGATGCGCAGCGACCTCGCGCGGTCGCAGTTTGATGTGGACGGGACGGGTGTGACCGTCGGCGTTCTCTCGGACAGCTTCGACTGCGCCGCGGGTCCTTTCGCGCCAGGACAGGATTTCACGCGCGCGGGCCAGGACGTCGTGAATGGCGACCTGCCGATCGGCGTGCGCGTGCTGGAGGACCTGTACACGGTCCCTGATGCCGAGTGCACGGACGAAGGGCGTGCGATGGGCCAGATCGTTCACGACGTCGCGCCGGGAGCCTCGATCTCATTTCATACGGCGTTCACCAGCGAGGAGGACTTTGCGGCCGGCATCACCGCGCTCGCCGATGACGGGGCGAAAGTCATCGTGGACGATGTCGGCTACTTCGACGAGCCCATGTTCGAGGACGGCGTGATCGCCAAGGCGATCGATGCAGTGGCCGCGCGCGGCGTCGCTTATTTCTCGGCGGCCGGCAATGAGGCGCGCCATTCCTACCAGGCGAAGTTCCGACCCTCGGGCCGCAACGGGCTTGCGGGCCTGCGCCATGACTTCGATCGCGGCGGCAACGTCGCGGACCTGCAGAGGATGACTGCGCCACCGGGCACCATCGCGGTGCTGGCGGTCGACTGGGACCAACCCTCCTTTTCCGCCAACGGCGTCAATGGCGCGCAGAGCGACGTCGATGCGATTTTCTACGACGCCGACGGCTCGCCGCTTGAGCCGTGCACCGACGATGCCGCGCAACTGGTGTGTCAGGTGCCGGGAATCTCCGACAACATCGGCGGCGATGCGGTGGAGCTACCGGTGCTGGTGAATCTCTCCGACCGCGAGGTGCACGTGCGGCTCGGCATCGAGCTTGCGGCAGGCCCGGCGCCCGGTCAGATCAAGTACGTCTGGTACGACCTGGGTGCGGCCTCACTCTCGGTCGATGAGTTCCAGACCGCGAGCGCCACCGTCGTGGGCCATCCGAACGCCGCGGGCGCCGAGGCCGTCGGAGCCAGCGCGTGGTATCAGACGAGAGCCTGGGGCAGCCCGTTACGCCCGACCTGTGTGCCGGCGTGTCTGGACAGCTTTTCCTCCGCCGGTGGAACGCCGATCCTGTTCGATGCGCAGGGACAGCCGCTCGGGCAGCCGCTCGTGCGCCTCAAGCCCGGGCTGATGGGCCCTGACGGCGGCAACACGAGCTTCTATCAGACGACACTCGGCTTCAGCGTGCCCGGCAGCTCCGAGGACGATGAGTTCCCGAACTTCTTCGGCACCTCCGCCGCGGCGCCCCACGTGGCCGCCGTGGCAGCGCTGCTCATCGACAAGCGTGCGCGGGATATCGCAAGCCATCGCCGTAGCCCCGCACCACGCGCGCTGACACCCGACTCGATCTACAGCATCCTGCGCCAGACAGCCAGCGAAGTGCGGCTGCGCAACGAGGGCGGAAGCCTCGGTCCGCAGCCGCTGCAGATATCGTCGGCCGATACCGGGAGCGGGCAGCCCCGGAGCTTCAGCTACGACTCCGGATTCGGCCTGGTGGACGCGGTGCGAGCGCTGCAGGCAGTCAGCAGCGGGCAGTGAGTCGCGGGCCCGTGCGAGCGCCGCTGGCGGTGCGCACCAGGCAGTGAGTCGCGGGCCCGTGCGAGCACCACTGGCGGTCGGTGCCCGGCAATGAGTCGCGCCTGCGGGCCAGCGTGCTCGCTCGCGACCTGCGACAATGCGGCGGATGGGTGTTCCCTTCGTGTCCCTGGTCGTCGCCATGGCGCGCAATCGAGTGATTGGGCGCAACAATGCGCTTCCGTGGCGCCTTTCCGAGGACCTCAAGCGCTTCAAGGCGACTACGCTCGGCAAGCCGATTCTCATGGGCCGCAAGACTTTCGAATCGATCGGCAAGCCGCTTCCGGGGCGGCGGAATATCGTCCTGACGCGCGATCCCGGCTGGCGGGCCGAGGGTGTCGATGTCGTGCGATCGGTCGAGGAGGCGCTGCGGCTCACCCGAGACTCTGCGGAGCTGGCGGTCATCGGTGGCGCAGAGATCTATCGCCTCACGATCCCTCATGCCGATCGCATCTACTTGACGCGTGTCGAGGCTGACGTCGCCGGTGACACGCTGTTCCCCGAGCTGGACGTTGCGCAGTGGAGCGAGACTCAGGCGGGCACACACCCCGCTGATGAGCGCAATCAGTATCCCGCGACCTTCCTGGTCCTCGATCGTCAAGCGCCCGTCATGCCGCCCGGTACACGAGAATAGCGGGCGCTGTCAGATCGGCGTCAGGCGCTCACTGATCAGGTGCTCGGCCATCGACAGATCGAGCTGGCCGGTGGCATGTGAGACCGCGTCGAGCTCGTCCAGAATTCTCGCCTGCACGGCCCCGCGCCGCAGGGCCTCGCTGTACGGAATCTCGGGGTGAAACATCACCATCGCGTAGCGCGGGATGAACTGCCGCGGGAATCTCAGCTCCAGCTCGAGCGCCAGTTGTCGCTGACGGACGAATTTGGAATCCAGGACGGTGTGCCGCATCTCGGTGTAGTTCTCCAGAGCCATCTGCGCGATGGCCGCGGCGTTGGGCATGCGTTCGCGGCTGAACGCGCAGAACAGCGACTGCCAATCCTCGTGGCTGTCCAGCAGAGTGTCCAGGATCGCGCAATCCTCGAACGCGGCGTTCATTCCCTGGCCATGGAAAGGGACGATTGCGTGTGCGGCGTCGCCGACCAGCAGCACCCGCCCGCCCGCGTTGAACGGAGCAGTGTGCACCGTGCCCAGCTGACCCTGGGGGTGCGTGCGGAACTGCGTCGACAGGCTCGGAATCAGTGCCAGGGCATCCGGAAACTCGCGCTGAAAGAACTCCTTCGCCCCATCGGATGCGGCCAGTGCGGCGAAGCTGCTCTCGCCCTTGCGTGCCAGGAAGAGCGTGGCCGTGAAGCTTCCATCGGTGTTCGGAAGTGCGATGAGCATGAAGCCACCGCGCGGCCACACATGCAGGGCGTTTGGATCCAGCGCCGGCCGGCCTTCGACCGCGGGAATCGTCAACTCCTTGTAGTCGTGATCGAGGAACTCCTCGCGGACGGCGACGTGCGCGCCGAATGCCAGGCTCGAGCGTACGGGGGAGCCTGCGCCGTCGGCAGCGATCGTCGGAACCAGGGGGATCTCGTATTCGGCTTGCTCGACTCCCCCGCGGAAGCGCAGGACGTTGCGGGACGGGTCCGCTCCCAGGCACGTCTGCCCGAAGCGCAGGGTCACCGAGGGCGTTCGCGCGGCGGCCTCGATGAGCAGCTTGTTGAGTGCGCCGCGGCCGACGGAGTAGATGACCTCGTTGTCTCGCTGCCCGTAGGGATGCAGCGCCGTGCCGCCGTGCCGATCGTGGACCATGCGTCCCCGCATGGGGATCAGGAGCGGACGAACCTCATCCAACAGGCCCGCGCGCTCCAGGGCACCCATGCCGCGAGCGGCCAATGCAAGATTGATCGAGCGGCCGCGCTCGGACTCCGAGCGACGCGGGTCCGGGCGACGCTCGAACAGCCGTACCGAGAATCCGTGCCTGGCCAGCATCACTGCGAGCAGCGCTCCGGCGAGGCCGGCGCCGACGATGTTGACTGGCTGGTCGCGTTGCGGTTTCAAGCTTGGATCTCTCCCAGCGCGCGCCGCAGCTCAGCGGCGAACGTAAAGACGTCTGCGAAGGTGTTGTACAAGGGGACGGGCGCGGCACGGATGACATTGGGCTCGCGCCAGTCGCAAACGACCCCGCGCTCGCCCAGCGAGTCGAACACGCGCTTGCCGCGGGTCGCGCTCCCCGCGATGCGCAGTGAGAGTTGGCAGCCGCGCGCCGCGGCGTCCCGCGGACTGATGATCCTGACCCCCGGCTCACGCTCGAGCAGAGACTCCAGAAATCCGGTCAGCGCCTGGGACTTCGCGTGCAGTCGCTCGAACCCCGCCTCGCGGAAGATCGCAAGAGAGGCCAGCAGCGGCGCGGCAGACAGGATGGGAGGATTACTCACCGCCCAGCCGGCGGCTCCCGGTTCGGCGCGAAACCCCGGCTCCATCTGGAACCGGCTCCTCAGCTCGTGTCCCCACCAACCCGACAGCCGCGGTGTGCGTTGCGAGTGGCGTTCGTGTACGAAGCAGCCGCCAATGGCACCGGGGCCGCCGTTGAGATACTTGTAGCCGCACCAGATGGCGAAGTCGGCCTGTGCGTCGTGCAATGCGAGCGGTGTGTTGCCTATCGAGTGGGCGAGATCGAAACCCACTACGCAGCCGGCACGCCGGGCCGCGCGCGCGATGCGCGCCAGGTCGAACGATTGGCCCGTTCTGAATTGCACTCCCGGCCACAGCACCAGCGCGATCTCCTCTCCGACCTGCTCCAGGCAGGCGTCGATGGCCTCCGGCGTCACGAGGTCCTGGCTGGGGTGGGGTTCCAGCTCGATCAGGCCCGTCTGCGCATCGACGCCGTGCCACTCGAGCTGAGAGGCCACGGCATGCCGGTCCGAGGAGAACGCGCCGGCCTCGATCAGGATCTTCACTCGCCGGCCGGCGGGCCGATAAAGCTGGCGAGCATGAAGTGCAGGTTCGCGGTGAGCGAGCTCATCGCGACGACTTCGTTGACTGCGGCCCCCGTCAGGTAGGCAAGCCCGGGAGCCAGATTCTCGTGATAGGGAATCCAGGGGCGGCGCGATCCCTCGTGCCCACGCACGGCGAGTCTCGCCCAATCCTCCATCTCCTCGAGCACGACATCGCGCGCAGCCAACGGCATCAGCCCCAACGAATGCCCGCACAGATAAACAAGCTCCCTTCCACGCGCGTCCACCGGTATCGCGAAACGTTGCCGGTAGCCGCGAAGAGGATCCGCGGCGTCGCGCCCTCGCGCGTAATCGAGTGTCGGCTCGTAGGTCATCCGCGCAGGACCGTTTCTGCGAGGCCCATTTGGCGACGCTCCGCTTGGGCGACGCTCCGGTGGGCGAGGCTTCGCTTGGGCGACGCTCCGCTTCCCGCCGATTGCTCCGCAATTCCGCCGATCCCTCCGGGATTGCCGCCGATTGCTCCGCAATTCCGCCGATCCCTCCGGGATTCGGGCTGGCCCGTCTGGGGTAGGCCCACTGCGGGCTCCAGCAGAGCATAAAGCAGCGGGCGGCTCGGAACCGCATCGCCGCGCCAGGCCGGTATCTGCAGCTCCAGCAGGCAGGGGCCGTCGGTGAGGCTCTCCGGAATGAGCGCCAGCTCGGTGACGGTCGCAGCGGGCCGACGCACCTGCTGCAGCGAGCTGTCCCCGGGAGCCAGGCCGAAGAAGACGCGGTGGGCAGTGAGACGTCCCTCGTCGTGCTCCCGGTCGAGCGAGGGCAGGTCGACGACCAGGTGCTCAATGCCATGCTGCACGATAGCCTGCGCGGCGTCGCGGCTGAGGTAGGGCAGTGTGGGCGCCCGTGCCGAGCGAATGATCAAGGCCTGTGGAGCAAATGCAGTCTGTGCCGGCCAGGCGCTCTCGATGGCCGCGCGAGTGATCAGGAAATCGCCGGGGCGGGGCTGCGGATCCGAGGTCTCGCTGACATCGCTCGCCGCGACGGGGACGACGGACAGCAGCAGCGCCGGCAGCAGCCCGGAGGGCACGACACGTTCGGCGTCGAGCGGCTCTCGTGTGAGGTGCCCGGCAGACTCCGTGTGGGTGCCGTTGCAGTGCGGAATGACCGAGATGACCTCGCAATTGCAGCTTGCGCCCGTGGCCACTGACCCGGAGAAACCGGGGGTGCGATACGGCTGCGAGGTCGCGGCAGGGGCGCCGAAGTGCTGCGGCTGCGCCCGGTGGAAGTCCAACTCGCGAGCCAGGCTGACCGGATGCGAGAGATCCACGATCACATCCCGCGCGCCGACGCGCAAGAGCGCGTTCAAGTCTTGCGCTCCATCACCGTGCCGCACCGGGAGCACGTGCGCCGCTCCTTGCTGGCGAAGAAACGCTCGAAAATCGGCGGGAACTGGGTCTCGATGTTGGTGAGCTCGACGAATTCCTCGTACAGCAGGTGGTTGCAGTTCTCGCAGTACCATTGGAACCCGTCGCGCTCGCCGGGGTGGCGGCGGCGCTCGATCACCAGGCCGACGGTGTTGGCCTGGCGCTGCGGCGAATGCGGCACCAGCGCAGGCAGCAGGAGGATCTCCCCCTGGCGGATCGGCACCTCGACCGGCGCGCCGTTCTGCATGGTTTTGAGAACCATGTCACCTTCGAGCTGGTAAAAGAACTCCTCCCCCGGGTCGACGTGGTAATCCTTGCGGGCGTTGGGCCCGCCGACGACCATGACGATGAAGTCCCCGTCGCTGAACAGACACTTGTTGCCCACGGGGGGCTTCAGCAGATGCCGGTTCGCATCGATCCAGCGCTGAAAGTTGAACGCCAGCAGGGATTGCATACCATGTCTCGCTTACGGGGCTGTCTTGCGTATGGTACGCGGAGGAACGTGCGAAATATGAACGTGTCGCGTGAGATCTCGTGCGTCGCTGCGATCGCGCTGCTGGGCGTGCTGGCCGGGTGCAGTCACCTGCCGAGGCCGCACGTTGCGTGGCCCTGGGGGCACCAGGCGGCGCCGGCTCCCCAGGAGGTGCACGAGCTCACGATTACCCCGGTGGCGGCGGGGGGATCGACGGCCTTTCCGCAGTATTGGACGCGCAACACCCTGCTGGTCGATCTGCACAGTGGCGGGGGAATGGGCGGCATCGTCCTGAAGCCCGTGCCGGGCACGGCGTGGCCGGTCAGGATCGCCTTCAGGGTCATGCCCGGGCAGTTCGGCGCTCTGGAGGTTCGCGGGGACGCGCGGCTCCGGTTGCCCATTACGGCTCAGGGGACCAAACCCCTGGATCTGGAGCTGTCGCCGGACATGTACACCGGGAAGACCGCGCAACTCACGGTCACCTGGGGGCCGGGCGGCGCGCCACCCTGAGTCCTGATACTCGGGCCATCCATGGCCTCGCCCCTGCGTGGCCGCCGTCGAAGACGACGGCGCTCAAAGCGGCATCCTGCCGATTTAGTCGCCTTCCAGAGTTTGGTATCCGTTGCAGGGGGTGGAGATCGGCTTACGGTGGGTGTCCAGGTCGTAGGCCGTCAGGGCGCCCCCCCACACACAGCCGGTGTCGAGACCGACGAGCGCGGGTGCGAGCACCAGTCCCAGAGCGGACCAGTGGCCGAACACGATGCGCACGTCACGGCTCTTGCGCGACTCGATCTCGAACCACGGCCGGAACGCCTGCTCACCGGCCTTGTGGAACTCCGGGGGCTTCCCCTTCATCTTCAGGTCATACCTGCCCTCAGTCGTGCACACACGCAGCCGGGTGAGCACGTTGATGACGAACCGCAGCCGCTCGGTGCCCGTCAGGCTCTCGCTCCAGCGGTTCGGCTCATCTCCGTACATGTGATCGAAGAGCTTGCCCGGGTCCTGGCGCAGCGCGCTCTCGACTTCGGCGGCGAGCGTGGCAGCCAGCTCGGCGCTCCATTGCGGCACCAGTCCGGCGTGCACCATCAGATCGCCGTCCTCGCGATGGATCAGGGGCCGCGTGAGGAGCCACTCCAGCAGCGCGTCACGGTCGTGCGCCTCGAGGATGTCGTCGAGTGTGTCGGACTTGCGGCTGCGCCGGCTTCCGAAAGCGACCGCCAACAGGTGCAGGTCGTGATTGCCGAGTACGACGACGGCGTTGTCGCCCAGCGCCCGCACGAAACGCAGCGTCTCCAGCGAGCGCGGACCCCGGTTCACCAGATCGCCCACGAACCACAGGCGATCCCGGTCGGCTGAAAAGCCGATGCGGGAGATCAGGGTGCGCAGCTCCTCGAGACAGCCCTGCACGTCGCCGATCGCGTAGCGTGTCACTGCAGGATTCCGGGCATGGCCAGCCGGAATGGGGCGATGGGCGCATCGAAGTGGATACCGTCATCGCCGATCATCTGATAACTGCCCTGCATGGCCCCGACCGGCGTCTCGATCACGGCTGCGCTGGAATAGCGGAAGCCCTGGCCCGGCTTCAGGTAGGGCTGCTCACCGACCACGCCTTCGCCACGCACTTCCTGCACCTTGCCGTTCGCATCGGTAATGAGCCAGTGCCGCGTGAGCAGCCGCGCCGGCACTTTGCCCTCGTTACGAATCGTGATGGTGTACGAGAAGAAGTAGCGGTCCTGCATGGGGTCCGACTGATCATCTCGATAGCCGGTCTCGACGTCCACGCGAATCTTGTGCACAGAGGACTCCATGCCCCGGATTCTATACGCTTGCGACGTGACGACTCAGGCGCGCCCGACGCGCACCGCCAGCACGTCGCAGGGGGCCGCGTGCAGGACGGTATCCTCCGTGAAGTTCACGAGGATCGACAGGCCGTGACGCTCACGGCTTCCCAGCACGATCAGATCAGCGCCGCGCTCACGCGCGACGCGAACGATTTCCGATTTGACATTTCCCGCCTCGACTCGCGTTGCGGCGTCCGGCAGTCCGAGCTCTGCGGCCAGAGCAACGAGGCGTTGCCGGGCTCGTTGCAGCAGCTCGTCTTCGATCTGCACGGCGGGCATCAACGTCTCGCCCATCGGCTCGACCGGTACGAACTCGACGACGTGCAGCAATTCGACTTCCGCGCCCGCTGCGCTCGCCAGCGCCTGCCCTCGGCGCGCGATGGGCAAGCTGCTCTCGGTCAGATCGACGACGACCAGGATACGGCGATAGATCGGCATACGTTGGAGTCCTCGCCCCGTCTCATCGAAGACTCACTCTTGCTGCGGACTCATCGTCAGTCAAGCTGCAGCGCCAGTTCATTGAAGGCGGCCGGCGCCAGCGTTTCCGGGCGCGCTCCCGGGTCCAGGCCACAGGCCTGGATCTGCTCGAGGCTGACCACCCCTCTGAGGGCATTGCGCAGCGTCTTGCGCCGGTGGGAGAAGGCGGCCGCCACCACGCCTGCGAAGCGGGGGCTCACCTTGAATGAGGGCGCACGCCGTACGGTGAGCCGTGCGACCGCCGACCACACTTTCGGAGGGGGCCGGAACGCTCCCGGTCCGACCTCGAATAGCCGCTCCACTTCGACCCACGGGGCCATCATGATCGTGAGACGGCCGTAGCTGGAATCGCCCGGCGCGGCGGCGAGCCTCTCCGCCACCTCGCGCTGGAGCATCACGTGCATGTCCTCGATCGCAGCGGAGGACTTCAGCAGATGAAACAGGAGCGGAGTGGAGATGTTGTAGGGCAGGTTGCCCACGACTCGCAGCCGGCCGCCGCGCGAGCTCGCCAGAGCGGCAAAATCGAATTCCAGGGCATCGCCTTGATGCAGGGTGAATCCCTGGTGGGCCGCAAATCGGGCGGGCAGGAGGGCGGCGAGATCGCGATCGATCTCCACCGCATCCAGTCCTTCGATCCCCGATTCCAGCAGCCGCTGGGTGAGTGCGCCGCCGCCAGGCCCGATCTCCACGATCCGATCTCCGGGGCGTGGGCCGAGGGCGCCGACGATGCGATCGAGCACCGACGGATCGTGAAGAAAATGTTGGCCGAAGCGTTTGCGGCGCGGTGGGCGGTCGAGGATCCTCGCGTCGATCACGGTGTCCGCGATTTGCGCGGCGGTGTGCTCTCGCGCGGCCCGGCATGAGGTGGCCCGGAAGGACGCGGCGGTTGAGCAATGGCCACTGCCGCTTCAATGGCGGCAAGCAGGCTGCTGGCATCGGCACGGCCCGTTCCGGCCAGATCGAGCGCCGTCCCATGATCCACCGATGTCCGCACGATCGGCAATCCCAGAGTTATGTTGACGGCGCGGTCGAATCCAGCGTGCTTGATCACGGGGAGTCCCTGGTCGTGATACATCGCGAGCACCACGTCGTAGCCGCTGAGGATGCCGGGGACGAACACCGTATCCGCGGGAAGCGGTCCGGTTGCGCGGATCCCGCTCGCCTGCATGCGCGCGATCGCCGGAGCGATGACACGGATCTCCTCATCACCGAGATGGCCGTTTTCGCCGGCATGCGGGTTGAGACCGCATACCGCGATCCTCGGGGCGGCGATGCCCCATCTCGCGCGCAGATCGCGATCGAGAACTTCGGCGACCTCGCACAGCGATGACACGTCGATGGCGTCACTGACGGCCCTCAGTGGAAGATGAGTGGTCGCGAGCGCCACGCGCATTTCCCCGGTCGCCAGCATCATGACCGGTCGAGGAGTGCCGGTGCGCTCGGCCAGGTATTCGGTGTGGCCGGTGAAAGCAACACCCGCATCGTTGATCACGCCTTTGTGCACCGGGGCGGTGACGATGGCAGCGAACTCGCCGCTCAGCGCGCCTTGGATCGCGCGATCCAGCAGAGCCAACACATAACGCGCATTGTGGACTTCGAGCTGGCCGGCCGTGCTCGCGGCGGCGAGGGGAATGTGGCAGACGCTCAGGCTGCCGCGCTCGTGGGCAGCTTGGGGGGCAGGTTGGCGACGCTCCGGTGGGCGTTCATACGCCCGCAGCGTTACCGGCAAGCCGACCTGCTGTGCTCGACTGGCGAGGAGATCGCGATCGGCCAGGCATACGAGCTCGCAGGGAAGCTCGCGCTGGGCGATCGCAACGCACAGTTCGGGACCGATGCCGGCCGGTTCACCCGAGGTCAATGCGACGCGGACGGTCATCCGTTACCGTGCACGCCGTTGTGAGGGCGCCGCGCAGTCAGGAGTCCAACGGACTCCTAGGACTTGTACTCGACGTAAGCTTCGTCGCGCAGTCGGCGCAGCCACAGCTCGGTCTCTTCTTCGGCCTTGCTCGCGCGGATGGCCTCGGCGGCATCGCGCCGGCGCACCTCGTTGGTGTTGTCGATACGACGATGTCCGAGCATCTGCACGATGTGCCAGCCGAATTGGGTATGGAAGGGCTCGCTGATCTCGTTGTCCTTCAGGTTGGCGATCGCCGCCTGGAACTCAGGGACGTAGCTGCGCGGATCGGCCCAACCGAGGTCGCCGCCCTGCGATTGCGAGGGGGCGTCCTGCGAGTTGACCTGGGCGAGGCCGGCGAAATCCTCGCCCTTGAGAATACGATCGCGCAGTGCATTGAGCTTCTGCTTCACCGTGGCGTCGTCCTGGATCTCGTTGGTCTTCATGAGGATGTGGCGCACGTGCACCTCGTCCTCCAGGGCCTTCGGTTGCTCGCTGCGCACGTCGTTGAGCTTGATGATGTGGTACCCGGTGGGCGTGCGCAGGGGCTCGCTCACCTCGCCCGGCTTGAGCTTCACGATCAGGTCGGCCAGGAAGGTCGGCAACTCGCTGCCCTTGCGCCAGCCGAGCGCGCCGCCCTCCAGCGCGGTCTGACTGTTGGAGTTCGCGACCGCCAGCTTGGCGAAGTCCTCACCCGCTTTGGCGTGCGAGTAGACCTCCTGGGCCTTCTTGTCGGCCTGCTCGAGCTGTTCGGGGGTGGCCGTCTCCGGCACGGCGATCAGGATGTGGGAGACGTTGTACTCGTTGTGCTCGTTGGGGGTCTTCGCCTGCTTGTCCAGATACTGATCGATCTCGCGCGGGGTGATGCTGATGCGTTGGAGCACGTCGCGCTGGCGCAGCATGCCGAGCTGCAGTTCCTTGCGCATGTCCTCGCGGTAGGCGCTGTAGTCGATGCCCTGCTGCTGGAGAGCTTCCGGAAGCTGTGCGAAGGCGATGTGGTTGCGCTCGGCGACTTCCTGCAAAGCCTGGTTCAGGGTCTCATCCGGGACCTTGATGCCGTCCTTCTCGGCCCGCTGGGTCTCGATCTGCTGGATGACCAGCCGCTCCAGAACCTGCTGGCGCAGGACGTTCTGCGGAGGCGGATCGAGCCGCTGCTCGCGCAGCCGCGCGGTGACGGCCTGGATCTGCTCCTCCAGGTCGCTGTCGAGCACCACGCCGTCGTTCACGATCGCCGCAATGCGGTCCAGCAGCACGCCCTTGGTGGTGAGCTCACGGGTCTGGGCATGCGCGGCGCCGAGGCCGGCCAGAGTCAGGCCCCACGCCGCCAGAAGGGCTTTCACGATGGGCCGCATGCTAGACGCACCTCAATTGGAACTTATTCATAATCCTGGACTTTTTGCCAGTCCCGGCTCCGTCGGACGGGTGTATCCGCGGATCGACTCGGTGAGGAAAGTGTCCGCCGCTGATCCGACACTGGCAAGACCCGTGAGTTCCAGCTGCAGGAAGAAGCTAGTGTCCTGCTGGCCGGTCGTGCTGGTGGTCCCCACGGGAGGCCGGGTGCTAACGAAGCGGCGCGCAAGCATACGCACTTTCCAGCAGGGTGCGGTGTATTCGAAGCCCACAAACCGCTCGATGGCCTCGGAGTCCTTGAGCGAGTAGACCCCCCTGGCGAACACGTTCCAGTGCTGGCTGACCGGCCAGGCCGCGGAGATCTCCGCCTGCTCCAGCAGGTCGCGCTGGAAGCGGTAGGCGAGATTGATGACCTTGTCCCCGGCCGGGCGGTACTGCACGTCGATCTCCTCACGCTGCCGCAGCGAAGTCGTCGGGTCCCACTGCAGACCGATCCCGGCGTTCCAGTTCTTGAGCGCGGACACGGTGAGCTGCCCGACCAGGTCCGAGTGGTCATGCGTGGGGGGCACCTCTCCCGGCAGGAGCACTCGGGGCGTCTGGAAGTAGTAGGTCTGGCCGAGGGTGGCGGACAGGAACTGCCTGCCGTCCTGGGCGTCCAGCAGCCGGCTGGTGACGCCCACGCTCAGCTGATTCGCATCGCTCATGCGGTCGGCGCCGACGTAGCGGTTGGTCCGGAACAGCTCCACCAGATTCAGATCCGGCACCGCGGTGTCGAACACCGGCAGATCGTTCTGGTTGCGGTAGGGGACGTACAGGTACAGCAGCCGCGGCTCCAGGGTCAGCCGGCGGCCCCAGGCATCGGGGTCCCGCTCGAACACCAGTCCGGTATCGAAGCTCGCGATCGGCAGGGTGCGGGAGGGGGAGCTGGGCATGCCGGCCGGGGCGTCCGCGAGCTGGTAGCGAGTGCCGCGCCAGGCGATGCCCGGGCGCACGAAATAGCCCGGGCCGTCGAAGTTCAGGGATGCCGAGGGCATCAGGTCCATGCGCCAGCCGGTCTCCCCGACGCCGCGCTGGAAATCGACCACCTCGGAATCGAATCCATAGCGCAGCAGATCCGCGGGTCCGAAGCCGTAGTCGGCGCTGACGGTCAGTGCGGGCACGCGCGCGTAGGGCCGGTCGGTCGGCGCCAGCGTGTCGTCGACCGTCTGGTACTGCTGGGCTTCGCCGTCGATCCGCCAGTGCTCGTCGCGATAGGACAGCGTGGCACGGCGCTCTACGAAGGCCGTGCTGGTGAGCTCCGAGCTTTGCGAGAAGTCCTCGAAATACTGGCTGTCGCTGACATTGGCCGCATCCACCGAGAAGCGGAAGTCGTCCGGCAACTCCGAGACGTTGGTGAACCTGACACGGCTGCGCTCGCTGCCATACACGTTGTCGTGCGGCAGATAGTTCCAGCTCAGCTCGCTGTGCTCGCCCGGCGTCAGCAGGCGCAGCTCGCCGCCGACGTCCGCGCCGCGCTTGCTGTAGAGGATCGGGTCGAAAGTGAAGTCCGCGTTGGGGGCGATGTTCCAGTAGTAAGGAACGGCCAGCAGCACACCGCTGCGCGAGGCCGTGCCGATGCTGGGGAACAAAAAGCCGCTCTTGCGCTGATCGCCGAGGGGAAACGAGAACCACGGCAGATACACCAGCGGCACGCCCTGGAAGTCGACCTGCGCGCCGTGTCCGGTGCCGACACGGTTCTTCGTGTCCAGCTCGATCCTCTGCGCCTTGATCTCCCAGGCGGCATCGGGCTTCGGGCAGGTCGTGAACTGCACTCCCTGCAGGTTGATCACGCCTGTCGGGGTGAGTTGCAACGAGTCGGCCGAGCCCCGCGCCGAGCGCTGTCGCAGCTCGAACTGCGCGGACTTGAGCGTCGCTCCGCCGTCCGGGGAATAGTCGCCGCGCTCGCCCGTGGCGTGCAGCAGCGGATCGGTGTATTCGACCGAGCCCTGCGACTGGATCTCGCCGGTGTTCTTGTCGTACTCGACCTGATCGGCGTGGATCTCCCGGTCTCCCTGCTTCACGTCCACGTGTCCCCTCAGGCTCGCCCGGCCGTCGACACCGATGGTCGCGTCGTCCATTTGGAGGTCGACCGGAGCGTTCTTCAGGTCGCGCGGCTTTGCAGCTCCAGCCGGAGCCGGCTGCGCCGCCGGTGCGTTGGGTGTGCCGTTGGCCGGAGCGTTCGGCGTAGCGGGCACCGCCGCGTTGGGCGCGCTGTTCGGCGCGGCCGACGCGTTGGGGTCGGCGTTCTGCGCAAGGACCAGAGGCATGCCCGGTGCGCACGGCGACGGCCCCTCGGCCTGCGCGACGGACGCGGCTGTGCCGAGCGACAGGGCGGTGATGAGTAATGAGCCGGAACGCACGGAACGCAGCATGAGGGCCGGCATTATAATGGCCTCGCCGCTGCACCGCGGGCCAAAAACCTATCGATCCATGCACGACGACGCTGCGCGACTCGCGCTGATACACGACTGGTTGACGCGCGATCTCGGGCTGCACCCCGCGCGCATCGAGCCCGCTTCGAGCGATGCCAGCTTCCGCCGGTACTTTCGCGCCTTCGCCGGCGGCAGAACGTTCGTCGTGATGGATGCGCCGCCTGACAAGGAGGACGTCCGCCCCTACCTGAAGGTCACCCGCCTGCTCCAGTTGACCGGGGTTCACGTTCCGCACGTGCACGAGAGCGATGTCGCACGAGGGTTGCTGCTCCTGGAGGACCTGGGAGGAACGCATTACCTGTCGCGGCTGAATGCCGGGGACGATCCTGATCGCCTGTATGGGGACGCGTTCGCGGCCCTGGCGGACATTCAGGTGCGCGGCCAGGAAGGTGCACGCGAGCTCGCGCCCTACGATCGCGAGCCGTTGGCACGCGAGCTCGCCTTGATGCCGGAGTGGTTCTGCAAGAGCCACCTGCAGCTCTCCCTGAGCGCCTCGCAACTGCAGATCATTGCGGCGGCCTTCGAGTTTCTGATACGCGAGGCGCTGGCTCAGCCAAGCGTTTTCGTGCACCGCGACTATCATTCGCGCAATCTGATGGTGATCGCGGACCGCAATCCGGGCGTGCTGGATTTTCAGGATGCGCTGCGGGGGCCGGTCGGCTACGACCTCGTCTCGCTGCTGAAGGATTGCTACATCAGTTGGCCGCGTGAGCGCGTCGAAGGTTGGGTGTTCCAATACCGGGAGATGCTGCAGTCACGCGGTGGCCCCGTCGGCGGCGAGGCGCGGGAATTCCTACGTTGGTTCGACCTGATCGGCGTGCAGCGGCACATCAAGGTGCTCGGGATTTTCGCGCGCCTCTGGTATCGCGATGGGAAGCCGGGTTATCTGCGCGATCTTCCGCTGACGCTCGATTACGTGCGCGACACCTGCAAGCGCTATGTAGAGCTCGCTGACCTCGCCGAGTTGATCGAAGCGCGCATCGTTCCGGAGCTGCCACGCGCCAACGCGCGAGTGGCGGAACAGGCAGGGCGCCCGTGAAAGCGATGGTCATGGCCGCGGGTCGCGGGGAGCGGTTGCGGCCCCTCACCGACACCGTGCCGAAGCCGCTGGCGCCCGTCGCGGGAAAGCCGTTGATCCTCTATCACCTCGAGGCCCTCGCCAAGGCGGGAATCCAGGACGTGGTGATCAACCTCTCCTGGCTGGGCGATCGCATCAAGGCCGCTCTCGGTGACGGCCACGACTATGGCGTGCGTATCCACTACAGCGAAGAAGGGCCGGTGCCGCTGGAGACCGCCGGCGGCATTTTCAATGCGCTGCCCTTGCTCGGGCCGAGGCCGTTTCTGGTGGTGAATGGCGATGTCTGGACGGACATCGACTTCGGCCGCCTCGCGCTCGACGATGTCGCGGATGCGTTGATCGTGCTCGTGCCCAACCCCGCGCACAATCCGCGCGGTGATTTCGCACTGGATGGTGGTGCGGTGCTCGAGCGCGACAGCGCTCGGCAGAGCTATACGTATTCGGGTGTTGGGATATATCGCCCAGAGTTTTTTTCTGACTGCTCACCCGGGAAGTTTCCTCTCCTTCCTTTGTTGCAGCGTGCTATCGCCGCACGCCGTTTGCGCGGGCAGTTGCATCAGGGCGAGTGGCTCGACATCGGGTCTATCGAGCGGCTCAGGGAGTTGGATAGCCGCGTTCGATCGCGGATTTCTGCGTAAACGCTCCTTTGTCCGTTGATAGTGTGGAGTGAGCGAACCAGGGTCGTAGATGGGACACGAAGGGCGCACGGACTCCGGCGCGGGGTGGTGCGCTCGAGTCGGGGTAGCCGAAGGAGGCCGCGTGCGTCGGGTGATTCCAGCGTCTCGCGGCCGGTTTGGCCGCGGGTGTCTGTGAAACCGGCGTTTTGGCCCTACAATAAGAGCATGTCGAACCTCAAGGACATCCCCCTGGTGGCCGCGGCCGCGCGGGCCCGGAGTGGCGAAAAATACTTGACCCCTCAAGGCTTTACGGCGATCCGGGACGGCATCAAGGCGCATGCCGCCGCGGGCGCCGAGGCGGCGCTGCGCAAACCCGCGTGGCTGCGGGCGAGGGCCCCGTCAGGGGCCGGGTTCGAGACTGTCAGGGCACTGGTGAAGGAGCACCGCCTCGCCACCGTCTGCGAGGAGGCGAAGTGCCCGAACATAGGCGAGTGCTGGAATGCGGGTACCGCGACCATCATGCTGATGGGGGCCGTGTGCACGCGCGCGTGTCGTTTCTGCGCGGTGGATACCG
>DATNEN010000282.1:0-2290 GCA_035552975.1 Steroidobacteraceae bacterium
GGCGCCGTTACGTACGGTCTCCGGATCGCGAAGACCGGCCGGCAGCCCGTGGAAGTAATCGATTTGCCGCTGCGTGAACTCGGCGACCACGTTCAGGCGCCCGAAGCTTTCCAGCTCGTTGCCGAAGTCATCGCTCAGATATCCCAGCAGGTGCTCCGCTTGCGAGCGCGCCTGCACGGCCGTGGCTTTCGTTTCCTGAGCTTCGCGCTCCGCGTGTTGCGCTCTCTGAAGGCTGAAATAGGCGAATCCTGCGGCGGCGACGGCGAGGATGGCCAACGCCGTACAGATGGCCGCGACCTGGCGTGCGCGGACTAGCGCCCGCCGCGCCGACAGCTCCCGCTCCCGCTGTTCCCCCAAGAGGCGTTCCGTTGCTTCCCGGGCCTCACGTTCCTGCCGCTGATCGCGGCTCGCCTTGACGACACCGCACAACACGTCGTGTGTCAGCTCGACCCGGCGAACGTCGAGTCGTTCTTCGATTCGCAGCAGGCGTCTGTTGACCAGCAGGGCTAGCGTCCCGGCCGCAGCGCCCACGGCGGCAAACCGGCTGAGGAGCCGCTCCTCTGCGACGTTCTCGCGGAAGCCCGAGGCCGTGAGCAGATCGTCCTCGATGACGCGGCGTACGGCGGCCGGCTGGTCGGTGAGTGAGCGCTCGTAGAAGTTACTCAGAATGCTCTCATGGGAGCCCGCCAGGAGATCGAGGGAGATCTCGCTGCGTCCGGCTGCCCTCCGGGCATCGTTGAGCTCGCGGCAGATGAGGCTGAGCAGCGAGGGTTCCACCTCTGCGTTGGCGAGCTCTGCGCCCCCTGCGACGAAGCGTACGATGGCCGCCGCTACTTCTTCGGAGACCAGCCGCTTGCCCGGCTGCAATACGGCCGCGAGTGCCTGAGTGCCCGTCATCGGCGCCAGACGCAGCCGGTTCTGGGCGATGCTCGGCATCGTCGCCTTCAGTCCCTCCAGCGGCGCCAGGTAGTCCTCTCGCAACGCGATCAGCACGCGATAGTCGCTGCGCGCGAAGTCGAAGCGCTCGGCCGCTGAATCGTCGGCGTCGAGGCGCGCTTCGAGGCTCTGCGGCGGGCGGTTCTCCACCAAGTCAGCGAGCTGCTCCAGGAAGCGCGTCGCTCGAGCCCGTCCGTGCTCATCGGTCTGGGCCAGCGTGAAGATTTCCTCGAACTGATCGAATATCAAAAGCGGGATCAGCGGGGTCCCTGCTTCATCGCGCAGTATGTCGTCGCGGTGATGCAGGAACTCCCACAGCGACTCGCCTGCGACGGCCACGCCGACCTGCGACCACTCACCCGAGAGGTTCGCGGCTTGGCGAATCGCCTGCTTGATCTGCTCAGCGGGCTCCGGTGTGTCTTTGCCGTAGTCGATCCGCACATAGACGGGGCAGTAGCCGTGCCCGCGCAGTCTGGGTACCAGTCCCGCGCGGAGGATGGAAGTCTTGCCGAGTCCGGACTGGCCGAAGAGCACCGTCAGGAGCTTGCGCTGGACGCGTCGTGCCAGCTCCGCGACCTCCGCTTCGCGCCCGTAAAAGAAGTCCCGCGATTCTTCGGTGAAGGAGGCGAGCCCCAGCCAGGGATTGTTGGGGTCGACGCTGGCCGATATTGCCGGCGGCACCACCGATGCGGCGTTCATCACGAGCGCGCCTGCATGAAGTCTGCCAGCCGGCGTGCGAACTCCGGAGACACTTGCCCGGCAGGGAGGTGCGTGAAATGCAGCGCCTTGAATCGATCCGGCACCAGGGCCTCCCTTGCCGGGATGGAGTCGATGCTGACGGGCAGGATGAACAGCGCCCCATCGGCCATGTTGCGGGTCCGGTCGATGGCGTAGCTCCACTCGCGACGGAAGTAGCCCTCCAGACGTCGCTGCGTGGTGCCCGACACGATCGGAATGAAATACGAGCAGCGGGCAATATTGCGCTGAATCTTGCGATCGTAGTCGTCGCCGACCTCGAGGCGATCGATGTCGAACCAGGTCGTGACGCCCGCTGCCTCGAGACCGGCTTTCAGCTTCTGCACCGCCGCGAGATCCTCACGCGCATAGCTGATGAATACCGCGTTGTCGGGCATCTCTCGCGCGGGAGGCAGATAGCGAACGGGTGCGGCCGAAACGGCAGCCGGAGCTAGTTTGCGCCTGGCCGACCAGCGCGAGTGCAACTCGTCGACGAAGCGCTGTGCGCCGGCATAGAGCCGCGTACGCACGCTCACTTGCTGAAGGAACGCAACGAGCCGGGCATCTTCGCTGCTGTGATCGTCCGCCAGCACCTCGCCGACGTCACGCGGGTCCGAAA
>DATNEN010000283.1:0-25800 GCA_035552975.1 Steroidobacteraceae bacterium
GAGGGCGAGGGTGGCCAGCGCGGCGGTAGCCAAGGCGGCTGCAGGGAGCGGTCGGGAGCCTCGGAGCAGCAATTCGAACCTCACCTCAGCGGAAAAGGCTTCGGCTAGAATACCAGTCTTGCCCCCTGGGTACGCTGGAGAGGTACCGAAGCGGTCATAACGGCGCCGACTCGAAATCGGATGGTCGGGTAAATCCGGCACGTGGGTTCGAATCCCACCCTCTCCGCCAATAAAAACAATAGCCTATGTCATTCCACTGACTTGTCATAACCTCGCACGCGAGGCGAGGTGGGAATCGCCCGGCAGGGCGACCGAACCGGCGAGGCCCGCAGGGGCCGAGTAATCCCACCCTCTCCCCCAAGGTCTCAGGCCCTTCCCCGCTTTGTCATAACCGATCGTGTATGCGCCAGCGAGCTGGGATAACGCCCGTCAACCCACCCCCGTCATAACCGATCGGTCGCGCGGCGAGTTGCGATAACCACCGCCTCCCCTGCCGGATCCCGCCCAAAAATTTTGCGACGCCGCGCGCATTCGCGCGCCGCTTGCCAGACGTCCAGACAAATTGTCTCCGCGGTTCAGACCTTGGTCTAAACGTTATGTGATGTAGCACAACGTGCCCCGCGGAATCTCCGCGCTCTAATCAATGCGCGACGGATGTTGATGAGGGCGGGGGGCTACGAGTGCTCGCCAGGACTTGGGCATGCTTGCGAATTGACTCCGTGCGAGAAGAAGGACGGATGACAAGGTACGGAGCTTATGCAAGACGATCGCGGGGGCGTTCCGGCAGAACGGACGTCCTGTTCGAAGCGCGGGCGCGCCATGGCCGCCGCGCTTCTGGGGTTGAGTTGTGTCACAAGCCTGCAGGCCCTTGCGCAGACATTGCCCAACGCGGGCTCGGAGTTGCAACAACTCCAGCGTGAGCGGCCCAAGTCCCTGCCTCCGCAAGGCACTGCGACTTTCGAGCCGCCGCCGCCTCTGACATCGGTCGGCGGCGCGACCGTCACTGTCCAGCAGTTCGTCTTCGCGGGCAACAAGCTGCTGCCGCAACGGCGGCTCGCGCGGGCAGTGGCCGGCTTTCTGAATCGGCCCCTCGACTTCAACCAGCTACAGAACGCTGCCATTGCGGTGGCGCAGGCGTACCGCCATGCCGGCTGGGTAGTGCGTGCGTATCTGCCACAACAGGATGTAACCAGCGGAACGGTCATCATCCAGGTCATCGAGGCCACTCTCGGCAAGGTCGAGGTGCGCACCCAGGGCAAACGAGCCTCCGCGTCCCGTCTCGAGCGCATGGTGGACGCAGCCCAGGCGCCGGGCAAACCTCTCAATGCCAACGCTCTCGACCGGGCCTTGTTGCTCATGAGCGACTTGCCCGGCGTGAGTGCCAATGGTCGTTTGAACGAAGGCTCGGGGCAGGGCGAAACGGACCTGGTGGTACAGGAGACGGACCAACCCCTGGTGAGCGGCTACGTGAGCGCCGACAACGGCGGCGAGCGCTTCACCGGGGCCGCCCGGGTGATCGAGCAATTGAGCCTCAACAGTTTGTTCGGCATCGGCGACCGGACCGACACCATGCTGTTGCATACCCAGGGCAGCGACTTCCAGAGCCTCGGGTTTTCTCTGCCGGTGGGCTACGCCGGCTGGCGTGTCGGCCTGAACGCGAGCCACTTGACCTATCGGATCGTGTCAGCCGATTTCGCCTCGCTTGATTCACACGGCAACTCGACGACCGGCGATCTCAACGTGAGCTACCCGATCATCCGCGCGCGCATGGAAAACCTCTATTTTTCGCTGGACTTCGCCAACAAGCGCTTTGCCAACTACTCAAACGGCGCCTCCACGAGTCATTACGACGTGAATGCGGCGAGTGCCTCGCTGTACGGCAATCTGTTCGACTCCTATGGCGGAGGTGGCGAGAGTACGGCGAGCCTCACTTTCGAGCAGGGCCTGTTGGACCTGGCGGGCTCGCCCAACGAGGCAGCCGATGCCCTCACGGCCCAGACGGCCGGCTCGTTCCAGAAGGTGAGCCTGAGCCTCTCGCGGCTGCAAACCTTGACGCCACACCTCGGGCTCTTCGCCAGCATCTCCGGGCAGGTCGCCGACAAGAATCTCGACTCGTCCGAAAAAATCTACCTGGGTGGCGCCAACGGGGTGCGCGCCTATCCCGCCAACGAAGCCGGCGGTACCGACGGCGCAATGTTGGATCTCGAATTGCGCGGCAGGTTGCCGGCCAATTTCACGGTGACCGGGTTCTTCGATTGGGGCGCGGTGCTCGTCAACAAGTTCGATACTTTCGCGCAAGCGCCGCGACCCAACACCGAGCAGTTGAAAGGTGCCGGCCTGTCGGTCGGCTGGGTTGCTCCGTTCGGGTTGTCCCTGCGTGCCACGATCTCTCGTCGCATCGGCAGCAATCCCGATCCGACGATCAGCGGCACGGATCAGGATGGCTCCCTCATCATGAACCGTGTCTGGGTGCAGGCGACCATGCCCTTCTGAGCCCGCATGAGAACGCTGTACCGCCCGTCCAATAAGCCCGCCACCGATCGAATTCCCTGAGAGTTGTCCCGTGAACAAGCACGCAAGCATGAACCGCGCATTCCGCCTGGTTTGGAACGTAGCTCTGGCCGCTTGGATTCCCGCTGCCGAGACCACGCGACGCCGTGGAAAGCAAGCCACCCGCGCGGTGCGTTGGCTCGCTCCACTCGTCAGCGCTCTGGTCGCGGGGCAGGCATATGCGGCCAATCCTGGTGGCGCGATAGCGAACGTGGCAGCTCTCGCACCCAAGCCCGCCGCTCAGACCGCCGGACAGCAGGCGTACAAACCCCCCGCGCCGACGACATTGCCTACGGGCGGTACGGTTGTCGCGGGCGCCGCGACCGTCACTTCGACCAGCTCGTCCACTTCGGCCGTGCTCACCGTCAATCAGACCACCGAGCGGGCGGTGATCGACTGGAACACCTTCAATCTCGGCAGCGCCGCACAGGCGATTTTTGAGCAGCCCAACCAGCAGGCAGTGACGCTCGACCGGGTGCTCGGCAGCAATGCCAGCCAGATCTTCGGCAAGATCACCGCGCCCGGCCAGGTGTTCCTCGTCAATCCAAACGGGGTGTATTTCGGCAAGAGCGCATCCGTCGATGTGGGCGGCCTCGTTGCGACGACGAACGACATCGATAATGCCGATTTCATGTCGGGCAACTTCACGTTCAAGCGCAATGGCTCGACGGGTAAGGTCGTCAACGACGGTACGTTGCAGGCCTCGCTCGGCGGCTACATCGCGTTGCTGGCACCGGAGGTGCGCAACAACGGCATCGTGATCGCCCGCATGGGTACCGTCGCGATGGCGGCCGGCGAATCGATCACTCTCGATTTCGATGGCCAGCACCTCGCAGGCGTCACCGCGCAGCGTTCGGCGATCGATGCACTCGTGGAGAACCGCTCCGCCGTCATCGCCCCGGGAGGATTGATCATTCTCTCGGCGCAAGCTGTCGACAGCCTGCAAGGCGGTGTGGTCAAGAACAGCGGAACGCTGGAAGCCACCGGCATGGTGTCCAAGGGCGGGCGGATCGTGCTCGAGGCGAGCACCAGTGTCCAGAACACCGGCACCATCAGCGCGAATGCAGGTACCGACGGCAGCCCGGCTGGGCAGATCTCGGTCACGGCTCCCCGGGTAACCAACAGCGGCTCCATCACTGCCACTGGCGCAACCACCGCAGAGAGTGCCGCGTCCGCGGCTGCCGCAGGTGGCCGAGTCGCCGCCGCGGGCGGGCGAGTCGCCGTGTCCGCGGCAACCATTACACAGACGAGCTCCGGACTCATCGACGTCTCCGGCACGATCGGCGGGATTGTAACGCTAGAGGCGGTGCAGGCTCTCGATCTATCCGGCACCCTCTCGGGGGCCGGCATCGAGACCCCTGGGCCGCAGCCCACTCCTTCCTCTGCGTCCACTCCGCCATCCCGAGGAGGCAGCGTCACGCTGACCTCTCTTCACGATGTCACGCTGCTGAACGCACTGATCGATGTTTCGGGCGATGAGGCGGCGGGTCGGATCGAGGTCAGCGGCGGCGGGAGCCCGGCGCCTTCAGATCCGCCTGGCGATCCGCCGGCTGTCGCTCTGCTCGGTACGGAGCTGAATGCCTCGAGCCGGCGTGGCAAGGGTGGCCTCGTCAGCCTGACAGCGGGCCAGGTGAGCCTCCTCGACTCGAGCGCAATCAATGCGACCGGCGCCATGGGCGGCGGCGATGTCTATGTGGGCGGTGGTTTCCACGGCCAGAATCCGTCTATCGCCGATGCGCAGCAGACTGCGATCGCGAGCGGTGTATCGATCGACGCCAGCGCCACGCAGGCAGGCGATGGTGGCCAGGTAGTGGTGTGGTCGAGCGAGCGGACCTCGTTTGCCGGCAGCGTCCAGGCACGAGGTGGTGCGATCTCGGGTTCGGGCGGCACGCTCGAGATCTCGGGCGCCAACCTCGCGTTCACCGGCTCCGTCAATGCCGGTGCTGCGCATGGCACGGGCGGCTCGCTACTCCTCGATCCGCAGGACATCACCGTCGTCACCGGCGGGGGCGACAGCGTCGCGAACGAGACGTTCTCCACCAACGCGACTGCCCCGAGCTCGATCGATCCGTCGACCATAACGGCCATTACCAATACCGGTACGGCCGTCACGCTGCAGGCGAACGACGACATCACGATCAGCAGCGCGATTCAAACCGCGGCCAGCTCCGGCACCGGAGGTGCGCTTACTTTCCAGGCGGGGCGCAGTATAACGGTCAACGCGAGCGTGATCTCCGACAACGGCAACATCACCTTCAGCGCCAACGATTCCGGCGCGACGCTGGCCGACCGCAACACGGGCGCCGCCACTTTCACGAACAACAGTGTGATCAATGCCGGCACCGGCAACGTAGCCATCCAGATGGGCGCGTTGAGCGCCAACGGCAACATCACCACCGGCCAGATTACGGCCAAGAATTTCACCCTCACCGACACCGGCGCGACGGCCGGAACCGCGATCGACCTCGATGAGACCGATCTCACCGGCACGCTGTCGATAAGCGCGGCAAGCGCAAATCCGACCCTGACGAACAGCGTCGGTACCGTGAACGTCCACGGCGCCGCGACCATCAATGTCGGCACCGGCGATGTCACGATCACCAACCCAAACACGGATTTCACCACGCTCGGTATCACCGGTGGCGCGGTGAGCCTGGTGAATTCCAACGCGATCCAGTTCTCCGCGACCAACGTCGCCTCCTTGTCGGAGACGACGCAAGGCCCGATCGCGCAGACCGGTGTGGTGACGGTGAGCGGCGCGGCTACTCTGACTGCCGACTATGGCGGGTTCGGCTATGCCGATCCGTACATCAACCTCCCGAACTCGAGCAACCACTTCGGCAGCATGACGCTCGACGTACCGAGCAACGGCGGCAGTGGCACGGGCGGCTATGCCACGATCGTCGATTCGGGTGCGGCCAACATTACCTCGACGACGACGGCCGCCCTCACGGTAACGGCCAACGGCGGAGGCATCACGGCCGGCACGATCAGCGCCGGCAACTCGGTCTCCCTCACGGCCCATGGTGGGGTCGGCCTCGGGCATCTCACGACTCCAAACAATCTCACCATCACCACGAACGGTGGCGGAACCATCACCGGCACCAGCCAGGTCAGCGTCGGACAGCAAACGACACTGACCGCCGGTGCGGCCAACGACATCACCCTCAATAACACCTCGAACAGCTTCAACTTCGTCCAGATCGTCTCGGGCGACAATGTGACTCTGGACACCGCGGGCGGCATTACCCTCGGCTCGACCTGCGGCAACTGCGGGGGGCTGTACAACAACATCAGCGGAAATTTCAATCTCACCGCCGGCGGCACCATTACGCAGACCAACTCCGGCTCGGACGGATACTCGCGCATCACGGTTGGCGGGGCGACGAGCTTCACCGCCGACAACGTCAGCTCGCAGATTCAACTCGTCCTCGGCAACTCCGTGGCCGCCAGCAATCAGAGTCCCGGCGAGATGAACACTTTCACCGGCGGCATCTCGCTCGCGGCCGCGAATGGCAGTACTGGGTTCAACAACATATACATCCGCAACGCGAGTCCGAACGCGACGGTGATCAGCGGGCTCACGTCGGTCGGCACGTTGAGCAACGTGGCCCTGTACTACGACAACGCGCCCGCCGTCACGCTTCCGGCCATGACCGTTACCGGCGAGCTCTCGGTGTACGCGCCCAGCGTCGCCGGCACCTCGACGACCCCCACGAACATCATCTCCCAGAGCGGCCCGATCGCCGTCGGGGGCGAGGCGCTTTTCCAGGCCGCCACGACCGGCGATATCGATCTGACCAACTCCGGCAACGGCTTCAACCAGTTCCTGGCCATCGGCCACAACGTCTCGGTCACGAACAACGCGCCGATCGTGTTGATGTGGAATACCTTTGCCCACGGCAACATGACGGTGACCACGAATGGCAATATCAGCGATCAGACAAACGGCGGCGCCAGCTGGGAGGTCGACGGAACGTTGACGCTCGATCCAGGAGCCGCCAACAATATCAATCTCGCCACCGGCCGTGCCCTCCTGGGCACCGTAGTGATTCCGGAGGCGACCAACGCCACGGTGGACCCTCTGGAGAGCGTGACGTTCGGCAACGTGACGATCTCGGGCGCTCTGAGCGTCGTGTCCGGTGACGCGAACGGTTGGTCCTTCTGGACGGTGAGCCAAGTCCCGGGAACCGCGATCGTGCAGACGGGCAGCGGCGCGGCGACATTCGCGCACTTCGGCACCGGCATCACGCTCAATCAGCCGAACAACGTTCTGGGACCCCTTGCGATCTCCGATTCCGGTCCGGTCTCCATTCAAGAGAACGCGCCGATCACGCAGGCTTCGGCGTGGAACAACTGGTGGCACAATACCGGTACCACCACCTATGCAATCACGCTGACGACGACGAACGACCAGGCGATCCAGCTCTCCATGTCCGGCAACGACCTGGGTCCGCTCATTCTCACGCAGCTCAACAGTGGTGCGACCAGCGCGGGCGCGGTCCAGGTGGTCAACAACCAGAATACCCAGGGACTGACACAGGGTGGCGCGTGGTCGCTGGCCGGCGCCACCACGCTCAACTCCGGCACGTATTCGATTCTTCTCAACAACCCGAACAACGTGCTGGGGCCGCTCCAGGTCATGGCCACCGGCGGTACGACCAATACCGTCCCGTCGACGGTCGTCATCTACGCCAAGAACACTGCCAGCACAGACGCCATCACCGACGGCGGCGCCTCGGGCCCCGGAGCCTGGAGCGTCAACTCCTCAGAGGTCGTCGAGCTCGTCCCCTACGACTCGACCGGCACGACCAAGGGTGGCGGAAATGTCACGCTGACGAACACGGGTAATGTTCTCGGGCCGCTCTACATAAAAGCGAACAACGTCACTATCACCGAGAACCACAGCATCACCGACGGGCCGACGCTCAACAACTGGGACGGCGCGGGCGACAGCGGGTGGGCGACCACCGGCAGCATGAGCCTGGTGGTGGCGAACCCGACCGGCAAGTCCATCGCCCTCAGCAACACCAGCAACCTGATCGGGCCGATCGCGCTGTCCACCACGGGGACGGCCGGAACGCTCACCTCCGTGTTGATCACCGACAACGAGAATCTCACGCAGAACGGTGTCTGGAACGTTGGCGCCGCGCCTGTCACGCTCGATGCGCGGGCGCACCAGATCGACCTGACGAACTCCGGCAACGTGATGGGTGCCATCAACGTCAACACGACGAATGGCGTACCGACGTCCGTCGCGATCACCGAGAATGACGCGATTACGCAAGGCGCCCCGTGGGTGTTGACCGGTGTTCCAGTCACGCTCGTGGCGGAGAACGGGAACCCGATCACGCTCACCAGCGCCACGAACATCATGGGCAATCTGACCGTGACCGGCGGTGCTGCAAGTATCACCGAGAACGGCGCCATCACGCAGGGCGGGGCGTGGTCGACGACCGGCACGACGACACTCAATCCGACGATTTACGCGATCACGCTGACGAATTCCGGCAACGTTCTGGGGCCGATTGCCATCGCCGGTACGCCGAGCGCGGTGAGTATCACCGAAGCCGCGGACATCCAGCAGGCCTCGGCGTGGGTCCAGCCGTCGACGCCGTTCACGCTCAACTCGGGCTCGCACGATATTCTGCTGTCCCAGGCGGGGAACCAGGTCGGGGCGCTCACGCTCACCGGTCAGGATGCGACGGTCGTCGAAAACGACTCCGCCGGAATCGTCGCCGGGTCGGCCTGGAACATTCCAGGCACCACGACACTGACCGCGGGCACTGCGAACCCGATCGTTCTGAACACGACGCCGGCAAGCAATCTCGGAACGCTGGACATCCAGTCCGCTTCCTACGCGGATGTCTACGTGGCCGGCGGTGTCGACATCAGCGGCGCGAATATTGCCACCGGCGGCACGTTGCTGGTGAGTGCAGGCGGCCAGGTCACACAGTCGGGCGTGATCGTTGCGCCGAACCTCCAGCTCATCGGCGCCGGCTATGCCACGCTGACCAATACCGGGAATTCCGTAAGCTCGCTGGCGGCCGGTTTCTCCGGAGGAGATCTGCAGTTTGTCAACAGTGGCGATTTCGCCATCGGGGTGATCGGCGGAACCTCGGGCGTCACCATCGGCGACCACAACGTCGCACTGACATCGGTGAATGGTACGGTGACCGGGCTGACGAACATCAATGCCAGCACCGCATCGCTGACCCTCACCACGGGTACGGCTCTCTCGCTGCCGCAGATGTCCGTGGCCGGAGCCCAGACATACACTGCTGACAGCGGAGGAATAGCGCTCAACGCCGGCGTGACGAGCACGGCGGCCGGTGCGATTACGTTCAACGGTCCGGTGACTATCGCGGCGTCCCTGGATGTGCAATCGCATCAATCGGACATCACCTTCGCGAGCACCCTCGCGGGTGGGTCGAACCGGCTCACAGTCGACGCGGGCACGGGCGTGGGCGCAGGCACGGTGCAGTTTACCGGGGCCGTGAGCGGGCTGGGCCAGACGACGGATGGCTCGCAGGCGCTGACAGTGTTCTCCGGCGGTGCGAATTTCGCTACCACGGTGAGCGCCAACAACGGCCTGTCGATCACCGGTCCGGCGACGTTCAACGACACTGTGACCCTGGCTGACGGCGCTGCCCCTTCCGTGTTCACTGGATTGGTGACACTCGGCAAGGCCGGCGGAATGAGCCTGTCCGGTTACGCCGGCATGAGCTTCGACGGCGGCGTCCTGTTGCAAAACGGGCCGGCGACCATCGAGTCGAACGACTCGCCCCTCAACTTCCTGACGGCCGGCACGGTCTCAGGCCCCTACGCGCTCACCTTGGATTCGGGCACGGCGCTGATCACCGGCTTGAACCGTATGGGCACCGATCTCACCGGCCTCACGGTCACGGCTTTGAGCCCGACCATTCCGGCCGGTGGCATCTCCATCGCCGGGCCGCAGACCTACACGGCCACTTCGGGTAGCAGCATTACTCTGGACGGTAACGTCGCCAGCACGGCGGCGGGCGCCATCACCTTCAACAGCCCGGTATCCGTCGGGGCGGCGGCCACGGTCTCCAGCACCAATTCGCCGATCGTGTTCGCATCGACGGTGGACGGAAACAAGAATCTGGCCGTCAACTCCGGTAGCGGCCCCACTACCTTCGGTGACGCCGTGGGCGGCATCTCTGCACTCGGTAGCGGTACTGGCGCGGCGCTCACTCTGAGCGGCACGGGCGCAACCACGTTCGATTCGACGGTGCAGGCGCGCTCGGGTATCAGCGCAACCGGGCCGGTGGCATTCGACGGTAATGTCACACTCGCCAACGGTGACACGGGATCCACGTTCAGTGGATTGGTGACCGCCGGCGGATCGAGTGGCAACACCATCAGTGCTTACGACGGCCTGGCCTTCAACGGCGGGCTCACGCTCACCGGCGGTCCGGTCAGCGTCGTCTCCAATGGGAGCGATATCGGCTTCGGTGGTGCGGTGTCCGGGCCCGAGAGCCTGACACTGAACGCCTTGGCGGCCGGCGCCGGAACGGTCACGGGGCTCGACCAGATCGGACCCAGCTCCGACCTGACCGGATTGACCGTAACGGCGCAGACCCTGAGCCTGCCCAGCAGCGGGCTGGCGGTGGCCGGTCCGATGAGCTTCACCGCCGCGGGCGGCATCACTTTGAACGGTGACGTGGGCAGCGCCAGCACTCCGGCCACCGGGCAGGTCGCCTTCAACGGTCCAGTGAGCCTCGCGACCGGCGCGGTCGCCGTAGATACCGCGAATGCCCCGGTGACCTTCGCGGGGACAGTCGACGGTGCCGAGGCGCTCAACCTGAATTCCGGCACGGCTGCCACCACCTTCTCCGGTGTTGTGGGTGGAACCACCGCGCTCACGAGCCTGACGACCGGCTCGGCCGGGACCACGGCGCTCAATGGTGGCATCGTAACCACCACGGGCGCGCAATCCTACGGCGGTCCGGTGACGCTCGGCGCAAACAGCACTCTCAGCGGCGACCACGTGCAATTCAACGGCACGTTGAACGGTGCGCAGACGCTCAGGGTGAACGACACCGGCACGACGACTTTCGACGGAGTGGTCGGCGGCACCACGCCGCTCACGAGCATGTACATCGATGCTCCGGATGCCGTGACCATCAATACGTCATCCATCACGACCACCGGCTCGCAAATGTACATTGGCGCGACGACCGTGGCGTCCAACACGACGCTCACGGGTCAGGGCATCACGTTCGAAGGGACCGTCGATGGCGCGTATGCCCTTACCGCCGACGGCGGAAGTGGCACGCTCGCATTTGAGGATGCCGTCGGCGGTATCACGCCCCTGGCGCAACTCACCGCGAGCGCGAACACCATAAACGTCGGTAGCGTCACCACCGCCGGGACCCAGTCCTACACCGCCCTGGTGGGCTTGAATCTTGGTGGCACCCTCGCCACGACGAACAGCGCCGTCACCGTCACAGGCCCGACCACACTGACCGCCAACTCGGCGGTCGACACCACCGGTGGCGCCATCAACTTCTCGGGATCCACCAGCACCATCAACGGCGACTACACGCTGGCGCTCTCGGCAGGTACGGGCAATGTGACACTCGGTGCCGCGGTCGGCGCAGTGACGCCGCTCGCCGGCCTCTCCATGTCCGGCTATGACCTCAGCATTCCCGATGTCACCACGGTAAACGACGCGAACCAGACTTACACGGCGCTCGATAACATCACCCTTACCCAGAGCCGCACGCTCGATGCGCCGATCAGCTTCACCGCCGATTCGGACGGTGATGGTAATGGCACGTTCATCCTGTTGAACGGGGTGTCGCTCACCGCCTCCAACAGCACCCTGTCCATCACGGCGGCGGACATCAACCTGCAGGGCAACAGCACGCTCTCCTCGGGCACCGGCCTGATGACGTTGACCGCGACCGACGGACGCAACATCTACGTCGGCGGCAGCACCAGCCCGGTAGTCGGGCAGATGACCATCACCGGCAGCGAGCTCAGCCGGATGTTCACCTCCGGCGGCTTGCAACTCAACTCATCGGGGAGCGGCTGGATCGATGTCAACGGCATCACCGCTCTGCAGAGTCAAAACGTTACCGGCATGCTGGCGCTGGACGCGCATGGCACCGGCGACATCAGCTTCCTCGCGGCTCCCTCGACGTTCACCGCAGTGACCACCGATGCGACCGGCGGTATGACCAACGTCGGCGTGAATCTCACGACGACAGGTCACGCGATCGAGCTCGTCACACCGGTTACCGTGTCAGGCGCTTCAACTGTCAGCAGTGGCGGCGGCAATATCAGCTTCGACAGCACGGTCGCGGTGGCGAACAACCTCACGCTCAACACCGGAAACGGCGCCCTGGCTTTCGGTGCCGCGGTGGGTAGCACCAGCACGCTCACGCTCAACCTGGGAGGTGGGACCGTCACGGGTCTCGCCGAGCTGCAGAGCACTCTGACCGGCCTCACGGTGACGGGCACCGGCAGCATCACGCTGCCCGCTCTCACCATCGATGGACCGCAGGTCTACAACACGGGCCCGGTTACGGCAACCGGCGATTTGAGCGGCATCGGGCTGACCTTCGACAACCTGGTGAACGTGGTACCCGCCTCGGGCACTGCGCTGACGCTGAACGCGGGCACCGGCACGCTGGCTTTCAACGGCCTGGCGAGCTTCAACGCGAACGACATGGACCTGGTCGCCGACTCGATCAGCTTCACCCACAATGTCAGCGGCACTGGCTCCCTCACCATCCAGCCGTTCAGCGCTGGCACCAATATGGCCGTGGGCGGCGGCGGCACGCCGATCGTCGGACTGAATCTGACGGCGGCGGATCTCGCGGACCTGCCGCTCAGCGCCCTCAGCAGCCTGACCCTCGGCAGCAGCTCCGGCTCGGGCACGCTTGACATCGCCGGCGGCGTGAATGTCGCGAGCGCGCCGCTCACCTTGAACGGCGGTGGCGGCATTACGGAGAGCGGTGGCCCGGTCAAGTCGGGCACGCTGAACCTGTATGCCGCGGGCAACGCGATCGACCTGGACAACGCTGCGAACTCCTTCGGAGCGGTGGGCTTGAACGGCACTCCCTCTGCGGTCATCTTGACGAACAGCCAGAACATCACGCAGCTCGGCACGACAGGATGGAATCTCGGATCGGCGGACCTCACGGCCAATGCCGGGGTGCATGACATTATTCTGACCAACAGCGGGAACACCTTCGGTACCGTCTCGCTCACCGGTGCGAACGCGCAGCTCGACGAGGCGGCGGATACCGATATCGGGGCCTCCAGCCTGACCGGCAATCTGGCCGTGGATTCCACTGGCGCCATCAACATGAGCGGCGCGCTAGCCGTCACGGGTAACGTATCGCTCACCGCGACCGGGGAGGTGACTCAGTCCGCTCCGCTGACCATCGGCGGCAACCTGGATGTCGTCACGACCGTCAACGCAGGTGACGTCGCAATCGACAACTCCGGCGCCACGGCGACCACCATCGGCAACACTGAGGTCGGCGGCAACTACACCCTGACCGCGACCAACGAGCAGGTCTCGCAGGCCGCGGGCACGAGCGTCCAGGTTGTCGGCAACCTCACTGTCACCGGCGCCGGCGTCACCATGGGTGGCGCGGGCAACCTCGTCGGCGGCACGACCAGCCTGCCGGCCTCGAATACCACGGTCATCGAGCAGTCGGGGGTCGTCCACCTGAGCGGCGCAACCTACACTGGAAATCTGACCGTCATCAGCGAGGCCAGCACCCGTTCCTTCGGCAGCTCGGAGGTGAACGGCAACGCTATCGTCCTCAGCAATCCGTCGAACAACATCGGTGGCACCATCTCCGTCAGCGCGAGCCCGCCGACGGTCACTGCGGGCACCGACGGGCCGACGGGCATCGACCAGGTGGGCGGGAGCTCGTTGTCGGTCGCGGGTACGGCCAGCTTCACCGCCGAAGCCTCGAGTGCCGGAAGCTCCGGCATCAATCTGACCAACGCCGGCAACAACTTCGGCGTCCTGCAGGTAAGCGGCAACACCGTCAATGTGTCCAACGCCTCGACTGGTGTCACGACGCTGGGGAACTCCGCGGCGACCACCAGTTTGACGCTCAGCACCGCGGGAGCGGTGGCCCAGAGCGGCCCGGTCTCTACCCCCTCGCTGACTGTCACGGCCTCAGGCCCGGTCACACTGGGCAACGTCGCCAATTCGATCGGCACCGCTGAGGTGACTTCGAACGGCGGCGCGATCACGCTGGCCGATGGCGCAGCGCTAGGTGTGGCCGGGATCGATGCCGGCGGGAGCTCGGTCAGCCTGAGCATCGCCGGCAATCTGACGCAGACCGGCGCCCTCCGGAACGTCAGCGCTCTGAGCGTGACGGCAGGTGGGTCGGTGGCGCTGACCAATGCCAACAACTCCCTGCAGACGCTTGGGGCGTCGACCGCGGGAACGGGTTTCGACCTTTACAACGCAGGTGGCTTGTCCGTGTCGGGCGCGGCGGCGACTGCCGCTGGCGATATGACCGTGCGTGCGATTGGCGATTTGACCTTGGCGAGCGGCGGCGTTCTCACCGCCACGACGGGCAACGTTTATCTTTCTACGGAAGGCGCCGGGAATTTCATCAACGATTCGTCCGCCGGCGGAGCGGCTCTCGTAACCGGTGCCGGGGATCGCTGGCTGGTGTATTCCGACACGCCGGACCTGGTCTCTGGAGCCCGCACGGTCAAGGGCGGATTGACATCGGCGTTCCGCTATTACGACGCGACCTATTCGAGCTATGGGCCCGGCTCAGTGACCCAGAGCGGCGACGGCTTCATCTACGATTACGCGGCTCCGACGCTGACCGTCGCCGGGGCCATCAACGGAACGCCCTCGCAGGTCTACGGCAGCACTCCGACCGCCACCATCGGGTACACGATCGTCGGGGGGTTGGTCGACAGCGAGGACAACACCACCAACGTCATCACCGGAGGTACTGCGACGTACAACATGGCGCTCAGCAATACGCTGAATGCTGGTAACTACACCATCAAGTACGTCGGGGGTCTCACCTCGAGCTACACGCTCGTCCCCAGCAGCACCGGACCGACGTACACTGTCACACCGGCGGTTCTGACCTACACGGCGAACCCCGTGTCCCGGACCTATGGCGCCGTCAATCCCGCACTCAGCGGCACACTCACCGGCTTCGTGCTCGGGCAGAACGCGTCGGTCCTGACGGGTAGTCCGGCCTGGACGACGGCGGCGACGCCGACCAGCAATGTGGGACAGTACGCGATCACCGGCGGCGGGTATGTCTCGAACGGCAACTATGCGTTCGCGCAGGCAGCCGGTAATGCTGCGGCGCTGACCATCACTCCGGCGGCGCTCACCGTGACCGCGGTAAACGATACGATCACCTATGACGGCCAGAACTTCTCTGGCGGCAACGGCGTTACCTACAGCGGTTTCGTCAACGGAGAGAGCTCGAGCACGCTGGGTGGGACCCTGACGTATGGGGGTACCTCGCAAGGAGCGCGTAACGTGGGGACCTACACGATCACGCCCTCGGGCTTGACGGCGGGTAACTACCAGATCACCTACGACAGCGGTGCACTGACCATCAACAAGGCGAACCTGGAGATCAGCACGAGCAATCTCAGCCGGACGTACGACGGCACCTTGGCGGCGAGCGGGACGGCGGTCGCGACGGGCGGAACACAGCTCTTCGGTACCGATTCACTGAGCGGGGGCACGTATGCCTTCACCAATGCAAATGCGGGCAACGGCGACAAGACTGTCACGGTGAGCGGTGTAACCGTCAACGACGGCAACGGCGGCGGGAACTACACCGTCAGCTACGTAAACAACGCGACCAGCACCATCGATCCGGCGAGCCTCACGGTGGAGGCCGCTAACGTCACCAAGACCTATGATGGTACGACCACGGCGACCAGCACCCCGGTCCTGGTTGCAGGCGTCTTGTATCACAACCTCAGCAATGGCAATGCGCAGGACAGCCTGGGCGGCGGCGGCACTTACGCCTTCACGGACCCGAACGCAGGCAGCGGCAACAAGGTAGTCACCGCCAGTGGGGTCACCGTCAACGACGGCAGCGGCGGCGGAAACTACGCGATCACCTATGTCAACAATACGACCAGCACGATCAATCCTGCTGCGCTCACATTCACCGGTACCACTGCCGACAAGCAGTACGACGGAACCACGGCGGCGACCGTGTCCGGTTACACGCTGACGGGACTGATCGGAGGCCAGACCCTGGTGGCGAACGTCGGTTCGGCCGCCTTCCAGAACCCGAACGCCGGCACGCAAACCCTCAACATCAGTGGGATTACGCTGGCCGACGGTACCAACGGCGGGCTCGCGTCGAACTACACGGTCGCGCCGACTTCCGCGGCGACCGGGACGATCGATCCGAGGGAGCTGACCGTCAACGTGGCGGTCGGGAACAAGGTCTATGACGGCACTACGAGCGCCATCGTGAACAGCTACGGGCTCTCGGGCTTCGTCGGCAATCAGACGGTGAACGCCGTCTACACCGGGAGCGCCAACTTCGCGAACAAGGAAGTCGGGACGGCGATTCCAGTGTCGATCACGGGTATCGTGCTCACGAACGGCACGAATGGCGGGCTTGCCTCGAACTACACGGTAGCGCCCACTGTGACCAGCTCCGCGGATATCACTCCGGCGTCTCTGCACATTGCCGGGTTGATCGTGGAGGACAAGGTTTATGACGGAACCACGACGGCCTACTTCAATACCTCGAACGCCGCGTTGTCCGGTCTCATCGGCTCGGACTCGGTGCAATTGGGCACGTTGACCGGGACCTTTGCGACCAAGAACGTCGGCAACAGCATCCCGATTGGCGCGGGGACGGTGGTCCTGACGGGCGCGGACGCGACGGATTACAGGCTGATACAACCGACGGGGCTTACGGCGAACATCACGCCACGGCCGCTGACGGTTGCCGCCACGGGCGTCAACAAGGTTTATGACGGGACGACGAACGCGACCGTCGCTCTCAGTGACAGCCCGATCGCCGGTGACAGCGTGAATGTCAGCTACGGCTCCGCGAGCTTCCTCGATAAGAACGTCGGCAACGGTAAGTATGTCAGCGTATCGGGCATTACGCTCAGCGGTGCGGATGCGCAGGACTACACGGTCAACACGACTGCAAACACCTTCGGAAACCTCACGCCGGCGCCGCTTGCAGTGACCGTGACCGGCAATAGCAAGGTGTACGACGACACTACTGCCGCGACTGTCGAGCTGGGTGACAGCCCAATCGCTGGAGACGTAGTGAACCTCGTGTACGCGTCCGCCAATTTCGTGGACAAGAACGTCGGTAACGGCAAGACCGTGACCGTCTCGGGCATCGCCACCACGGGTGCGGATGCCGAGGACTACACGGTCACGCCGGTCGCCACGACCACGGCCGACATCACACCGGCGGATGTCGTGAACAACACGCCGCCGCCACCACCGTTGCCGTCGCAGTCCGTCAGTGGTACGTGGAATCTGCCGCCTGTGCAGAATCGACCGTCCGCAAATACCCCGGCGGTACAAACACCGTCTCCTGGAACAGTGATGGCCACGCCGCCACCCGCGGTTCTGGATATGAGTAACGTGGGTGGTTCTGCCGTGGCCGATACGGGGGCGACCTCGGGTGCCACTCAGGCGTCGGCCAGTGTCGCTGCCGGGTCTGCAGGTTCGGCGTTACCGGCGCTGACTTCCTCGGCCTCAGGGGCGCCCGGCTCAACGACGTCAGGCGGCTCGGGCAACAGTCCTGCGCCTGGCGCACAGGCGGCGTCCGGCTCCGGGGCTGCAGGTGGTTCCGGGGCTGCGGGAGGCTCGGGGGCTGTGGGCGGCTCCGGCCCGGCGGTCGGCTCCGACGCGGCTGATTCAGGCGCCAACAGCACGCCCTCCGGTAGCAACGTCGTCGACAACCTCATGAGCCGTCCCCTGCCGGGCGCTTCCTCAACCTCGTCGCTGGTCAACCCGGATCAACGCATCACCGTGTCGGTTGTCCAGGCGGCCGCCAACTCGCCATTGATCGGCCTGATTACCGTGTCGATTCCGAGGAGTGTCGTCGACACGGCCGTTGAATTCCGGTTCCCGCTGCCTGAGCAGCTCCTGGCCAAGCTTCACAGCACCCACTCGGAGGCCCGGGCGACGCTCATGAGCGGCAAGCCGTTACCGCACTGGTTGACCTTCCGGCCCGCGACGGGACTGTTTGTGGCGAACGAAATGCCCGTGGACGCCTTGCCGCTCGAAGTCCTGGTCCGCTCGGGCGCGGGCAACTGGGCGGTGCTGATCCAGGAGAGAGGCGACTGATCAGTCATTGGTCGCGTACTGGGCTGCTTCCGGTGAGCGCAGCCCACGCGCACCTGTTCACGCAGACGGCGCGCTAACGCGTTGGCCGCCACTGATGGCTGCGCTCATCGTACGGGCGTCCAGGTGCTCGCCTTGGTCGCCGCCTGCAGCGCGGCGACGAGCTTCTCTTGCGTGAAGGGCTTTTCCAGCATCACGTGGACCCCCAGCTTTCTGAGCTCCAGCGCGGGAGCAGGCTCGAGCCTGCCGCTGGCGACGATCACGGGTACGTCCGGGAGGGCCTTGCGGAGCGCGCGCACGAACGCCAGGCCGTCCATGTGAGGCATGTGCAGGTCTGTAATCACGGCGTGCAGCGTCGCTCGGTTCTGAACGGCCTGAACGAGGCCCGACATGCCATCGCTTGCGGTCAGCGCCGTGAATCGCAGCCGTTCCAACACCGCGCGCGCAGCGTCGCGCACCGTGCTCTCATCATCGATGTACAGTACCAGTTCCCCGTGGCCGGTGAAGTCAGACGTGGGCGCGGTGCGGGTCGCCTCGGTACCTGGACGTTGCTCTGCAGGCAGGAGCACGGCGAACGTAGAGCCCCGACCCGACTGTGAGCTGACGCGAATCAGGCCGCCGTGGCCCTTGACGATGCCCGCCACGGTGAACAGACCGAGGCCGGTGCCGCTTTCGGGCTCCTTCGTGGTGAAGAACGGGTCGAAGATCCGCTCGAGCACTTCCGGGGCGATGCCGGTGCCCGTGTCGGTTACGCGTAGCACCACACACTGCGCCGGTGGTGGATCAGTCGCCACTTCCGCAAGCGCCGCTCCCGCGGTCAATTCGGCTTCGAGGGTCAGAGTGCCTCCGTCGGGCATCGCATCACGCGCATTCACGCACAGGTTCAGCAGTACCTGGTGCAGTTGCGTGGCATCGCCGAGCACCGTCGGCAATTCCTTCGGCACGCGCAACCGCACCTGGATGTTCTTCGGGAAGGTGCCCTTGATGATCTTCTCCATTTCCTCGAGCAGGCGGCGCGGCGCGAGCGAGACCCGCTTGCCCTCGGAGCCCTTGGCGAAGGCGAGCAGGTGGCGCACCATTTCGGCGGCGTGATTGGCGCTGTGCTCCACGGTGTCCAGCGTCTCATGCTCGGTCGGGTATTGCTGCTTCAGCAGGTCGAGCGTCAGCAGAATCGGTGTCAGCGCGTTGTTGAGGTCGTGCGCGATGCCCCCGGCAAGCGTGCCGATGGACTCCAGTCGCCGCGCGCGGTTTGCCTGACGCTCGGCGTTGCGCCGCTCGGTGATGTCACGGACCGCGGCGGCGACCATGAGCCCCTCGCCGGTTTCGATGGAGCCCAGACCGATCTCGACCGGGAATACCGTGCCGTCCTTGCGGCGCGCGTGCAGGTTGGGCCTGTCGGCGGCGAGCGGGAGTGACAGGCTGGCGCCGACGAAGCGCTCGCGCTGCTGGACGTGCTTGGCGCGATCTTCATCGGGAAGCAGGTGCTCGACACTGCGTCCGACCAGCTCGGCGCGCGACCAGCCGAACATCGCCTCGGCCTTGCGATTGAGCAGCCGTATCGAGCCGGCGCGGTCGGTCATTACAATGGCGTCGGGGGAGAACTCGAACAGGTCGTGGAAGCGCCGTGCGCTGCGCTGCTGCTCGATGTGGGCGGTGGCCGAGATGGCAAACACATGCAGGATGGCCGCGAAGCGCCCGGGATTTGCCAGCGGGCGGCGGCTCATGACGGTGAGCTGGCCGATACACGTGCCCGCGTGATCCAGCAGCGGCACGGCGGCGAACCCATCGACGCGCCGGCTCGAGAGATACGGGCTCGGTGCGCGCACGCCGCTGGGAATTACTACCGGACGGACCAGTGTCTCCTCCGTCCACGGAGATTTGGACAGGGCGCAGGTGAAGTCGGGAGTGAACTCGCCATCCTCGTATACGGCGAGCGTCTGCAGCGCGGGCTCCTCCTGATCCGTCTTGATGCCGGCAACGATGGAGATCTCGCAGTCGAGCAAGGTGGCCAGCTGCTGCACCATCCTGCGGAAGAAGGCCGTGCCCTCCAGTGCGACGAGCTCCGTGGAGAGCACTCGAAGCGCCTGCTCCATCTGTTTCTGCTCGGTGACATCCGTGAGCGTGCCGATGTAACCGTCAACCGTGCCCGTCGAATCGACGGTTGGCACGGTCTGTACCAGAATCGAGACTGTCTGGGCATCCGGGCGAATGAAGCGGCAATCGCAATGGAACGCCTGTCCGCGGCTCAGAGCCTCTTCCCAGGCGGCGAGGATGCGCTCCTTGTCCTCCGGATGCAGGCCCATGTGCGTCCAGCATTTGCCGAGGGCGCCTTCACGGCTGATGCCGAGCATCTCGCAATAGCGCTGGTTGACATAGACGCAGCGCGCTTGCGCATCCATGCGCACGATACCCACCGGTGAAAGCGACGCCAGCGTCTCGAACGTGGCCGCGCGACGCTGCACCTCCGTCTCCAGGCTCGCATTGAGCTGCTGCAGCGACTCTTCCGCGGCACGCCGCCTGAGCGCGCTGCGGCGTGCTTCGATCAGGCTCCCATACGTCGCCAGCAGCGGCTCGATTTCGGCAAGGACGCTGTCATCGTAGCCACCGGCCCGATTGGCAACGCCGATCACGCCCACGACCTTGTCGGCCACCAGGATTGGCGCGGCAATGAACGCGCCGTCACCGCCAGTGGCGGCCCTGCCGCTGGCGATCGCCTGCTCGACCAGAGGCACCTGCAGATCCCATGGGCCACCCGTCGCGGCCTGGATCTCGAGGAAGGAGCCGCCATCGGGCGCGGCGCGCACCTCGCTGATGAATCCGCTGTCGCTGTTGGTTGCAAACAGCAGCACGGACAGGATGTCCTCGATGGGCGCAGTCGCATCGGGAGAGCTGATGAAGCGCTGCTGCACACGTCGCAGAGCCTCGGCAATGGTCCTCTGCCGCGCGATGAGCTTGCGGCGCTCGCGCGTCTGCGTCTCGTCACGAAAGACGAGAACGACGCCTACGATCGCCCCGTCTGCATTGCGGATCGGAGCTGCGCTGTCGGCAATGCTGATCTCGGCGCCGTTGCGCGTAAGCAGCGCGGTGTGGTTGGCGAGCATCTGGCGTTGGCCGCTCGCCAGCACGGCCGCCACTGGGATCGCCGCCGGCTCGCGAGTCTGCTCGTTGATAATCAGGAATACTTGCTCGATTGGCAGTCCCACGGCCTCGGTCAGCTTCCAGCCCGTCAGTTGCTCGGCCGCCGGGTTCATTCGCGTGATCCGGCCGGAGGCGTCCGTGGCGAGTACGGCGTCGCCGATGGAATCCAGGGTCACGGCGAGGTCCGCCCGGCTCTGCGCGAGCTCTGCCGTGCGCTCGTGCACCTTCTCATCGAGCCGTGCGTACGCCTCGCGCAGTGCGCGTTCCATCCGGTGTTTGTAGATCGCCATCTGGATGGTGGCGTGCAGCTCCCGCTCCTCGAACGGCTTGACGAGGTAGCCGAAAGGCAGCACTTCGCCGGCGCGGCGCAGCAGCTGCGAATCCGAGTAGGCGCTGAGGAAAATCACCGGGACGTCCGTGCGGTCGCGCAGGCGCTCGGCGGTCTCGATGCCCGTCAGCGTTCCCGCCAGCCGCACGTCCATGAGCACGACGTCCGGGGCTCTCTCGATGATGGCTTCCAGAGCTTGCTCTCCGCGCGAGGCCAGTCCGCACACCTGGTAGCCGAGGGCGCTGAGCCTGTCCTGCACTTCCATGGCGATGAGCGCTTCATCCTCGACGATGAAGACCTTGGTCCGCGGCGCGCCCCCCGCAGAATCGAGGCTGACGGCGCTCATGGCCCACCGGAGTCTGTGGGGAAGGAAATCGCCACGTGCGTGCCATCCTTGCGATCGACCCTCGCGATGCCGCCGAGCTGGGCCGTCAGGTTGCGGATGAGCTGCCACCCGAAGGAGGAGCTCTGCTGCGGGTCGAAGCCCTCGGGCAGGCCCACTCCATCGTCGCTGACGCACAGGTGCAAGTGTCCTTCAGAGGCGATGACTGACACGTCGGCCGTGCCGGAGCGGCCATCCGGGAAGGCGTACTTGAATACGTTGGTCAGCAGCTCGCACAGGATCATGCCGCAGGGGACGGCGGACTCGATGGGGAGCTCCAGCGCATCGGCGGCGACACGTACGCCCACGTTGCGTCCGATAGTGAGATAGGACCGCTGCAGGTCGCGCGCGAGGGCACGTATGTAGCTCCCGAAGTCGATGCGCGACAGATCAGGAGACTGATACAGCTTCTCGTGCACGAGAATCATGGAACGCAGCCGATTGCGCCCTTCCGCGAAGGCGGCCAGGTCCTCAGGGTCCCTGACCTTCTTGGCCTGAAAATGCAGCAGGCTCGCGATGATCTGCAGGTTGTTCTTGACGCGATGGTGTACCTCGCGCAGCAGAGTCTCCTTCTCGCGCAGCGAGTGCCGCAGCGCCTCTTCCGCCATGACCCTGGAGGTCACATCGACCATGGCGCCCACGGTTCGCAACGGATGCCGCTGCGAACCCGTGCCCTCGAAGAAGGTCTGTGAGCGGGTATCCACCCAACGAATCGCTCCATTGTCGCGCCGGATGACCCGATGCTGGACGCTGTAGCGACCATCGCCCTGCGGGTCATGCGCCCGTGTCATGTTCTGCGCGACGAGTCCCTGATCATCGGGGTGGATGTCGCTGCGGAAGGAATCCAGATTCACCGGCTCCTCGGGAGCGATTCCCCAGTACTTGCGCAGCTCGGGCGACCAGTACACCTCATCGGTCACATAGTCGTGCTCGAACAGCCCGATGTTGTAGACGAGCGCGACCTGCTGCAGGCGCTCCTCGCTGGTGCGCAGCGCGCGCTCCGCCCGTTTGCGCTCGGTAATGTCCTGCGCGAAGGCCAACGCATACTGCTCGTCCTTGAAGGAGAAATAGTTGGCGGTCACCTCCACCGGCAGGTAGCTCCCGTCCTTGCGGCGATGGCTGGACTCGATCCGCAGGACCCCCGCTTTGCGGACCTCTTCCCAGGCCTCTGGGTGCGTCTCCGGCGGGTATGCGGGGTCGATGTCCCAGGTGTACTTGCCGATCAGCTCCTGCCGCGTGTAGCCGAGCGACCGACAGGCGTGCTCGTTCGCATAGATGATCTGACCGGACGGGCTGATCTCGTAAAACGGGGTGCGGCTCTTCTCGATGGCCGCGTGCATCAGCCGCAATTCGCGCTCGGCGCGCTCGCGCTCGCTGATGTCCTGTGCAAACACGAAAACGAGCTCCTCGTTCTCGAACACGATATACGTGCCGAGCACGTCGATGGGGAAGATCGTGCCGTCCCGGCGGCGGTGGCGGGTCTGCAAGGTGACGAAGTGCTCGCGCTTCACGCGCTGCCAGGCGGCACGCCACACGGGCGGAGGAAAATCGGGGTCGAAGTCCCACACGTGCAGGCCGACGAGCTGCTCGCGGCTCATTCCCAGGCTCCGGCAGGCGTGCTCGTTCGCGTAGGCGACCGCCCCGGAGCTGCTTACCCAATAGATCGCCGTGTTGCATCGGTCGACCGAGAGCTGCATCAGCTCGATCTGGCGCTCGACGTGCTTATGCGCGGTGATGTCCTGTACCGCCCCCACGGTTCGCACGGCATGGCGCGCTGTCCCCTCTCCCTCGAACAACGTCTGTGAACGCGTGGAAAGCCAACGCAGCTCGCCGTCCTTGCGCACGATCCGGTACTCGACATCGAACAGTCCATCGCCGTCGGCGGCATGGGCGCGCTTGATCGCCGCCGCGACCCGATCCCGGTCCTGCGGGTGAATCAGATTCCAGGTGTTGGCGGTGGAGGTCTCCCGATCCACCACCACGACCGGCTCGCTTTCTCCCCAGCCGTAGATGCGGCGGATCTCCGGCGACCAGTACACCTCGTCGTTCAGATGATCGTGGTCGAAGAGTCCGATGTGCGTGAGACGCACCACCTGCCGGAGCTGCTCTTCGGTCTCCCAGCGCCCGCGATGGGCCAGAGGTTCCCGCACGGGCTGGGAACGCGAACTGGCGCGTGTCACCAGCATCACCCCGTTGATTCCCTCGGTGTCCGGGAGAAATGTCAGGGTGTCGTCAGCGTAGCCGGCGCGGCCGCCGCCTTGTTGCAGGCCCTCGACGGTGACGGGAGTGCCGGGTCGGGCCAGGGCCTCCTCCAGGCCGGCCTGGAACCTGGCGGCATCCCCTGCGTGCAAGGCCTCTCCGGCCGGGCGCCCGAGCAGCTCTGGCGGGCTCAGGCCCGCTCGCTGAGCAGACGCGGCCACCCAACGGATGATCCCCTCTCGGTCCAGGATCAGGATCCCATCGGTCAGATGCTCGACCAGCGCCGCAGCTCGCGTGGCAGGTTCCAACACGAGGCCTTTGCATCTTCGACGGATGCACGAAAAACTCGCTGCACTATATAAGAACCCCGTGAGCGCGGCACATGGCCGGAGATTCCGGCCGTCGATGAGGAGTGCGCCCTTCGGTACGCGCTGGAGGGGTGCTGCAGCGCAACGGATCGTGATGGCAGCGCGCCATCGACTTCCTGACACGCCGCGGATTGCGTATCGCGGCGAGGATCGGCGTCGTGCCGGGAATTATCGCTGCGGTGGGTTCTGCTTGAAGAAATCGCGATACGCGGTCGCGAAGGCTTCGATGAACGTGTGCGGCAGGTGATCGGCGGGCATCTCGATGAGATTGCGATAGAAGGTCGTGAACAGATCCCAGTACTGGGCCTTGTCCGCGGATTTTGCCTTGCCCCGCCGTGCGGCTCGCTCGAAGCGCGCCTCGAGCTCCGACGGATCCAGTCGGTCGAGGAACTCGATGAAGGCCGCCCGCATCGCAGCCGAGGACGCGTTCTCGTGCGTCTTGGCCTCGGCGACCGCCTCACGCAGCCATTGCACGGCATCTACCCGGCGGCTCTCGTGCTGTTGCAGAAGCTCCAACATGAGCTCATCCACCGTGAGCCGTGCCAGTGAGGGTCGCGGGTCGTCAGGCTCAGGCTGCGGGATCTCGATGCGGAAGCGGTTGTGCACTTCATGGCGTGCCCGCTCCAGCTCCTTGAATCCCACCAGAGCCTCCCGGAAGAGCTGGCCGGCCAGGTGCAGCATCCGCGTTTGCGCATCGGGGGAGAGCTTGTCGCCATCCACGCCGGCGCCGCGGCAGAAGGCCTGCAGGCCGCTTTGGACGTCATACAAGGCCGGCGCGCTGGCGCCGTTTCGGGGGTCGCGCCCGGCGGCCCGGGCCAGCCGGGCGATGCGGCGTGCGACTGCCTCGGATTCGATATCGATGTCGGCGGTGGCCGCGGGCGCGGGCGCGGCCGCGACCGCTTGAGCGACTGCTGCAGCTGCGCCGCCCCGGGCAGCGGCCGGGGAGGGGGCGGGCGCGGCGGTGCGCACCGGGACCCCGTAGGCGTCCACGGGCCGAAAACTGTCGCTCGGGGAGGTGTCGGGGACCAGAAGCTCATCGAGATTGAGCATCGCGCCGATGTCCGTCTGCGCGGCGCGTCCGAGGGTATGAAGCGCGTGAATGCTCGTGGGAACGGCCGCCCCGTCCGTGGGCGCCGGAGCGGGCTCGGAGGCCTCTACGGCGACCACGATCTGATATTCGCCGACGCGGATGATGTCCCCGTTCTGCATCCGATAGCCGGTGGGAAAGCGCTTGGAGACCGGCAGCTCCTCGTCGTTCAGGAAGATGCCGTTCGTGCTGAGATCCTCGAGGAAAAACTGCCCGTCGCGATATTGCACGCGCCCGTGATGGGCGGACACGTATCGCAGCGGATCTGGCAGCACCCAATCGTTGTCGGCCGAGCGCCCGAGGGTACCCCCGTCGAAGCCGAAAACGATCGTGCTGCGATCACCGAGCAGGCGCCGGTGGTCGCTGACGACGCGGAGCCGAAGCGTCATTTCTTCCCCGTCACAAAACCCAAGGCGCGGA
>DATNEN010000284.1:0-2602 GCA_035552975.1 Steroidobacteraceae bacterium
GGCGCCGTTACGTACGGTCTCCGGATCGCGAAGACCGGCCGGCAGCCCGTGGAAGTAATCGATTTGCCGCTGCGTGAACTCGGCGACCACGTTCAGGCGCCCGAAGCTTTCCAGCTCGTTGCCGAAGTCATCGCTCAGATACCCCAGCAGGTGCTCCGCTTGCGAGCGCGCCTGCACGGCCGTGGCTTTCGTTTCCTGAGCTTCGCGCTCCGCGTGTTGCGCTCTCTGAAGGCTGAAATAGGCGAATCCTGCGGCGGCGACGGCGACGACGGCCAAGGCCGTACAGATGGCCGCGACCTGGCGTGCGCGGACCAGCGCCCGCCGCGCCGACAGCTCCCGCTCCCGCTGTTCCCCCAAGAGGCGTTGCGTTGCTTCCCGGGCTTCGCGTTCGTGACGCTGATCGCGGCTCGCCTTGACGACGCCGCACAACACGTCGTGTGTCAGCTCGACCCGGCGAACGTCGAGTCGTTCTTCGATTCGCAGCAGGCGTCTGTTGACCAGCAGGGCTAGCGTTCCGGCCGCGGCGCCCACGGCGGCAAACTGGCTGAGGAGCCGCTCCTCAGCGACGTTCTCGCGAAAGCCCGAGGCCGTGAGCAGATCGTCCTCGATGACGCGCCGTACGGCCGCCGGCTGGTCGGCGAGTGAGCGCTCGTAGAAGTTACTGAGAATGCTCTCGTGGGAGCCCGCCAGCAGATCCAGAGAGATCTCGCTGCGTCCGGCTGCCCTCCGGGCATCGTTGAGCTCGCGACAGATGAGGCTGAGCAGCGAGGGCTCCACCTCTGCGTTGGCGAGCTCTGCACCCCCTGCGACGAATCGCACGATGGCGGCCGCCACTTCTTCGGAGACCAGCCGCTTGCCCGGCTGCAAGACGGCCGCGAGTGCCTGAGTGCCCGTCATGGGCGCCAGGCGCAGGCGGTTCTGGGCGATGCTGGGCATCGTCGCCTTCAGTCCCTCCAGCGGCGCCAGGTAGTCCTCTCGCAACGCGATCAGCACGCGGTAGTCGCTGCGGGCGAAGTCGAAGCGCTCGGCGGCCGAGTCGTCGGCGTCGAGGCGCGCTTCGAGACTCTTCGGCGGGCGGTTCTCCACCAGGTCGGCGAGCTCCTCGATGAAGCGCGTCGCGCGAGCCCGTCCATGCTCGTCGGTCTGGGCCAGGGTGAAGATTTCCTCGAACTGATCGAATATCAGGAGCGGGATCAACGTGGTCCCCGTCTCATCGCGCAGCACGTCGTCGCGGTGATGCAGGAACTCCCACAGAGACTCGCCTTCGGCGGCGACGCCGACCTGCGACCACTCACCCGAGAGGTTCGCGGCTTGGCGAATCGCCCGCTTGATCTGCTCAGCGGGCTCCGGTGTGTCTTTGCCGTAGTCGATCCGCACATAGACGGGGCAGTAGCCGTGCCCGCGCAGTCTGGGCACCAGTCCCGCACGCAGGATGGAAGTCTTGCCGAGTCCGGATTGGCCGAAGAGCACCGTCAGGAGCTTGCGCTGTACGCGGCGTCCCAGCTCCGCGACCTCCGCCTCGCGCCCGTAAAAGAAATCCCGCGATTCCTCGGTGAAGGAGGCGAGACCCAGCCAGGGATTGCTGGCGTCGACGCTGGCGGATATTGCCGGCGGCACCGCCGATGCGGCGTTCATCGCGAGCGCGCCTGCACGAAGTCTGCCAGCCGGCGTGCGAACTCCGCAGACACTTGCCCGGCAGGGAGGTGCGTGAAATGCAGCGCCTTGAATCGATCCGGCACCAGGGCCTCCATCGCCGGGATGGCGTCGATGCTGACGGGCAGGATGAACAGCGCCCCATCGGCCATGTTGCGAGTCCGGTCGATGGCGTAGCTCCACTCGCGGCGGAAGTAGCCTTCCAGGCGTCGTTGCGTCGTGCCCGACACGACCGGAATGAAATACGAGCAGCGGGCGATATTGCGCTGAATCTTGCGATCGTAGTCGTCGCCGACCTCGAGGCGATCGATGTCGAACCAGGTCGTGACGCCCGCTGCCTCGAGGCCGGCTTTCAGCTTCTGTACCGCCGCTAGATCCTCACGCGCATAGCTGATGAACACCGCGTTGTCGGGCATCTCTCGCGCCGGCGGCAGATAGCGAACGGGTGCGGCCGAAACGGCCGCCGCAGCCGGTTTACGCCTGGCCGACCAGCGCGAGTACAACTCGTCGACGAAGCGCTGTGCGCCGGCATAGAGCCGCGTACGCACGCTCACTTGCTGAAGGAACGCAACGAGCCGGGCATCTTCGCTGCTGTGATCGTCCGCCAGCACCTCGCCGACGTCACGCGGGTCCGAAAGGCGCTGGCGCTTCGCCATTCGCAGGAACAGCCGCGCCAGCCAGTTGGTGAAGTTGCTTCCGATGAACAGCAGGTGACTGTGCTCGAGCTCGTGGAAGAGTTTCTCGGGCGCGAGGTGCTCGTTCTGCAATGCGCAGATGAACTCGAGCAGGTCCTCATCGGAGATGACGTACGTCGGTGACGCCGAGAGCTTCCCGAAGAGGTGATACACCAGCGGCCTCTGCAACGAATCGCGTTCGGCAGGCAGGTCGACTACCCGGTTGGGCGCGTACGAAAGCACGTCCGTGGATGGAGCGCCACCAAAGCGCTCCA
>DATNEN010000285.1:0-4169 GCA_035552975.1 Steroidobacteraceae bacterium
GCGTTCGAGATCGAGCTCTCCAGCTGGCTGGCGATCAGCTCGTGAAAGGCCCGGGACTCTTCCAACGGGCGCATGGGATTGGCGCCGGCGATCAGCACGCCTGCCGGGCGCTCGCCTCCCAACCCGCAGATCGGCAGCGCAAAGGCACGCTCGGGCGTGACTTCTGGCGTGCGGATGCGGTCGCCGACCAGGGATTGCACGTTGTCCACCAAAGCGGCGGCTGCACTGCTCACGACACTCGATACCCTCCAGGCATCGCCGCCTGCGACCAGGTCGATCGTCTGCGGCACGCTCACGGGGACGCTCACCAGGCCGCTGGTTCCGCACAGGTGGGCCTGGGCGCCCTCGATCAGATACAACAGCGCGAACGGCAGATCGCGTGGATTGTCCTCCAGGATCGTCGCGGCCGCCTGGCACGCGCCCTGGGGTGTCTCGGCGAAGGCACTCTGCGCTGCCAGCGCGCGCAGGCAGTTGAGCTGGCGGTCCGCGATGACTCTGGCAGTGGTCTCGTAGGCGGTGCAGAAGATTCCGTTCGGCAGGTCGCGATCATCGCGCAGGGCGGCGAAGGAGAAGGTGATGTAGGTTTCCTCCAGGTAGCCGCTGCGCTGCAGGGGGATCAACAGATCCTCCTCCCCGGTGGGCTCCCCGGTCCGCAGGGTGATGCTGAAGCGCGGCTCCAGGATCTGCGTCCAGATCTCCTTCCAGCCCACCGGCACCGGCTGGCCGAGAGCGGCCGGATGTCGTGCCGGGCCGCCGATCGGGATGAAGGCGTCGTTGTAGAAATAGATGAGCTGCGGCCCGAAGGCGAGCGCAGTGGGGAAGCTCGAGTCGAGGATGATGCGGACGGCGTTGCGCCAGCTCTCCGGCCATTGGGCCGGCGGTCCGATGGGCGTGGATGCCCAGTCGAACTCGCGAAAGCGCGTGGCCATCTCGCCGCTGATGGCCGACGGCCGCCGCCGGCCGGGTAGACTCTCGGATGGCGCTTCCCTGTGCTGCGGTAAGGACATGAGCACTCGCACGGCCGTTGGGCCCGGGCGAGGCTATCAAATACGGCGCTGCGCGCGCTAGACTTTCGGCTTCGTGGGGGGACCGTTACTTATGAAGAAGGCCGTCATTGTGTGCCTCGCGCTCATGCTCACGGCGGGCCTGCCGGCATGGGGCAAGAAATCCGCGCCGGCGCTGACCATCAGCAAGGGCGCCCGGATCGGCGTGGTCAGCCTGCTGGATCCCGACATCACTCAGTATCACACCAGCGGCAAGATTCAGGAGAGCTTCCTGAAGACCTATCAGGTCCAGTGGCCGCTGGATGCGCTGTTCATGGACGCCGTGCAGCAGCGCCTGGCGCAAATGGGGCTCGAGGCGGTGGCGGTGAGCCCGAGCCCAGGCCTCGAGCGCAGCCGCCACGACTACTTCATCGATCACTCGGTGCTCAACGGACTGTCGGCCGCGTGTGTGCAGGAATTCAACCAGATGGCCGCCGACGCCCACGTCGATGCGTTCATCGTGCTGGCTCCCGGAGTCAACGACTCCGACCACGCCGGCTCGGCGCGCCGCAAGGACCTGCCCGAATATCTGCGTGGCTGGGGCTACATCACCAAGGGTGAACAGCCTGGAGCGAAGCCGACAGTGTTCGATATGACGCAGGTGCTGCTGGTGAGCGCAACTGGCGGTACTGCTTTGCTGCGTGCACGCGAGTTTGGCGGTGCCTACACCGACGACTGGTCCTCCTACACCCCGTCGGCGGACCCCAAGGCCGTCACCGCTGGGGACCTCGATTCGTTGAAACCGGTCGTCTCAGGCCTTCTCACGCGTCAGTCGAACCGCATCTTCGACCAGATCGAGGTCGTCGGGGCGCCCTAGAGGCTCTGCCCTGGTCACTTCGACGATCCCGCGGTCGCCGTCCACTCTGACCCAGTCGCCCGTGCGGATGACCGCCAGCGGGTCCTGATCGAGCTGCGTGACGGCCGGCACCCGCATGACCACGGCGCCGAGGGCAATCTTGGTCGTCATCTCATTGAAGATCAGCGCCTTCGGGGCGGTGCGCGTGAGTCGCGTCAGATGGAAGGCTCCGGACCACCCGGAGGATCCTTTGGCGCCCGGACACACGAGCACCTTGTCCTTGAAGCTCTGGCCCTGCAGCTCGTGGCGCGTCTCGATGATCGTTCCGGTCATCGGATTGACGCCGCCCCAGCCGGAGATGGTGTCGTGAGTGACCAACGCCTCGCCTTCGGCGACGCCGCCGACGACCTTGCGCCCGTGCAGGGTGAGAGTTGTTTTCCCGCTCATGGCCGCTCTCCATTCCAACGTCCCGTCAGGGCCGCCGCGATGCAGTCGCGCGTCGTGCCGAACCACGCCTGGATGCCCATGATCGCCGGCAGGTAGTGCGCCTGCTTGGCCGAATCGAGCGCGGCGACCCGCGTGCCGGGCGGAATGGCCTGGCCGATCGCCGAGCAGGTATCGGTGAGCACCTGGCCGCCGGCGCGGCGGATGGTCTGCGTGAGGCCGCGGCTGTCGGCGAGCGATTTCACGGCACGGGAAGTGAACACCCACAGGTTGCAATTGGAGCTGATGCGCTTGCCTTCCAGCAGGCGGCACACCTCCTCGATCTGCTCGAGCGCCGCGTGCGGGCAACCGATCATGACGTAGTCGACGTTCGGATCGCTGGCGCGCGCGTTCAGCTCGTCGTAGGTGCGGCGCCGCTCCGCCTTGCCGTAGCTCAGGACCTCGATGGGCCGCCGCGGACCGAAAGCCTGCTCGAGGGTCGAGGCTTCCGGCGTCACGCCGACCAGGTGATACAGCTCCACGCCGCCGGAGGAGGCGGCTGCCGCGCCAAAGTGTTTGTGATGGATGAGCTGCGGCGTGCCGAAGCGGCCGCTGAGAACGGGAATGCGTTCCCCCACCGCCGCGCCGGTGAAATACCCGAGCATGCCCCAGTCCATCAGGCTCTCGACCTCGACGTTGACCTCGATCCGGTGGGTACCGAAGCGGTTCTCCTCGCGATGCAGGCCCCAGTCGGGAATCCGGCCGGTGAGCATCGCGGCGCTGGTGCTCTCGCGCCCTTCGGCGTTGGTGCGCGCTCCCAGGACCGAGTTGCAATAAACGATCGCCGAAGACTCCATCCAGGCGCAGTGCTCGCCCCTGGAGGGCACATTGCCGACCAGATAGGGCGTGCAGGTCTTGAGGATCTCGATGCCCTTGGAGGTCGCTGCGCGCTCGCTGTCGCTGCTCGCCTGCAGTGCCTCCGGCTTGGCGCCCAGAATCTGCCACCCCTCCGGGTCGACTCCGCCCTGCAGGTGGCAGGAGTGGACGCTCACCTGGGGCACTTCGACGACCTCGTCGCTGTCCAGATCGAACAGCGAATAGATGCGGTCGTAGGCGTTCTCGCGCGTGGCCTTGTAATAGTTGAACAGGAAGGGCGTGTAGCTGCCCGGGACGCCGGCCACGTTGTTGGTGATCACGAAGCGTTCGGCGCCGAGCGCTTCGCCGTAGCGCACCAGCAGCTGCATGGCTTTCTGCCGCGCCTTGCCTTCGGCGCCCTCGAGCATGGCCTTCTCGCTGTCGGTGAGTTGCATCGGTCGGGCTCAGTCCTTGCGATCGAGGTTGTCGCGCAACCCGTGCTGGAACTTCTGCAGGTCGATGGAGTGCACCGAGCCGCGGCCGGCGAGGTCCAGCGCGTGTGCAGCGGCGACGCCCATCGCGATACACGGGCCCATCACGCGGATGGCCGAGAGGGCGTGCGAGTCCGCATCGACACAGCGGCCGGCCGCCACGATGTTGTCGGCGTCGGCGGGCACCATGCAGCTGAGCGGGATGTAGTAGACGTGGTTGTCGGGGAACTGCTCCCAGTGGACCAGCTCCTTGGTATCGTGCAGCTCCACCCACCATGCGCAGCGTGCCGCGGCATCCGCGGGGCGCTCGGCGTTGCGAATATCCTCGACCGAGAGTTGCCGCTTGCCGACGATCCAGCGCGTCTGCCGCAGGCCCGGGTTGCCATAGGCGCGCACCCGGGCGTTGGCGAAGATCGCTGCGAACTGCTCCTTCAGGAAGCGCAGGATCGAGTCCGCCTGACGGCGGCCCTCGAACACCAGGCTCGCCGTGGCGAGCGGATTCACCGGTGTCTCGAAATGGGTGATGTTGGCCAGCATGAAGTTCTTGCTGGGAAAATGCAT
>DATNEN010000286.1:0-7408 GCA_035552975.1 Steroidobacteraceae bacterium
AATCATTCCGGCTCCGCGTGGCAGGTGGCGCAATACGCACAGATCCTGCGCAACGATCCGCGCACCAAGAGCTCGATGTTCAACTACAACGCCGAGAAGTCGCAGTTCCACGGCCCGGCGATGTGGGACGGCAACAAGTACCGCAAGCTCGACTTCACCGGCTCGGACAACCACATGTCGATCCCCGTGACCAACGGTTGGATCGCCGCTCTGCAGCATCACTTCGTGACGGCCGTGGTGCCGCCGAAGGATCAGCACTTCACCTTCAGCCTGAATGCTACCGGCGACCTGTTCCAGCTCGCGGCAACCGGTCCCGTTCAGACCGTGCCGGCGGGCGCCTCGCAGAGCTTCGGTGAGACGCTCTTCATCGGTCCGAAGCTCCAGAGTGAGCTGGAAACCACCGGTCCGCAGCTCGCCCGCGTCGCCGACTATGGGCGGCTCTACTTCCTCGCCGTGCCGTTGTTCTGGGCGTTGAGCAAAGTCCACGCCGTCACCGGCAACTGGGGTGTCGCCATCATCCTGGTCACCGTGCTGCTGAAACTCCTGTTCTATCCGCTGTCCGAGACCAGCTATCGCTCCATGGCGAGGATGAAAGCGCTCGCGCCGCGCATCAAGAACCTCCAGGAGCTCTACAAGGACGACCGCGAGAAGCTCGGCAAGGCCACGATGGAGCTGTACCAGCGCGAGAAGGTCAACCCGGTCTCCGGCTGTCTGCCCATGATCATCCAGACGCCGGTGTTCCTGGCCTTCTACTGGGTGTTGCTCGAGTCGGTGGAGATGCGCCAGGCCCCCTTCATGGGCTGGATCACCGATCTTTCCTCCAGGGACCCCTACTTCATCCTGCCGGCCATCATGGCCGCAGCCATGTTCGTTCAGTACAAGATCAACCCCCAGGCCGGCGACCCGACCCAGCAGAAGATCATGATGTTCGTGCCGCTGGTCATGTCGGTGACCTTCGCGTTCTTCCCCTCCGGCCTGGTGCTCTACTGGGTGACGAACACGCTGCTCGGCATCGCTCAGCAGTGGAACATCAACCGCCGCATCGTGGGAAACACCGCCGCGAAGCGCGCCTGAGCTGGCGGCTGCTGGTGCCAGCGGAGGGGTGAGCAGCCGGCAAAAACCACGCTTTTTGCCGGCGGAAACGCAGCTGGTGTCCGAAAAACGCTGGCCCATCTGGGCCGCAGGCGACTTTTTCTAATAGAGTAGGACTCCTGGATGAGTCACCCCGACACCATCGTGGCTGCGGCAACTGCCCCAGGCCGAGGCGGTATCGGTGTCGTGCGCGTCTCGGGGGCCAAGGCGCCTGAGATCGCCGCGGTACTGGTCGGAGACCTTCCGCAGCCGCGCCACGCTACCTTCGCCCGCTTCCTGGATGCGCAGCGCGAGCCGATCGACGCGGGATTGGCGATCTTCTTTCCCGCTCCTCATTCCTACACTGGCGAGCACGTGCTGGAACTGCACGGGCATGGCGGTCCGCTGGTGCTCGAGGCGCTCGTCGTGCGCGCCGTCGAGCTGGGAGCGCGTCGCGCACAGCCCGGCGAATTCACTCAACGGGCGTTCCTCAACAACAAGGTCGATCTCGCCCAGGCCGAGGCCATCGCCGACCTGATCGACGCAGGCTCACGCGAGGCCGCGCGAGCCGCGATGCGCTCCTTGCAGGGGGAGTTCTCCGGCATGGTGCGCGGCCTGACCGACGCCGTCATCGAGTTGCGCACCTATGTCGAAGCCGCGATCGACTTCCCGGAGGAGGAGATCGACTTTCTGGCGGACGAGCAGCTGTCGAGCCGCTTCGCGAGCGTGCAGGAGCACTTCGACGGCGTCGAGCAATGCGCCCGACAGGGGAAACTTCTGCGTGAGGGCATGACCGTGGTGATCGCCGGCAGACCCAACGCCGGCAAGTCCAGCCTTCTCAACCGCCTCGCAGGCTATGACGCCGCGATCGTCACGCCGATTCCCGGCACCACGCGGGACATCGTGCGCGAGCGGATCGATATCGATGGCATGCCGCTGCACGTGCTCGACACAGCAGGGCTGCGGCAGGGCGGCGACGCAGTGGAGGAAGAAGGGATCCGTCGCGCGCAGGTGGAAATGGGCCGCGCCGACCGCGTACTGTTCGTCATCGATGCCGTCGCAGACCCGGGCGCCACGGCTTTCACCCAGGAAGGACCCCGGCTTCCCCCCGATGTCCCGGTGACACTCGTTTTCAACAAGTGCGATCTCGCCACCGGTATTCCCGTTGCCGACACCTATTCCGGCCCGCCGCGAATCGAGCTCTCCGCGCTCACCGGCGTGGGACTGAGCGCGCTGCGCACGCATCTGAAGGTCTGCATGGGCTTTCAGACGCTGGACTCAGGCACCGTGTCCGCCCGCCAACGCCATCTCGATTCCCTCGCAAGCGCCCGCAATCGCGTGGATGACGCAGCGCGATTGCTGCGGGAGCGGCGTGCCGGAGAGCTGGTCGCGGAGGAGCTGCGCCTGGCTCAGCAATCCCTCAATGAGATCACTGGCGAATTCAGCAGTGAGGACTTGCTCGGGCGCATTTTCTCCAGCTTTTGTATCGGGAAGTAGGTGCTGGCATGGGCAGCTTGCTGAAGTTGATCGCGCAGAGTGATGATTGCATTGACGCCGGGCCTGACGCTTTTGCCGTCATGGAACTGACGACCCTCCTCGAGCTCCTGGGCGCGGCGCGGTTGGCTTCGTGAATGGTCCGTGACCTGCGCCACGCTGATATTCCCGCCGTCATATCGGTCTTCCGAGCCTCCGTGCGCCTCACCGCGTGCCGCGACTACACGCACGAGCAGGTAGTGGCCTGGGCGCCGGACGAGATCGACCTCGCCGCCTGGGCGAAGCGGTATGACACCCGGCAGGCTTGGGTGGCGGAGGTGGGCGCCGGCTTTGCCCGGGCGAGCTCGCCCGAAACGGGCTCGGAGATCGTGGGCTTCATCGAGCTGGAAGGCTCGAGTCATCTGGACATGATGTACGTCCATCCGGCTGTCCAGCGACGCGGCGTGGGCAGCGCACTTCTGAGTCAGCTCGAGTCAGCCGCGCGCGAGCTGGGTGCCCGGCGGCTCCGCACCGAAGCCAGCATTACGGCCCGGCCCTTCTTCGAGCGCCGCGGCTTCCTCCTCGTCGCCGAGCAAACGGTCGCGCTCCGGGGTCAGCAGCTCATCAACTTCCGAATGGAAAAGCCGCTTGCGGATCCGGCTTGACGCGCTTCATCAGGTCGGTGTGCGTTTCCCGTGAGCCGTCGGCGAGGGTGAAAGGCGTGGAGCGCACATCGGCGAGCGCGCCGATGTCATGTTGGCGCAGCAGCGCGATAAAGCGCTCGGCCGGATGTTTTGAATGTCCGATGGTATAGATCATACTGGCACGACATGGGACGCGCCGTTTCCTTGCCCGCGAGCGTAGCCGATTGCCTCGAGGAAGCTTTCGGCGAAAGCGTGCGTCACGTGCAGATCTTCGAGCATTCGCTGTTCGCGCGTCTACATATCCTTGCGGTCGCGACGACACGCCCGCGCCGCATCTACCTGCGCGGCAGCGGGGCTGACTTCTTCGACAACCCCTGGCTGATGCTGCACGAGTATTGCCACGTCATCAAACAGTGGGAATCGCGCGATCTGACGACACCCCGGTACCTTCTGGAGTGTCTGCGGCATGGGTACTGGAACAATCGTTTCGAGGTGCAGGCGCGCGAATTCGCGGACGCCCATCTGGCGCGAGCCGTCGCGGCTTTGCGAGTCGCTGCGGCCCGCGGCGCAACGCAGACGTCAGCCGAGCCGCACGCCGGGCCGCCGCCCGCGCCTTTCGGCGAGCGACGCATGACCTCAGCCGAGCAACGCCTCCCGATGGTAGAGCCGGCCGGCGATGCCCACGAGCAAGGCACCGACGGCGAGCGTGACGCCCACCGATAGCGCCAGATAGGCCAGGGGGATCGGCTCGTCGCGCAGCAGGCTCGTCATGAGAAAGTGCTGGCTGAGCGACGGAACCGCCATCAACCTGGCCGTGGGCCGCAGCCCCATGAGGCTGGCAAACACCAGCGGCAGCGTCGGAATCACCAGGATCAGGCCCAGGTAGGTCTGCGCCTCACGATAGCTGCGCGTGAAGGACGCAACGAGCGTCATGAGCCCCGCCCCGAGCGGAACCAGGGGCAGGCAGCACAGGATGATCTTGAATGCCACCAGCGGCCCCAGGTTCAGCGTCATGCCGAAGCGGGCCAGGTCGACGGGCTCGAGCACGACGGAAAACACGATGATCGTCAGCACCAGCGAGAGCGTCATGTACGCGCAGGCCGTCAGGATCTTTCCGTAGATCAGGTACTCGCGCCGGACCGGGACCGTCAGCAGCGGCTCCAGTGAGCCGCGCTCGCGCTCTCCTGCCGTCGCGTCGATGGCGAGATACATGCCTCCCATGAGCATGGTCACCACCACCAGATAGCTGAACGTGCCCAAGAGCAGGACGGCGCGACTCGCCGGCGTCGATACGTCGATATTCTCGACTACGATCGGCGAGAGCACCAAGGGGTCGACTCCCCGCAGGATCACCCGCATGCGCGCCAGCGTGGAGTCGTACTGGGCGAGGATTGCGCGTACGCGCGCCACGTCCCGGCCGTTCGAATCGTCCGAGGCGTCGGTGTAGAGACTCACCGTCGCGGGGTCACCCCCTGCCAGCCGGGCACCAAAATCGCCGCTGACGCTCAGCACTATCGAGTAGCGACGGTCTGTCACAGCCCGGCGTGCGCCGGCGTCATCGAAGCTCACCGGCTCGACCGTCACCGAATACTGCCGAAGGAAGTCGAGAAGATTGGGGGCCCGCTCAGCGTGCATCACCGCCAGCTTCACGGGTCGATCCGCCGAAGAATCTCCACGATGAATCGTCAGCTGCAGAGCGGCAGCGAACAGCAGAGGGCCGAACAATGGTCCGAAGATGAGCGCCGCGCTGACGGTACGCCGATCACGCAGGTTCTCGCGAAACTCCTTGCGGAAGACCCCAAGGATCGCCGCCCATGCCCCGCCTGCGCGCGCCATCAGGCTAGTCCGCCGCGGGCGCGGGCAACACGCATCAGTGCGCGCGTGACGGCTCCGATCGCGCGCATCAGACCAACCCCTCGCCGGTGCCGATGAGACGGACGAACGCATCTTCCAGCGTCGGCTCGCCGGTGCGTGCCTGAATCTCCGCAGGAGTGCCGCTGGCGAGCACCTTCCCGTGTGCGATTACGACAACCTCGTCGCACAGCGCGCCGACTTCCTGCATGACGTGGCTGGAAAACAGCACGCAGTGCCCTTCGTCGCGCAGTTTTCCGAGCAGGCGTCGCAGGCTGCGCACCGCCATCACGTCCAGTCCGTTCGTCGGCTCATCCAGCAACACGTTTCTGGGCCGGTGAATGAGCGCGCGCGCGAGCGCCGTCTTGATCCGCTGGCCTTGGGAGAAACCCTTCGCCCGGCGGTCGGCGAACTCCTCCATCTCCAGCAGGCTGATCATCTGAGCCGTACGGGCGTTCCGTTCGCCGCGCGACAAGCCGTGCAGCTCGCCGAAGTAGGCGATATTTTCCCGCGCCGTCAGGTTGGGATAGATGCCGGCCGAGTGCGGCAGCACGCCGATGCGGCGGCGGGCCTCCAGGGGATCGCGGATCGCGCTCACGCCGTCGACCAGCGCGTCTCCGCCGTCCGGCGGCAGTACGGTGTAGAGAATTCGCAGGGTCGTCGACTTGCCGGCGCCGTTCGGGCCCAGCAGCCCGGTGATACGGCCGTCGAGCGCGCGCAGACTCACGTCGCGCACCGCTTGCACCGCGCCGAAATGCTTCTTCAGTCCAGTCGCCTCGATCACGGTGGCGGGCCGTTCAGGGAGATGAAGAAAGGCGTCGGTTTGTCCCGCGACGTGCACGAGACGTCCAGTCCGTTCACGGTTCCCGTTTCGATGAAGCGCGCCATGATCCGATCGACGCACGGCGCTACGAGTTGCCCGTGCCCGAAGCCCTTCAACACGACATGCAGGCCTTGCGTGAATCCACGCAGCGCCTCCTGGGCATCGGCCACCGGTGTTGCAGGGTCGTCGCTTCCCGAGAGCAGCAGCGCAGGCACGTCCGAGTGCAGCGGCTCATGAAAGTCCTTGTCGATCGGTCCGCGCGGCCAGACCTGACAGATGTCGCGTAGCCCGTCGACGGCGGAGGTGCCTAGGTAGGTTTGCTCCAGGAGCTTTCTATCGATGGTCTTCTCGTTGTAGAACGGGACGTCTTCGGCGCACACCACGCTGTTGTGCATTCCGTAGGAGAGTTGGTCACCCAATGAGCGGCTGATCAGCAGATATTGCGTCGCGAGCGGCATGAAATCGCCGCTCTCACTCGCACGATGCAGGATGAGCGGCAGCAGCGCGGCTTCCTGCGGCGTGTAGGTCGTCAAGCGCAGCACTGTCGCGAGCTGGAGCGTCGACAGCTCTAGCTTCGACTGCTCCCCCGTCGTGGGGTCGGCGATCGTGATCGGAACCGGTTGAATGCGCATCTGCGCGCTCAACTTGTGATAGTCCGCTACCGGATCTCCGAATCGCGACTGGCATTGCGGCTCCCTTGTGCAGCGCGCCAGGATGCGTAGCAGCGCGTTCTGCGCATCCACGGCGACCGCCGGCCCCAACGCCAGCGTTGGAGGCACGACGCCATCGAGAATCACGGTGCGCGTGTGCGTCGGGAACCGCCTCAGGTAGTGCTGCGCGACGCGCGTGCCATATGAGCCGCCATACAGGTTGATTCGGTCATAGCCGAGCGCCGCCCGTACGGTGTCCAGATCCTGCACGGCCACACTGGTCGTGTAGTAGGCGACGTCCGCGTGCGCGCTAGTATCCTTCAGGCAGCGCGCCGCTTCGGCCACGACCTGCGCATCCGTCTCCTGCGTGAGGAGGTCGTCGCTGAGCTCGCAATTCAGAGCGTTCGAGCGGCCCGTGCCCCGCTGATCGACGAGCACGATGTCGCGATCGCGGTGAACTCGCGCGAACACCGGAGCCACGGTCGTGTAGAACGTCGTCGCGGCCATCCCGGGGCCGCCCGCCAGGACGAACAGCGGGTCAGCGCTCTTGTGCTTGTTGATCGCAGGCACACGAGCGACGTACAGCCCGATCCGGCGCCCTTCGGGCCGGGCCGGGTTCTCCGGCACGCTCAGCACGCCGCATTCGGCCGTGACCGAGGCGATGCGCTCGGGGTGCTGCAGCTGGCAAGGCGTCAGCGCCAGCCCTGCCGGTGCGGGAACGGGCGGCCCATGGGAGGCTGGCGGGGCGGCAGTGACCGGCGAGGCTGCGGCAAGCGCGCTGGCCAGCAGGGCGAAGCTCAGGAGCGGCGCGAGTGGGGCGGTAAGATGAGTCACGCGGGAGCGGAGGATAAGGCAGATACGACGCCCCGTTCGGTTACGAACGTCTAAAATACGTC
>DATNEN010000287.1:0-10497 GCA_035552975.1 Steroidobacteraceae bacterium
CGGGCTGGCTAGCCGCACCCGCCTGTTGAGTCGGTGAGGTGTTCTGAGCGGCGGCGGCAGGGCGAGTCACCACGGCGCCGGCGTGATCTGGCAGGTACAGTGGGCCCTTCAGACCGCAGCCGAGCGCACCGAGCAACAGGATGGCCACCCAGGCCGCCCGAGTCTTCATACGTACATGGCCCTTCGGTCGCGCAACGCGAGCCAGCCGCGCACGACACGGTAGATGATCCAGATCCCGAGGGCGACGTGGGCAGCCACCAGCAGCGGGAAGCCGATCAGAATCACCATCAGGGGAAGGGAGACGAGCCACGCAACCACGACCCACAACAGGGCAAACCAGAACGTCCGGATCTGCCACGTGAAGTGCGAATCCAGGAACGTGCCGCGCACGGCCGGACGGCGCGCATAGTTCATGATGACAGCGACGATCGACGGCACGCCGGCGACAAAGCTGAACACAATCGTGGCAGCGGTCGATAACCCGATGAGCACGGCGAGACTGTGAAGGGCATAGATCGCGTGCGTGTACGTGACGAGCGATTCGTCCGTGGGCTGCACAAATCCTGCGGAGCCGGGTGTGTTGATCATGAATGCATTCTCCTATTTGCGCGCCGCTTCCCCGGGCTTGCGGGGGACCACTGCCATGGTGAGGCGCGAGATGCAGACGAGCTTGTCCTGCTCGTCCCGGATCTCGATGTGCCAGACCTGGCTGCGGCTACCGATATGGTAGGGGCGCGCCGTCGCCGTCACGAGTCCGGCCGCGACGGGACGAAGGTGATTCGCGTTGATCTCCTGGCCGAGGCACATCTGCGTCGCCCGGTCGACACACAAGTTTGCGGCAACGCTCCCGACCGTCTCGGCCAAGGCGACCGACGCACCGCCATGCAGCACCCCGGAGGGCTGATGGGTATGCGGATTGACGGGCATGGTCGCGCGCAGAAAGTCCGCGCCCCGTTCGGTGAAGCGGATATCAATGTGCTCCGCGAGCGTATGGCGCGCGTGCTCCTGAATCTCCGCTATCGTCGGTTCGGTACGCCAGATCCCCATCGCTGGTAGTCTAGCGGAGCCCCAGACCAATATCCCTTCCGAAATACCCCTGAAAAGTCCCAAGGGAGCGTCCCGCCGATGACCGACTTCGCTTTCACGCCCGGGCCCGTGCCCAGCGTCGCCGTCACTGGAAGCTCGCAGCGCTTTCCCGTCCACCGCATCTACTGTGTCGGGCGCAACTATGCGGACCACGCCCAGGAGATGGGGACCGATCCGAAGAGCGATCCACCGGTGTTCTTCACGAAGCCCCCGGATGCGGTCACCGCGACCGGAGCGTCAGTGCCGATGCCGCCGCGAACCGCCAATTTCCATTATGAGATCGAGCTGGTGGTCGCCATCGGAGGCGGCGGTGCCCGGATCAAGGCCGCCGATGCGCTCGGGCATGTCTTTGGCTACGCCGTCGGCATCGACCTGACACGACGCGATCTGCAGCAGGCCGCGAAGAAGCGCGGCGAGCCCTGGGATGTGGGCAAGGCCTTCGATCACTCGGCACCGATCGGCGCGATCCGCCCGGTTGCCCGCGGGCACGTGGCGAGCGGCCGCATGTGGCTCAAGGTCAACAACGAGATCCGCCAGCAGACCGACCTCGCCAACATGATCTGGAGCGTGCCGGAGATCATTGCCGAGCTGTCCAGTCTTTTCGATCTGCAACCGGGCGATCTGATCTTCACCGGCACGCCGGCCGGTGTGGGGCCGTTGCGACCGGGCGATCGGATCGAGGGCGGTATCGACGGACTGGAGGGGCTCACCACGACGATCGTCGCAGGCGCGTGAAGCTGTACGTGCCTCTCCGCAGCGGCCTCGCATGAAGCTGTATACGCATCTCCGCAGCGCCCTCGCATGAAGCTGTACACCTACTTCCGCAGCAGCGCCGCATTCCGCGTGCGCATCGCACTGAACGTCAAGAAGCTCGCTTACGAGTCGGTGCGGGTCGACCTGCGCGGCGAGAGCCAGCACACCAAGCCCGCCTACCGGGCACTCAATCCGCAGGGGCTCGTGCCGGCGCTCGAGGATCAGGGCGCGACGCTGTCGCAGTCGCTCGCGCTGCTGGAGTACCTGGAGGAAGCGTATCCGGAGCCGCCGCTGTTGCCCCGCACTGCGGTGGAGCGGGCCCAGGTGCGCTCGATGGCCCTCGCGATCGCCTGTGACATCCATCCGCTCAACAATCTGCGCGTCCTGAATTACCTGCGCTCGCCGCTTGGCGCCGATGAAGAGGCCATCAAGGGCTGGTACCGACATTGGATCGCCACCGGCCTCGTGGGGCTGGAAGAGCAGGCGCGGCGGATGAGCGGTGATGGGCGGCACATGTTCGGCAGCACCGTGACCATGGCTGACATCTGCCTCGTGCCGCAGATGTACAACGCAGTGCGCTTCAAATGCGATCTCGAGCCTTTCCCCACGCTGCGCGCGATCAATAGCTTCCTCAGCGCGCAGGCTGCGTTCGCCAACGCCGTGCCCGAGGTTCAGCCGGACGCGCCTTAGCGGTATAGTCTGGCCGGCGCTCGGGGCCCGTCTCAAACCAACCTCTGACCTCACGCGCGAGGGAGGCTATCGGTCTCTATGGCGGAAAGACTCCAGTTCCACGAAGTTCTGCGGGCCGAGTTGCAGGAGTTGTGCGGGAGCGATCTGGAAAAGGAAGCGCTGGCACCGCGCGGCTCCACGGAATCGCAGTCGCAGTACGAGCAGCGCATCCTGCACGCGGCCGAGCGCAGCGGCACCACGGCCCTGTGCCTGTCCGGCGGCGGCATTCGCAGCGCGACCTTCGCACTGGGCGTCATGCAGGGCCTGGCCCGCTTTGGCCTGTTGAATCGCTTCCACTATCTCTCGAGCGTCTCCGGTGGAGGCTACATCGCCAGCTGGCTGACCGCGTGGCGCCATTGTGCCGACGACCAGAGCGTGCGCGAAGGGCTGAACATGGCCATGGAAACCGGCCGCGAGGCACAGCAGATCACGGGAATTCGCGCCGACAGCAACTACCTCACGCCGCAACTGGGCCTGTTCTCGGCAGACACCTGGACGGTCGTGGCTCTGTACGTGCGCAACCTGCTCTTGAACTGGATGCTGTTCGTGCCGTTCTTCATGGGCTGCCTGATGTTGCCGCGGCTGTGCGCGGCGGTCCTGAACTGTCTGCATCGTGGGAAATTCACGGCGATGTGCTCGCTGCTGTCCACGGTGACCGGCGAGCAAGTGTGTGCGGACGGCTGGTTCGACATCGCGAGGCTGCTGGGTGCGGCGGCCGCTCTGATCGGATTGAGCTTCTCGGTGTATGGCCGATTTCGCAGGGCGGGGAACTGGCTCACCGACGGCCGTTTCCGGATCACCGTGCTGCTTCCGTTGGTGGCTTCGGGGGCGCTGCTGACCATTGCCGCAACCGTGGTCACCGATCCCGACATTCCACTCTACGGCGGGGCAGGCTGGGGCGCAGTCGTTTACCTGTTGGCGTGGGCTCTCGGTCGACTGTCCTCGCGCAGTCGAACCGACCCGAGCGAACGGCAGATCGAATGGGTCGATGTCTTCTGGTGGATGGTATCGGGGGCCGTCGTCGGAACGCTGGCGACCGTCGAGATGCAGATCATTGCGGCGAGCCTGCCTCCCGGCCGCGCGGGTGCCATCGTTCCGGCCGCGGTGACACTGGGTTTGAGCGGGTTCGTCACGGCTTACCTGGTGGGCGAGCTGCTGTACGTGGGCCTCGCCAGCTTTTCCCGCAAAGGCAACATGGACCGGGAGTGGCTGGCGCGCTCCTCCGGCTGGCTGGTCGCCGCCGCGGTGACCTGGTTGATCCTGAGCGCCGCTGCGTTGTATGCGCCGGATGGGCTGCAGCAGATGCACCGGTTGTCCGCCTGGATCGTCACGGCGGCCGGCGGCCTTTCCGGTCTGGCGACTCTGCTGCTGGGCTCGAGCGGCCTCACGGCCGCCACCAAGGCGGCACAGCTGGTCAAGAGCGTTCCGCTGATGCGGCTGACCAGCGCCGCCGCGGTCATTTTCGCCATTCTGCTGAGCGCCGGGCTCGCGCTGCTGAACCAACAGCTCGAGCTGGCCCTGCGACACGCGTTGCGCTCCCATGCCAGCGCGGCCGGCGCGCCGGCCCTGCTGCAGAGCGTGGCGCAGTCAGGCGCCGCAGTCGTATTCATCGACGCGCTGCTGGGGGTGGGCCTGATCGCTGTGGCGTTCATTCTGTCGCGCTTCATCAACATCAACCGCTTCTCGATGCACGCGTTGTACCGCAACCGGCTGGTGCGCGCGTTCCTGGGCGCCGCACGCGGCAGCGCGCGCAAGACGGCGGATCCTTTCACCGGCTTCGATCCCAAGGACGACCTGAAGCTCGCACAGCTGACACCCAGGTCCAACCCCGGCCGGCTGTTCCACGTGATCAACACCGCCCTGAACGTCGTCTCGTCCGGGAACCGGGCCTGGCAGGAGCGCAAGGCCGAATCCTTCACCATGACGCGCCTGCATTGCGGTTGCGACAACCCGGCAGTCGGCTATCGCCCGACCCTGTTGTACGGCGGGGACGGCGGCCTCAGCCTGGGCACTGCGATGGCCATCTCCGGCGCGGCGGTCAGTCCCAATCAGGGCTACAACTCCTCCCCGCTGGTGAGTTTCCTGCTGATGCTGTTCAACGTCCGGCTCGGCTGGTGGCTGGGCAATCCGCGCGATGCCGTCACCTACAAACGCGAAGGGCCGGTGTTCTCGCTCTCGCCGGCGTTGCGCGAGCTGGCGGGGGAGACGCGCGACGATTTCCGCTACATCTATCTGTCGGATGGGGGCCACTTCGAGAATCTCGGGCTGTACGAGATGATCCGCCGGCGCTGCCGGCGCATCGTCGTGAGCGATGCCGGCTGCGATCCGCACTGCACGTTCGAGGATCTGGGTAATGCCGTACGCAAGGTCTTCATCGACTTCGGCGTCAGCATCGAATTCAACAAGCTCGAGATCCGCGAGCGCCAGAATCCTCCGGTGCCCGGCATGCGCTTCGCGGTGGGCAGCATCCGCTATCCCGGATCCGCCGTGCCGGGCTGGCTGCTCTACCTGAAGCCCACTTACCAGGGAACCGAGCGGGCCGACATCCGCAGCTATGCCTCCGCCAGCCCCGACTTCCCGCACGAGAGCACGACAGATCAGTGGTTCAGCGAATCGCAGCTCGAGTCGTACCGGGCCTTGGGAGCGACCATCGCCGAATTCGTCTGCAGCGGTGGAGCAGGGGTGGGGCCAGGTGAGAACCCCGCGGACCTGACACTGGAGGAGCTCGAGACCGTCGTGAACGACCTGCTCCGGGGCCCGGTGCGCGCTCATTGGCAAACCGCGCCATGAACCGGCGAGTCGGTCTTGCCCTCCTTCTGACACTGGCCCTCGCGGCGTGCGCTCCCTTCAGCATGTACCGCACGGACATCAAGACCGTGTGCGTCGACAGCGATCCGGCCACAGTGGCGAAAAAATGCCAGCGCAACACGATCCAGGTCCTGCAGCCGGACGTTGCGGGCAAGCCGGGCTACACCCTCGGCTTCATCGAGCTGGACGACCAGGGGCAGCTGTGGGATCGCGGCCAGATGAAGGCCGTACTCGGCAGTGTGGCGGCGCAGACGTCCAACGGCACGAACGACTATCTGATGGTCGTATTCGTCCACGGTTGGAAGCACAACGCCGGCTTCGACGGCAACGGCGTCGAGGATGACAACGTCGCACACTTCCGCGACGCGCTCATCCAACTGAGCGCGGTGGAGATCGAGCTCAGTCGCAAGATCGGCAAGCCGGCGCGCGCGGTGATCGGCGTCTACGTCGGCTGGCGCGGCGCTTCCCTCACGACCGCCGGAATCGACAACCTGACCTTCTGGGACCGCAAGAACACCGCCCACATGGTCGGACATGGCCAGGTGACCGAAGTGCTGCAGCGGCTGGAGATGCTGCGCCAGCAGCGCATTGCGCACGACCCCAACACCCGCAGCCGGCTGATCGTGGTCGGGCACAGCTTCGGGGGTGCGGTCGTGTTCTCTGCGCTCGAGCAGATTCTGGAGTCGCGCTTCGTGCTGTCGGCCGGCACTCCGGAGCACCCCGCGGGCCCGGCGCAGGGGTTCGGCAATCTCGTGGTGCTCATCAACCCCGCGTTCGAGGCCCAGTTGTATGCGCCGCTGGCGGATATGGCGACCGAGATGAAAACCTATGCGCCCAGTCAGCTGCCAGTGCTCGCGATCCTCACCTCCGAAGCCGACTGGGCCACGGGCATCGCGTTTCCGATGGGGCGCTGGTTCTCCACGTGGTTCGAGAAGCAGCGCCTGATGGAGCGCGACAATCCGGTCACCGGCTCGCCGGAGCGCATCGATGAGCACCGGGCGGACGTCGATGCGGTCGGGCACTTCGAGCCGTACCGGACCCACACGCTGACGGCGGTTCCGGCCACGTCCGCGGTTGCCACGACCGGCAACACCCCACAGGCGGCGAGCCGGAAAGTCAGGACGGCCGCGGCGGCGGCGGGGAGCTGGGAGGACGACCGCAGCGGCGGCAGCATCGATTTTCCCGGCAGCGTGTTGCAGCGGACGGCGAATTCAGCGCCCCGCAATCCTTACCTCGTCGTCAAGGTGGACAAGCACCTGATCGCGGATCACAACGACATCTGGGGCTCGGACATCCGCGAGTTCATCACCCACCTGATCCTGATTTCCAGCCAGAGCGCGGACCCGCAGCAGCGCGCCCAGGAGCGGCGGGACGCGCGGCAATAGCGCACGAGATCGGGGACGTTGCAGGGCTTCAGTGGTAGCGCGTGCCCAGACCGGGGCGCCTGCGGCGCTGCAGCAATCGTGTGCCCCAGGCCCGCGCGCGCTTCAGCGTTTCAGCTTCGCCGCCACGCGCCGGTAGGCTTCACGGAATGGAATTCCTTCCGTGACGACCAGGCGGTTGGCTTCTTCGGCCGCGTGCATCGCCGGGTCCAGCTGGATGCGCTCGGCGCGGAAGCGCATGGCATCGATCGCCGGAGTCAGGATGTCGAGCGTCTGCAGAGCCAGGTCGATCCCGCGGAACAGGGGGAATTTCAGCAGCTGCAGGTCGCGCTGATAGCCCGAAGGGAGCTTCGCGAAAACCCCGAGCGCCTCGATGAGGCAGGCGAGGCTGCTCGCCGAGCGGCCGCGGATCAGCTCGAACACGTCCGGGTTGCGTTTCTGCGGCATGATCGAGGAACCGGTGGTGAAGGCCTCCGGGAGCGCCAGCAAGCCGAACTCCTGCGTGTAGAACAGCAGCACGTCGGCCGCGAAGCGGCCGAGATCCTGCATGAGCAGCGTCGTCTCGAAGAGCAGCTGAGCTTCCGCCTTCCCGCGCGACAGCTGCACCGCGGTGACGGGCTCATGAATCGCTGCGAACTGCAGCGCCTGGCGAGTCGCGTTGCGGTCGATCGGCAGGCCGGGTGTTCCATAGCCCGCGGCCGAGCCCAGCGGGCTGCGGTCGGCGCGGCGCTGGACGAGACGCAGCGCCTCGGCATCGTCGCGGATTTCCGCTGCGAAGCCGCCGGCCCAGAGCGGGACGGAGCTGGGCATCGCCTGCTGCATGTGCGTGTAGCCGGGAAGCGGCGTGCTCTGCTCCCTGGCAGCGAGCCGGTCGAGCGCTGCGGCAACGGTCAGCGCGCCCGAGCGCAGCTCCTCGATGACATCCCGCAGGTACAGCCGGATGGCGGTCAATACCTGGTCGTTGCGCGAGCGTCCGAGGTGAACACGTCCGCCGGCCGGGCCGATGCGCTCCGTCAGGCGTCTTTCGAGCGCCGTCTGGCCGTCTTCATCCACCAGCTCGATGCGCCACTCGCCGCGCTCGTGCGCCTCGCCGATGGCGGTGAGCCCGGAGCGAATGGCGGCCAGGTCGGCATCCGCCAGCAACTTCTGTGAATTGAGCATCTCGGCGTGCGCGATCGACGCCCGCACGTCGTAACGAACGAGACGCTCATCCAGCACATAGTCCTCACCCGCCGTGTACTGCAGTACACGGTCATCCAGAGGCGCGCCCTTGTCCCACAGACGTGTCATGTCAGCTGGTGGGCGTCGCGCTCTGCTGCTCGGCAGGGGTGACCTCGTTGACGTTCGCGACGATCAGCGTGCCCGTGCCCTCGTTCGTGAACACTTCACCGAGAACGCCCTCCGGGGCTTTGTAGGAAACCACGTGCACGCGCCGCACTCCGCCGCGAATTGCATCCTCGATCGCCTTGGCCTTGGGAAGCATTCCCTCCGCGATCCGGCCCTCTTCGCGCAGCCGCTTCAGGCCATGCACGTCGGTGTAGGAGATGAGCGAGCCCGGATCCTCCACACTGCCGAGGATGCCAGGTGCGCCCGTACAAAGGATCAGCTTCTCCGCGGAGAGTGCCGCGCCGATCGCCGCCGCCACCGTGTCTGCATTGATGTTCAGAAGCACGCCGGTCTCATCGGCCGAGAGCGGGCTGACGACCGGCATCAGCCCATTGTCGAGCAGCTTGCGCAACACGGTGGAGTCGACGCCGTCGATGTCGCCGACGAAGCCGAAGTCCACCAGCTCCCCGCTCGCTCCCATCCGCATGGGAGCCCGCTTGTGGGCTCTCACCAGACCCGCGTCCACGCCGCTGATGCCGACCGCTTCGATGTTCAGGTCCCGGCAGATCGCCAGGATGCGCGTGTTGATCAGGCCATTGAGCACCATCGATGTCACATCGATCGCCTTGGCATCCGTGATGCGTCGGCCCTCGACCATGCGTGTCGGAACGCCCAGCGCATCGGACAGCTCCGTGAGCTGCGGCCCGCCGCCGTGGACCATGACCACACGCACGCCGAAGTAATGCAGGATTGCGATCTGCTCGACCAGCTGGCGCGTGGACGCGGGGTCGCCAAAGACGCCGCCGCCGGCCTTCACCACGAAGGTCTTGCCTTTGTACATGCGGATATAGGGCGCGGCGCTCTTGAGCGCGCGGATGGCGAGAGCTTGGTCGCCTCGATGCATGAGCATGGGATTTCCTACATTCCTTTCAGCATGTTGTAGAGCACCGCCATCTGCACGACCAGGCGGTTGTAGGCCTCGCGCTGCACGGCGCTGCGCGGGCTGTCGAGAACCTCGTCGGCCACCGCCGTATTGCGGCGCACCGGCAGGCAATGCATGAGCTTGCAGTTGTCCGCGGCGCGTGCGAACCAATCGTTGCGCACGCACCAGTCGGTCAAACCTCCGCGCAGGCGAGCATCTCCCTCAGAGTCGCCGTAGCAGGAAGTCGCACCCCATTCCTTCGCATAGACAATGTGAGCGCCGGTCAGGGCAGCCGCACGCTCGCTCGTCTGCGTAACCGAGCCGCCGGAGTGGGCGGCGGCGCGACGCGCCTTCTCCATGATTTCGGGCGGTAGCGCGAACCCCTCCGGGCGCAGCACGACGACTTCCATGCCGCGCATCGCGGCCATATGAAGTGCCGCTGCCGGTACGGCGAGCGGCAGGGCGCGCGGATGGTACACCCACGACAGGACGAACCGTCCGCCGCGCGGCACACCCAGCTCGTCGATCGTCTTCCAATCCGCAAGCGCCTGACACGGATGGTTGATTGCCGACTCCAGATTGATCAGCGGCTTGTCCACGAGCTCGCTCATCGACTTGAAGTGGGTCTCCGCGAGGTCGGCGCGCAGGTCCTTGAGGTCGGCGAACGCGCGGATACCGAGCGCATCGCAGTAGGAAGCCAGGGCCGGAATGCCCTCGCGCACGTGCTCGGCCGCGGTGCCGTTCATCACCGCTCCGAGGCGCGTCTCCAGATGCCACGTGCCCTGACCCGGGGTGATGACGAACGAGCTTCCCCCGAGCCGGGCCATGCCCGACTGGAACGAGGCGAGCGTCCGCAGCGAGGGATTGAAGAAGACGAGCCCGAGAATCTTGCCGGCGAGCGCCTGCGGCTCCGGATGGCGCTCCAGGCGCCGTGCAAGCTCGAGCAGCGCGATGATCTCATCGCGCTCGAAGTCGGCGAGGTCCAGAAAGCGCTTCATGCAGGCAGATCCGCCAGAGCGTCCCTGAGCATGTCGACGTGCTCCTCTTCGAGGATGAACGCCGGCAGGAGCCGCAGGATGTTCGGATCACTCGCCGTGCCGGCGAGAATGCCGCATTCGAGCAACTCCTTCTGAATCTCCTTCGCCGGCCGCGTCGTGCGCAGCCCGGTCAGGAACCCGGCGCCCTGGTGCCCCGTGATCGGGCCGACGATGCAGGTATTACGGATATACGCGCCCACCCTGCGTACACGCTCGAGCAGTTTCTCCGACTCGATCGCCTCGATGACCGCTTCCATCACCGCGCACGCCATCGGACCGCCACCGAAGGTGGTTCCCAACAGGTCCAGCTTGAGGGTCGCGGAGATCCGGGCGTTGGCCAGCATCGCCGCGCACGGGAAACCATTCCCGAGAGCCTTCGCGGTCGTGATCATGTCCGGCATGACACCATACATGTTGGCGGCGAACGGATATCCCGTACGCCCGACACCACACT
>DATNEN010000288.1:0-32104 GCA_035552975.1 Steroidobacteraceae bacterium
AGGCTGGAACAGGACGGCGTTGGAGAGAACCACGATGCGCCCGGTCGAATGCAGCTCGGGCCCCGCAAGCTCCATGAGGTAGATACGAACCAGGCCGATCTCCACGACCCGGCCGGTCACACCCGCGAGGGTGACGCGATCGCCCACCCGCACTCCGTAGCGGCCTATCAGGAAGAAATACGCCACGATCGCCAGAATCACGTTCTGCATGGCGACCGCCACTCCGGCCGTCACGAAGCCCGCGTAGGTCGCCACCGAGCCGAGCTCGGATACCAGACCAAACACGATGACCACGGTGAGCGCGACACCAACGGCGACGCGCCGCAGGATGAGAAACTGCCGCCGGCGGCGCGCATCGTGCAGGTAGCGGAACGTGGCACGCCGCCAGACTTCGGAGATCACCAGCACCGCTGCCACGGAGGCGAGCAGGAACCCGATCCGCAGCAGCAGATACCCGGATACGGTGTCCCCCCGCGCAATCACCTGGTCGTTCCAGTCCCGTAGCGTGCCCTGAGCGCTCTCCAACGTCAGGGCCTGCTCGCCTATCGGAACGAGCGCGGTCGAGAGCTTCTTGAATTCGGCCGTACCGGCCTCCAGCTGCGCCTTCTGCCCATTGAGCTGGGCAACATCGGCATCCGTGTCGGCGGCGAAGGCGTCCCGCAGGACCTGGCGAACCGCGCTGGTGACCGTGCTCCGCTGGGTGTTGACCTCCTCGATGAGCGCGTTGGTCTGTTTGATGGCCGCGGACAGCTGGCGATGAGTGCCGTGCACCGAGAACCACTCGGGGATCAGGGCCAGAATGCCCGCCGATTCGGGATGGAACTGAGCGGCGGCGGCCGACGAGGATGCCGGCGCGCTTTTCGAGGCGGAGCCGCCGCCGCTCGGGCTGGCGCTGTTGCTCTTGGCCGATCCTGCGGACGCTCCCGGAGTCGTTGCGCCCGCCCGCAGCTCCGGGACCGACTTTTCCAGGTCGGCAATCTGCCCCGCCAGACCGCTCTGCCCGCCGTTGTCTCCCTGCAGGGTGTAGGACTCGAAGCGTTGCATGTCCTGCATGCTGCCCTGTACTTCCTTCAAAAGCGCCAGGGCTGCCTGCACGTTACCGCGCTGCGCGCTGAGGGCGGCTTTCTGCTTGCCTCGTGCCTTGGCCAACTGCCCGTCCAACCCGGACAGCTGCGCCTGCAGAGCCGCGATTCGCTGCGCCACACGATCGCTGATCTGATCGAGCTGGCCGGCAAAGCCGCTCGCCGCCGGCGGCGCTTTGTCCGAATCGGCGCTCGCGGGGCGCGCCTTGAGAATCGAGGCGCACGCTCGCCCGAACTCGAACGCGAGGCGGACCGCAGTCAGAGATTGATCGTGGAGCCGGTCGCGCGCGAGCAGGTCCTGCGGCGTACCCTCGAGCTGCTCGACATTCCCCAGCCCCCGATACCAGTCCACCGTCCGGGTCACATGAGAGAGGACCTGCTGTGGCGTGATCGCCTGCGGCGGCGGCGCGCTCTTCTGCGAGGCTGGAGCCGTGTTGGCCTCCTGCCCCGCTACAGGTACGGCATAGCAGGCGCCGAACAGCGTCGCAGCGCACAGCGAGCCGCGGATGAAGGAGCGAGCGAGCACCAGCATTGCCGCCCCGCTTCGCAGGATTCGTGCCTCGCGGGCCCCGTGGCGCCCCCGAGCAGAAGGCTCGTTCGCCGGCGCGCTAGCCCTCGACGTCGGTATCCGGTCGATCGTCTCCCGGGGACATCTCCTTGTGCCAGTGTCCCTGCTTGTCCTCATAGGAGATGCGCACGGTTGCCCCCCTCTGGACTTGCTCCCTTGCCGCCAGTTCCGCGGCCTCGCGCGCGAGGTCATGCGAGGCAAACGTTTCGGAGAACGTCTCGTCGACTTTGTATGCCCACCCGCCATCGTGCTGCACGATGTGATAAGTGACTCTGGTCATGGCTGCTCCTGCGCTCACGGCACGCCATCGATGTGTGTTCGGGTCACAGGTGTAGCTCTTTTCCAGGCTGCCGTGCAACCGCTGGCCGATATGCAGCGGCAGGTTAGACGTGCAGACGCCACGCGATGATTTCCCGAACTACCAGGGGGCTTCGCCAGTTGTGTAAGCTGTGCCCGCGCGACTGCAGCAACGCAGATTCGCGCAGCCCCGGGTGGAAACGGAGAAACGCGGATGATCGGATTCAGCGCCAAGTCGTGCCTGAGCGTCTCAGGAGTGCTCGTATTGCTCACCTCGGTGGCTCTCACGTCGACGGCCAGCGCCGCCCCCGGGTACGAGATATTCGTCTCGAACGAGCATGCGGGCACGGTGACGATCTTCGAAGGGGGCACGTTCAAGGTGCTGGACACCCTCCCCGTCGGCAAGCGCCCGCGCGGCATCCACGCAAGTCCGGATGGCAAGACGGTCTACGTCGCCTTGAGCGGCTCGCCGATCGAGGGGCCGCCTCCGCTGGATGCCCAGGGCAACCCGATCCTGAAGAAGAATCAGAAGGACGACGACGACGATGATGATGCCAAGGCCGACAAGTCGGCCGATGGTATCGGCCTCATTGACGTCGCGCACCACAAGCTCCTGAAGAAGATCTCCGCAGGCTCCGATCCGGAGGAATTCGCCGTCAGCAGCGACGGCACGCGGCTGTATGTGTCGAACGAGGACACCAAGACCGCGAGCGCGATCAACCTGGCCAGCGGCAAGGTCGTGAGCATCGTCCCAGTTGGCGGCGAGCCCGAGGGCGTAGGCGTGACGCCCGACGGCAAGGAGTTCTACGTCACCTGTGAGACCGGCGGCGAGGTGTTTGCGATCGACACGACCCACTACAAAGTCGTCGGGCACTTCACCGTACCCGTGCGCCCCCGCAGCGTGGACTTCATGCCCGACAGCAAGGTCGCCTTCATTCCTTCCGAGACCTACGGCAAGTTGAACGTCATCGACATGCCGGGGCACAAAGTCGTGTCAACCATCGACCTGCCGGCCGGCTCGCGTCCGATGCGCGTCAGGGTCGCCCCTGACGGCAAGCGGGTCTATGTCAGCGACGGCCGCGCCGGCACCGTTTCGGTGATCGACGCGCACACCTATGCCGTGCTCGCGACCATCAAAGTAGGCAAGCGTCCGTGGGGCATCGTCCTGTCTCCGGACGGGAAATATCTGTTCGCGGCAAACGGCCCTTCGAACGATGTGTCGGTCGTCGACCTGGCGAGCAACAAGGAAATCTCACGGCTCAAGGCCGGTGAAGGCCCCTGGGGCATCGCCGTCGTACCGACCGCTCACTGACCGACGATGAACACGCCCTGATTGACGATGCTGCGGGTGTAGCCGTCCTTGAAGGCGCGCGCCCGCACGATCGTCGCCCCGGAGACTTCGATGGGCTTGTCGTACTCGGGGTCGGATGCGGCCGGGGTGCTGCCATCCAGGGTGTAGTGGATCTGCGCTCCCGGCTCGCTATCGGTCAAGGTCACCTTGATGGGCTTGGCGTAGTTGCCGGCCGCCGGCGCAATGTCCGGCGGCGGCACGACCTGGCGGCCCGGGAGGCTGCCGATCCACTGCCGCAGCAACTCAACTCCCTGCGGGTCGATCGTCTCGCGAGCGATCGGCGGCATGCGGATGTCGCCGTTGGTGTTCACCCGCCTGAAGGCTATGGATCGCCAGATGTCGTTGGAAGCGATGACGCGCGAGTGATCGATGCGCTCATCGATGAGCACCGGTCCATCGACGAGGCCCTGCCGGGCGAGCGGAGTGTCGTAGCGCGCATCGAAGTTGGCGACCGTGACGCCGGGACGGTGGCATTGTGAGCAGTTGGCATCCAGGTACGAGCGGGCGCGATCCTCGATGCTGCGCGAGCTGTCATCCAGCACCGCCAGGCTGGGCAGGCTCGGCAGGCTCGCCTCGTCGAGCTTCGTCGAGAACAGGCCGAGGTGATTCCAGGTCCGCAGCTGGTTGTCCGTGACACCCGATGGGAAGGCGATGTCGCGATTCATCTGCCGGGTCTTCACGCCCAGCACGCCGCTGGTGTGTGTGTTGTGACACTGCAGGCAGTCCTTGCGACTGGGGTAGTACCAGGTCTGGTAACGTGTCGCACCCTTTGCCGTGCGGATTGGGATTTTCTCGGTAACGCTCGAGCTCAACAAGTCCGCATCGCTGTTATCCGCTCGCCACTTGTAGACGACGCCATACACCCCACCGGCGCTGTCTCGCACCAGCAGCCGCGTCTCCAGACGCCGCTTGACCGCAGGGTTGGCCTCATCGACGGGCAACTCGAAGGTCTTCACGAACACCGATCCGCTGGGGAAGGTCCAGTCGCCGGTCGGCGAGAACCCGATCTTCTCTTTCGGCACGGACACCCAGCGCACCTTGCTCGCGCCATCCGACCAGAAGGGGACGCGTATCTCGTAGGGAATGAGGCCGTCGGCCGGCGTCAGCGTGCGCGTATCCTTGAAGGCTCCGGTTTGGGAAAGCAGCTTGGGCAGCGCGCCGTTGATGTCCTGCGGCATGCGCAGATAGGGGTCAGGCACGACTCGCTTGTCGATGCCGTACGGTGGCGATTTCCCGTTGGAAGCGGCGTGGGCGACCGCCGCGGCGCCCAGCAGCGCCAGTGCGCCGAAGGCCAGAGTCTGTAATCCGCCGATACGCAATACCCGAAGCCTGGGGAGTCTCGCGTCTGTCTCCCCGGGTACACCTTCTCTCGAACTCACTCTCCCACCATACCATACCTCGCCGGTGCCCCGGTCCGAGCGACGGACGCGCTGAAACCCTGTCCCGAATCCGGCGCACGCACGACCACTGTACGGCGCAGACCGGCAAATCGATGCTGGGGGCGGTGACGGGCTCTGCCGCCGCTGCGCTCTGAAGGCTCGGCAACGCTGCTCCCTTCAGTGCGTGTGCTGCGCAATCCAACCTGAGGTCAGCGTCAGCAGCTCCGGTGCCAGGGTCTCATCGATCGTTGCAAATTCCTGCCGCGAGCCGCTGTGCGCGTGCTGGAAGAAATGGTTGAGGCCCGGGATCTCCACGATCCTGGCGTCGCGATCGCGAGCCAGCGCCTTGCGCAAGGCCGGTAGATTCAGATCCGACGGACTGATCAGGTCCTTTGACCCGTACAAAGCCAGTGCGGGAACCCGGACTGCCGCGAGCGCCGGCCTGGGGTCATAGGCCAGAATGAACCGCATGTAGGGCAGCTCGGTGAAATGAATCGCCTGCCTGGCCTCCGCCGGGCTGGGGGTGGGTTCGGCGGACCTCAGGATAGCCCTCACTCGCGCTTGCGCCTCCTGTGGATCCGTGGAAGCGACAATGGCGGCGTACAAGCGCCGCTCGAGGCGGTACGTCTGTGCGGCCGCTTCGCGGGTTTCCCCGTCAGCCATTGCCATCCGGCGATTCTGCTCAGCCACCAACACCCCGCCTGGAAGGGCGGCCGGGGCCAGCATGACAATGAAGGCAACGCCAGGATCCTGCCCGGCGAGCATCGCGGCGATGTTGGCCCCCTCGGAGTGGCCGACCAGCCCCACTCTCGCGCCATCGACATCCGGCCGGCTGCGCAGATAAGCGACTGCGGCCGCGGCGTCGGAGGCAAAGTCTGGAGTCGTCGCCGCCGGGTAGTCCCCCGTGGATTGGCCGATGCCGCGCTTGTCGTAGCGCAGCACGGCACAGCCTTGTCGTGTCAGCGTGTCGGCCAGTACCAGAAATGGCTCGTGATGGCCGCCGAACTCCTCATTGCGAGCGTTTCTGCCGGAGCCGGCGATCAGCAGGATGCCTGGAAATCGTTGCGCTCCCTGCGGCGGCAAGGTCAGGGTTCCCGCAAGGCGCACATCCGCCGCCTCAGGATTGGCGAAAGTCACGAGCTCCTCACGATACGGCACAGGCGCGGCGGCAATGGCTTCTTCCTGCGGCCTGTGACTCAACTTCGGGTCATGGGCGGCGCCCACCTGTGCCGTGAGCCCCATCACTCCCAGCGCAGCGACGCTGATGACGTTGAGCCTTTGCATCGCCTTCTCCTCCGGCAGAGTCACGCGAATCGGCAGTGTTCGATGCCGCGTTTCTGTTCCTGCGACATCGCCACTGACGATAGCCCGGATGTGAGTCGCCGGATCAACCGGGCATCTCGCCGCGCGAACGCCCTGGCGCATTATCGGATGGCTCAGGTGGCCGATCTGCAGCGTCAGCGCACTGAGCTCGCTGCCCTCAAGGGTGCCGAGCAGCCTGTGGACCTGGCCCTCCAGTTCGCCAAGCTGGACTCTGCACTGCGCTTCGCAAGACTGGCGCTCGCGCAGATTCTCGACAGCCTGTCGACATCCGAGCGCACTCGCTTCATCAGAGTGCACGGTCCCAAGCCCTCGGAACGGCTCCTCACACCGCGGAGCTACTCTCAGGTGGCATAGTGTCCTGAGCATTGACCGGATGCGGACGATGGTGGTGCGCTCGTTTCGCCCTCAGCAGATAGTGCCGCCCGCGAGCGCGCTCGGTCAGGAGCTTCGCCACCGCTTCACGCGCCGCCGACTTGCTGGTGCCCGCCGGAAACTCAAACACCTCGGTGGCGTCGAATGGGTTCGTGAAGCGCACGGGCGGCGGCTGCTGCGTCGACACAACGATCCGCCGCTCGATTGGCGTCCGCGCCACGGAGGCGACTGCTGTCACAGCCGGCACTCGGACCACACTGGCATCACCGACTGCCAACAGGGCCGCTGCAGCCGAAGTGCACAGCAGGAGCGCTACGCGTGCGCGCGAATAGGATGATGCACTCGGCCGCCGGTGCTCGCCCCTGCTCGAGCCGTCATGCGAATCGTTCGCGCCGGTCGTCCTGCAACCCACCGTCTGCGTCAACGCACGTAACTCTTCGGGCTCGAGCTCCAACTCGATCGTCTCGACGTCTCGCTCCTGGCCGTGAGCGGCGCCGAATTTTTGAACTGTCATGGGGCGATGCTACCAGCGAAATGGGGACGAGGATGTGTCGCCACCCGCACGCCCCGATCCAGCGGGTTCCGAGACACTCGAGCACAGCTTATGTCCAGTGGCTCGCGGTCTCTCAAGGGCTGCCGATCAGAATGGGCCAGAGCAGCCGCCGCAAACGCCGGACTGAGGCCAGCTTGAGCAGACCGTTGCGCAGCAGCAGTCTCAGGGGCGTCGCCGGCACGAGCCAGGCGGCTCTTCTGCGAGCGGCGGCCCGCCGGCTCGCGATCTCTCCCATGAGGCGCCGCTGGTACCAATCGAACGGCGCCTGGATGGACTCGGATCGCGCGATCTCCTGCCCGAGACAGTACGCCGCTGCGATTCCGATCGAGGCACCCTGCCCGGGCAACATGGAAAAAGCGTGGCAGGCATCTCCGAGCAGCGCCACGCGCCCGCGATGCCACCTCTGCATTTTTACCTGCATGGCGGTCTCGTAGCGAACCTCGCTCGATGTCGCTGCACCTGCCAGCACCCGAGGCACACAGCCGCCCAGATCTCCATACACCTGCTCGAGACGCTCCACCCCGAGCCCTGGGTGTCCCGTCTGGGTCGACTGGAAGACGAAGTTCGCTGCGACCCTTCCCGTTCTGAGTCGATACAAGGCGATCTGGCGACGCGGCGCCGTCACGATGGTCACTCGCCCCTGAGCGACTTCCCGTAGAGCGGAGTCTTCGAACACACAGGCAGCGGTGTCGTAGCCCAGAGCTCGACTCCAAAGGGCGCCCTCTCCGAACACCAGGTCGCGAATCCTCGAGTGGACCCCGTCCGCACCGACCAGCAGGTCGGCGGTGATCTGCCGTCCGGAGGCGAGCGTGACATCGACCTGCCCGGGGGGAGTGCGTACCTCGACGACCTCATCGCCGAAAGTCACCTCGACGTTGGCGGGGACATTCTTCAGGAGCACTCGTTCCAGGTCGCTGCGCAGCAGCTTGATGGGCCAGCACGACTGGGAGGCTTCCCCGGCAAACAGGTCCACGTCGGCGACGTTACGCCCATCGGCGCTCACCCAGCGCACCCGGGAGATGAGCTCGCCCGCGCTTCGCAGTTGCGGAAGGACCCCCATCTGTCTGGCGCTGGCGAGAGCTTCAGGTGTCAGATCGACCGCAAATCCCCCGCCTCTCGGTGCAGCCCCGGATTCGACGAGGAGGACTTGCCAGCCATAGCGGCCAAGCTGGGATGCGAGCGTCAGACCAGCCGCGCCGGTCCCGCAAATCACCGCTCGCCTAGACTCTCGTGCCATGTCTCGACAACAACTTCACTGACTCCAAGTCGCGGTTTCCAACGCGCTGCCCCCTGCAGTGCGCTTCCTGAGGGCTATCAAAGCAACGCCCATTCCCGGTGAACGCTTCACTGACCGGGAGCCGTCCTTTGCCCACAACCCGATGCGCTCCTGTCGGCTTCTCGGGCGAGCATGTCAGAGAGCGCCGCTGCCATTGCCGAGGGCCCCCCGTGGCTCGTGTAATAAATACCGCATGTGGGGCGCGCCGCCTCATTCTTAGCAGCAGCAACGCGGCTGCGGCTGCAGCGTCCAGGTCAGCGCCCGAGCCGTTTACCTGGGAACGAGACTTGCCGCGCGGCGACGGGTGTACGCCCGAAACTGAGCAGTCGCACGCGCATCTGCGAAATGGCCATCTTCCTCGTCAAATACCCAAAGCGGCCAGCTCGCGAGGCCATTCAGTTGAGCCTCACCCGAAGCCTCAGCGCTGCGGTCGTGAGCTTTCGCGCACCGTTCTTCCGCATAACGGGCTCGACTGTTTGGACCGTGCACGGTGATCGATACATTGCCAGGCTCACGGATTCCGGCTGGGAGGCCAACGGCACTACCTGGACAGGGATGACATTCGAGGGCCCCTGTCGGCTCCTCATGGGCGTTCCTTGCGAGCCCAGCTCGGTCTCGGAGGTCCTGGACTCAGTGTCGATCGCTCATGACGTGCTGTCGGCGAACGGCATTGCACTCGCCCGCTTCACTCCTGAGACAGAGATGTGGCGCGGAGCGCGGACAGGAAAGTGGTGGCACGCGTTTCGTATCGAGACCATTTACCAGCACCCACGTGTCTCAGAGGACGCGAGTGTCACGCGTGAGCAGGACGCGCGGCGGGACCTCAAGCCGTCCTAGCCACCACGACGCCCCAATGGGCGGCACGATCAGCGCATCGCAAGCCACTTCGTGCAGAACCCGATTGGCGACGCTGCCGAGCAAGGCTCGATGCACGCGCCCTCCTCCTCGAGTGCCCATGACGAGCAGATCGGGCCGATACTCCTCGATCGCCCGCCGAATGGCGGGCACCGGCGGACGGTCTGCGATGGCCACTTCGTAGCGCTCGGGGCTGGCGCTCACCGACTCGAGCAGATCCCGCACCGACCTTGCCGCCTGCCGCGTCCAGCCTTCCAGATATTGGCGGACGGTGTCGAAATCCGTGGCCACATAGGCCGACATCCCCCGGTACGGGGGCTCGTGCGCGTGCACGACCCGAGCCTCCGCCGCAGGAATGAGCCTGAGCGATTCGGCCGCCCTGACAGCAGAGGCAGCGGCGCTCGACAGGTCGACCGCCAGCAGAATCCGCCGGTACGGGCCAGGTGCCGGATTGCGCACAACCAGCAGCGGGCAGGCTCTTGCCGCGAGCACCTTCTCAGCAATCGTCCCTTCCAGCACATCTCGCAAGGGACGCTGGCGATGAGGACCCAGAATCGCGAGGTCCGCCCGGGGGTGCCCGAGCGTCTCCAGGAGCAAGCGCGCCGGGTTGCCGGCTCGCACGGCGATCTCCGGGGCCCGGCTCGCCGCCCACAGCGGTGCCCGGCCGAGAGACTTCATCTGACCCAGTGCGCTCTGCAGCGACTCTTCCAGGATGCTCTCGGGCCGGCCGGGCTCAACGATGTGCAGCAGCGTCAAGTGCGCATCCAGATGGTCAGCCAGCGAGCCCGCGCGCGCCACGGCGGCATCACTCTTGGGCAACAGATCGGTCGCACAGACTATTCTCATCATCTCCTCCGAGATCGAGGGCAACATTGCCACGCTCAGGCGAGGGCGCCGGCCGGGATCGCTCGGGAATGGGTGACGCCGCGCCTGGAAGGCTGACTCACCTTCTCAATCCGCAAGCGCCGCAATCCCCCCGGCATTGCCCACTCCACCTCATCGCCTACTCGGTATCCGAGCAGCGCGGTGCCAAGGGGAGCCAGTACGGAGATCCGACCGGCACTGACATTCGCCTGCCAGGGGAACACCAACGTCAGCTCGCGCCGTTCGCCACTGGTCAGATCCAGCACGGTCGCGTGAGAGTGCATCGTGATCACATCTCTCGGCACACGCCCGGCCTCCAGGATGAGGGCGCGCTCGAGCTCAGCGGCAAGACCGGCAATATGTTCCTGGTCACGTACCGCACTCGACCTCGCTGCGAGGAGCCCTCGCAGCTGCAGCGCGTCGTTCTCGGCAACAAAAATCGGTTGGTCCCGCATCGTCAGTCTCCTGCATCTGTACGTCTTGCGTTGCTCTTTCCTGGGGGATCATGCGTCGGGCATACTGTTGCATCAATTCGAATTATTCTGCTCCGCGATTCGTATTACCCTAAGTCTCTTGCCACCCGGGTACGCTCCCGATGGCACTGATCCGTCGGATGGTGTGCCCGTTCTGCTTCCGACGGACGACACGGGCGTAGAACTCCCCCTTCATGCCGGTCGCAGTGCCGATGTGAGCGAATCCGTACTCGCGCCGGAACTGTTCCTCCAGGAACGAGGGTGGAGCGCAAGATCAAGAACCCGGCCGTCGCGGCCATGACCGAGAACGCGCGCGAGGCGTTCTCGACGGCATGAAACCGAGGTCTCTGGGCAGATGCACGACCGCTTCCTGGCCGACGTTCTCCGCAACGACTACAACCGAGCCATCCTCGACCGCTGGAGTGCCCTGGCCCTTCCGAACGGCTGGCTCGTCGCCGGCTGCCTGTTTCAAACGGTCTGGAATCTGCAGGCCAGGCGTGTTCCGCACGCCCATATCAAGGATTACGACTTGTTCTATTTCGACGCGAGCGATACCAGCGAGAGCGCCGAGCAAGACCGGCAGGCGCATGCCGAGGCGGTGCTGGGCGACCTCGGCATCACCGTCGATGTGTCGAACCAGGCGCGGGTCCACGTTTGGTACGAGTCGTATTTCGGACATCCCTGTCAGGAGCTCCGGAGCGCGTGCGAGGGAATCGATCGCTTCCTGATTCTGGCCACCTGCGTAGGGATCCGACCCGGCGAGATCTACGCACCGCACGGCCTCACGCTCCTCTACGACGGCATACTTTCGATGAATCCCCTCACGCCCTATCGCGACCTGTTCGAGCGCAAGGCGGCATCGTATTGTGCCCGTTGGCCCTGGCTGCAAGCCGACGGCGCACCCTGACGGCGGCCGCCGTGACGGGATCTTCGCCCGAATGCCCCTATGTCACTTCGTGCACCTGCGTGAGCCGGAAGTGAACCCGAAGCCATCGCCCCGCAGCCCCCGACGAGTGCGCTTCCATGCATCTCCTGACGATTCGGCGCGACCGGGCACGTGCTCGGTGAACGCGGAGTGCGGGCTCAATCTGTCTCGTCGAGCTCGTCGCGAATCCGATCGCGATCGTTCGTGTCGCGGAGGCATCCTGAGTCGATGGGTCGCAACCCAATAGATCCGCCCCCGTGCGGCACGCCCTTGCGTAACATCGCGAGCTCAGTGACCGTCCGCAGAGCCCCGCAGGACTTCCTTATTAGACATATCGAGCCCCCTGTGATCGGAGGTGAGGCGGGTCGTCGCACTTTTCGCGTTTTATGGGAGTCAGCGCACACTGCATCGCGTTGACGGAAGACCCACGACGCTCTGAGACTGACCTCCTCCGTGACAGCGGCCATCCGTTCGAAAGCGCGGGGACACATGGATGACGCGAGGTCTGCGAGGTGCCCTTTCCCCTCGCCGGCGCGTACGTCGAGTGCGCGATCCAGCTGCCCGGACACGCGATCGTCGGCAGAACTCTCGTCGATTCCGGGGAAGAGTCATGGCACCTGTACAATCGGGGTCTCCGATGTCCGCACCTGCCGCGCATCCGGCCGATCCCGATGCCGGGCCTTTCATGTTGACACTGTGCAGGTTGGATTCGGCCGCTTCCGTCCGGCTTCCACGGGTATCGCAGCTGGAGCGGTTCAGGTTCTTCACCACCCGTGCACGCCAGAGCGATGGTACTGAGCGGCGATATCTGCACATGGGGTACTTCCCATCGCTTGCCGAGGCCCAGAAGTGGGCACAGCTCATGCGCCCAACTTATCCGTATGCGATTGCGACGCTCGTTCCTGCACCGCTGCTGCGACACCCGGATTCCGGGGTTCCCACCCTGGCAGCGACTGCGGAGCCGAGGGGTGTGGCGCCGAAACCCGCGCGCAGTCCTGCGCCGATCGATGCCGAAACGCTGACCGACACACAGGTGCTGAACGTCCTCGAAACGCGCCGCGCCTCCGCTGCTCACGAGCACCGCGCAGAAGCAGCCGGTGCCGAAATTCCGCTGTTACGACCCGAGGATACCGACACTCGGCGAGTCATCAAGGAGGCTGTGGTCCAAGGTGCGCCGGTGTGCTTTGCGGTGCAGCTCCTCGGGTCCGAACGACCGATCGATCTGGGCAGTGTGCCATCGGTCTCCATTTTCCGTGCGTACACGCTTTATGTGACAGAAGGTCAGCGTGCAGGCCGCTCCTGGTATTGCCTGCGCCTGGGCTTCTTCAGCGACGCCATCTCTGCCAAGCAGGTTGGGTACTTCGTGCGCTCAAGCTTCGCATCCGTAGCCGTGCTGCCCGTAACGGAGCAGGAGCGTGCACTGGCGAAAGATACCTCCGTCGCACCGGCCAGCCTAGGCGACCCGTTCCAGGAGAGTCTCGATCAGACGCTGACCGCCGATCAAAAGCGCTCGACGACGCCTCCGAACGGCTCGGTGCCCCCACGTGGGGCCACCCAGCCCGTCGCAGGCAGGTCCGCATCCCATCAGCAGCTGCCGCCCGCAAAATCACCCTCCACGACCGATCGCTCGCGGCGTCCCACTCGCGCACCCACTCTGGACGAGACCCTCGACATGCTGGCTACGAGTGAAATCTGGGCGAACGAAGACTCCCTGAGCGAAACCGGCGTCCGGCATCTGACCGTCCAGGTACAAAAAGCCAAGGCCCGGCGATCCTGAGGGCCGGGGTTAGTGGATCGCCTGCCCGGATCGCGGACCGCCAACGCGCGTTCGCGAAGTCACCCCCGCGAGTTGCTTTCACTCCCGCTGCTCACTGCCGAGACTCAGTAGTCAAAAGCTGCGAGCGCGCCGCTGCAGCTAGCGAACACTCCCTCGCTTGGCTCGCTTGCCAGGCCGCCCTCGTCATTGACAGACATCCGGCTACCCTCGATGATCGCGGGGCGTCCAAGAACAAAAGCCGCTCGAGCGACGATGGCCGATCGCGACCTCCCGCGCTTCCCCTGGATCTGGTTGGCGTTCATTGTCGTGCCGAGCACGGCCATCCTCGCGCTCGAGCTGTATCAGGCGCACCACTGGCGAGGACAGAGTGATCGAGGCCCCTGGATAGCCGCGATAGGTGCGATTCTCGTTGCGCTTGGGCTGCTCGTTGCAGGCGTCATCCGCACTCTCATCGCCTACCGGGAAAGCTCGCGACTGTCGGCCGAGAAGCACTCCGACGAGATGCAATTGCGGGCCCTGGTGGAAGGGGTGAGCGATCACGCCCTCTATCTCCTCGATGCACGCGGCTATGTCTCATCCTGGAACGCCGGTGCCCAGAGAATCACCGGCTACGCTGCCGACCAGATTATCGGACAGCACTTCTCCAGGTTCTTCAGCGAGGAAGATCAAAGGGCCGGCGCTCCGGAGCGCGCCCTCGATGTGGCCGCCAGGCACCGCAAATACGAGCTGGAAGGCTGGCGAGTTCGTGGGGACGGCACCCGCTTCTACTCCCGAGCGATCGTGACTGCCCTCTACAATCCCGCCGGCAAGCTCAGCGGCTTCATCAAGGTCACGAGAGACGTGTCGGAGAAGATCGAGCAGGAGCAGGCCCTCGAGCAGGCGCGAGCCGCGCTCGCACAGTCGCACAAGATGGAAGCGCTCGGCCAGCTCACCGGCGGCATGGCCCACGATTTCAACAACATCCTGCACGTCATCAAGAATTCGCTGGACGTGATCCGCACCCGCCTCGGGCAAGCCGACCCCACGATCGTGAGGTTTCTCGATACGGCCAAGCGCAACACCGATCGAGCGTCGGCGGTGACGCAGAGACTGCTCGCTTTCGCCCGCCAGCAGCCGTTGAACCCGACGGTGGTAAGCCCCAACAAGCTCATACAGAACATGGCGGACCTCGTGCGCCACGCCGTCGGCGAGGGAATCGCCGTCGAGACGGTATTCAGCAGCGGTCTGTGGAATGTCTCGGCCGACACCAATCAACTCGAGACCGCCCTGCTCAATCTCACGATCAACTCGCGGGATGCCATGCAGAGAGTCGGCAAACTCACCATCGAGACCGCCAACGCATTCCTGGACGATACCTACGCGAGCCAGCACGCCGACGTGATAGCCGGCCAATACGTCATGATTGCCGTCAGCGACACCGGTATCGGCATGTCAAAGGAGGTGGCAGCGCGCGCGTTCGACCCTTTCTTCACGACCAAGAGCGATGGACAGGGCACGGGGCTCGGGCTCTCGCAGGTCTTCGGTTTCGTCAAGCAGTCCGGAGGCCATGTCAAGATTTACAGCGAGCCGGGCGAGGGCACGACGATCAAGGTGTATCTGCCGCGTTTCGCTGCCAACGCTCCGCTGGTCTCCATCGAGCCGCTGGTCACGCAGGACAGCGCCAACGGTGAGTCGATCCTGGTGGTCGAGGACAATGAAGACGTGCGCACCTTCGCTGTGGAGATGTTGACTTCGCTGGGCTACCGAGTCTCCGGTACTGCGGACGGGCCCACGGCTCTACAAGCTCTTCGACAGGTCGGGCGCATCGATCTGCTGTTCACCGATATGGGACTGCCCAATGGGATGAATGGCCGGCAACTTGCGGAGCAAGCCCGCAACTTGCAGCCGGACCTGCGCGTGCTGTTTACCACAGCCTACGCGCGCAACGCCATCGTCCACCACGGTCGGCTCGATGCCGGCGTCGACCTGCTTCTGAAGCCTTATACGCAGCTCGACTTGGCCCGCAAGGTCCGACAGGTACTGGGCGAGGCTGCCCCCGAAGCAAAGCCACCCGAGTAGCGATCTAGATCGGCTCACCCGCGCGAAGCAAGCGATTCCTCAGATCGGCGAGCTTCATGAGGAAATCGACGCGACGTCTGCCGCTGAGCGTCACCCTTGGCAACAACTCCGTCAGAGCGTCGTAGCTGCGCCTGGCCTCGCTGATGCACATCCGCGCGGCCACTGCGTCACCGTGCGGGATGCTGCGCAGCGAGCTCAGCGCTTCCTGCAGCTGTAAGTCCATCTGTTGAACGAGTTCATCATCTTGCATTCCTGATAGTCTCTGCAGCGGTCCTGGCTCAGGAGGCGCAGAAATCATGCCGATCAGCTCCCGTTCAGGAATCTCCAGTAGTGCAACCTTCCCTGAAGTTCCGTAGTCCGCGCACAGCGGGTTCATTCCTGACACGCGGGTACGGCTAGCGGACCGCCCAAACCGACCGGACAGCTTGGGAGTCCGCACGTCTCCAGCGAGAGACCAGCGGAGGCGGAGGATCGAGCAGCCCCAGGCCACTGGGAGGGCGATCTGGTGGAGGCTCTCGCGGGACCTTCATTGCCCACATGGGTCGAACGACGATCGCGGTTCGTAGTTACCCATCTGTCCGGAACAGACCTTATTTTATTGGGGCGTGACGGAATCGAACCGTCGACCAGCGGATTAAAAGTCCGATGCTCTACCGACTGAGCTAACGCCCCACCGAGGATGGGTTGCCGCGCGTCAAGGGAGTACCGGCCGGCGGCGTCCGCGCGCGGGCCGGCATGATACTACAGCCCCTGGTAGGAGGTCGGATCGGGTACACCGGCGGCCTCGAAGCCCGCCCGGCGCAGCCGACAGGAGTCGCAGCGGCCGCAGGCCCGGCCTTGGGCATCGGGCTGGTAGCAGGAAAGGGTGAGCGAATAGTCCACGCCCAGGCGGGTGCCCGTGCGGATGATCTGGGCCTTGGACCACGTGATCAGGGGCGTGTGGATCCTGCATGGGTTACCCTCTACCCCGGCCTTGGTGGCCAAACCCGCCAGGGCGGCGAAGGCTGCGATGTACTCCGGACGACAGTCGGGGTATCCCGAGTAATCGACGCTGTTGACCCCGATGAATACATCCCGAGCCTCCAGCACCTCCGCCCAGGCCAATGCCAGCGAGAGCATGATCGTATTGCGAGCGGGCACGTAGGTGATCGGGATGCCGCTGGTGGGCGAATCCGGCACCTCGAGCTTGGAATCCGTGAGCGCCGATCCGCCGATGTTGGCCAGGTCTACGCTCATGACCCGATGTTCCCGTGCACCGAGGGCCTTGGCGACGCGCGCAGCCGCGTCCAGCTCGATGGCGTGCCGTTGGCCGTAGGCCACCGACAGTGCGTAGCACTCAAACCCCTCGGCGCGCGCGATCGCGAGCGCGGTGGCGGAATCGAGGCCACCGGAGACGAGGACCACGGCGCGCGGGTTGGACATCGAGGTTCACTTTCCGGGCGTATTGCCCCAGAGGTACTTGTGCAACTGGATCTGGAAACGCACGGGAAGGCGGTCCTCCAGTATCCAGTCTGCGAGCTCGCGCGCGGGCAACTGCTCGTGGCTCGGTGAGAACAGCACCGCGCAGCGGGACTCGAGCGCAAGGTCTTTGACCTTTCCGCGGCTCCACTCATAGTCGCTGCGATCGCAAATGACGAACTTCACCTGATCCTTGGTGCCCAGACGCTGCAGTTCCTCGTACCGGTTGCGCCCCTCTTCTCCCGAGCCGGGTGTCTTGACGTCCACGACCAGAACCACGCGCGAGTCGAGGCCCTCCAGTGACATGGCGCCGCTGGTTTCGAGGGAAACGCGCAGGCCTGCGTCACAGAGGGCCGTCAGCAGCTCCGCGCAGCCCTTCTGCGCCAACGGCTCGCCACCGGTCACGCACACGTAGCGTGCACCCAGCTCGCGCACTCGTTCGAGGATCGCCTCCGTTTCCCACCAGGACCCGCCGTGGAAAGCATAGGCGGTGTCGCAATACTGACACCGCAGGGGGCAGCCGGTGAGGCGCACAAAGACCGTGGGGACGCCGACGCTATCGGCCTCACCCTGAAGGGAATGGAAGATCTCGGTGAGCTTGAGTCGGGACACGTCGCATTAGTGCGCGTTGGCCGGCATGTGGGCCAGGCGGTCGGTCGCGAGCTTCGCCGCATCGCTATTGGGAAACTTCTGCGTCACTTCCATCAACGTCTTGCGCGCGTCCGCATATTTCTTCTGCTCGAACTGCGTGAACCCCAACTTCAACATCGCATCGGGGGCCTTGCGCGAGTCCGGCCACTTGTCGAGCACGGCACGAAAAGCGCCACTGGCGCTATCGTAATCGCGCGTGACGTAGTAGGCCTCGCCCAGCCAGTATTGCGCGTTCTCCGCCAGCGGGCTGGAGCCGTAATTGGCCAGAAAGTCCTTGAACCCGGTGATGGCGGTCGAGTAGCTGCTGGCCTTCAGGGCATCGAAGGCCTGGTTGTAGACCGCCTGCTCGACCGAGGAGGCGCCCTGAGGAGCCCCGCCGGCACCCGCCCCGCCAGGGCCAGCGCCCGCGGCGCCGCCGCTCTGTGCGCCCGGCCCTGAGCCGCCACCGGCGCCGCCGCCCGCCCCCACAGCGTTCAGACGTTTGTCCAAGTCGTTGTAGAGGTCGCGCTGCTGCTTACGCATCGCCTGGGAACTGTTCTCCAGCTCATCGACCCGTCCCCGCAGCTCCCGCACCGCGCCCTGCACCTCATCCTGATGCTGCGCCATCTCGGCCTGGTTACTCAGGATGCGCTCGACCCGCACGAGGCGGTCGTCCAGGTCCTTGAGCTTTATCTGGACGGGATCGTCCTCCGGCGGTGTGGATGCACATCCGGTGACGAGAGCCACGAGCGCGAGGGCGATCACGGGTCGCATGACAGGAATTACCTTGCCGGTTGCGTGTTGGGCGTCAGATACACGATCTCGACGCGGCGGTTCTTGGCCCAGGCCGTCTCATCGTGTCCGGCGGCGGCAGGCCGCTCCTCGCCGTAGCTCACGGTTGAGAGCTGTGCGTCACTGGCGCCCTGCAACAGCAGTGCACGACGCACCGCCTGTGCGCGGCGCTCGCCGAGGCCAATGTTGTACTCACGCGAGCCGCGTTCGTCGGTATTGCCTTCCAGGCGGACGCGGGCACTCGGGTTGGCCGCAAGATACTTCGCGTGCGCGGCCACGATGTCGGTGCCCTCGCCCTTGATTTCGCTGTTGTCGAAATCGAAGTAGATCGTTCGCTTGGCGAGCACGCCGGCCTGCGGGCCAGCGGTTTCCTGGTCGGCGCCGCCGTTCGCGGCGTTCGCGCCAGCGGCGCCGTTGGCGTCGGCGCCTGTCGTCGCCTCCGCTGGCGGGGGCGGCGGAGCCTCTTTCGGCTTGTGGGATGCACAAGCGGCAATCCAGAAAGAGGCGGCGACCAATAGAGCGATCAGCGTTCTTTGCATACAGTCCCTCCGCCGCCGACGCGGCAGCGCTTTCTAACACATGATAGTGGTGTCGTCACGGTGCGAACGGGCCCCAGGCGGGCTCCTGGACCTCGCCCTGCTGTGCCTTGAGGCGCAGTCCGGTCAGCCCGTCGACGGAGACCGTAGCCAGCGAGCCGCCCTGCGAGCCGCGCTCGGAGTACATCAGCGTCGCGCCATTGGGCGCGAAGCTTGGCGACTCATCGAGCTTGCCGTGCGACAGCACGCGCACGTTGCCGCTCTTCAGATCCTGCACCGCGATCCGATAGCCGCCATCGAGTGTGACCATCGCCAGCAGCGTGCCATCGGGGGAAATGCGGGGGCGGGCGTTGTAGTTGCCCGTGAAGGTGATGCGCTTGGGGTGCTCGCCGGCCTGCACGCCGACGCGGTAGATCTGTGGGCTGCCCGCACGGTCGGAGGTGAAGTAGATCGACTTGCCATCCGGGGCCCAGGCCGGCTCGGTGTCGATCGCCGGGTCATCGGTGAGGCGGGTCAGGCTCTGGGAGCTCAGGTCGAGCACGTACACGTCGGGATTGCCGCTGGTGCCCCCCAACGTGAGGGCAAGCTTGTGGCCATCCGGAGACCAGGAGGGCGCGCCATTGATTCCGGCGCGCGCCGACACCTGGCGCCGCTCGCCCGTGCGGACCAGCTGCACGTAGATCGCGGAGCGCTTGGTCTCGAACGACACGTATGCGAGCCATTGCCCATCCGGGGACCACGAGGGCGACATCAGCGGGAAATGCGACTGCAGAACGAGCCGCTGGTTCTCACCGTCGGCGTCGGCGACCACCAGCTGATACTCCTGCGAAGGCGCCTGGCCGATGACCGCCACATAGGCGATGCGGGTCGCAAAGGCACCGCGGATCCCGGTGATCTTCTCGTAGATCACATCGCTGACCCGATGGGCGGCATTGCGCAGCGCCGTCGGAGAGCCGACGAAGCGCTGTGAGGCGACAGGTTGCCCGGTGAGTGTATTGAGGAGGTCGAAATCGACCGCGACGTTGCCGGAATCGACAGACGCAACGCGCCCCACTACGACGTAGTCGTCACCGAGCGCTTTCCAATCCGCCAGCTGCACGGCATCTGCCCTGGTAGGGGTTGCCGGCATCTTGTCCCGTGGCAGCGCCTTGAAGCGGCCGCTTCCCTCCAGATCGTGCTGGACGACCTGGGCGACATCGAGCCCGCCATCGGCGGGCACGGCCCGCGCGAACGGCACGATCGCGATCGGTACCGGATCGGTCACGCCCGAGGTGACTTCGATCTTCAGCTGTGCGTGGGCCGTTCCAACGGCAAGCAGGGCAGCCAGCAGCGGCCAGAGGGGGCGCCGGAGAGCGCGCGGGTGCGGGGTCGATGTCATGTCACGGGGGTCCTGTCCATTCCGTTCACTTTCAATCAGTCGGGCTGAACGTGATCTGAAGCTCACGCTCAAACAGGCTGGGATCCGGGGGTGGGGGCAAGGGAGAGGCCCGATAGACCGCCGCCACGATGGAGTCCCGTACCGCCTGATCGCCGTTGCAGGCGCCTAGCTTCACGTTCGTGACCTCACCCCCGGGCACCTGCGTTACATCCAACTCACAGACGATACCCGCGCGAGCCGAAGGGGGCCTCAGCCACGCGCGCTCGATGCGCGCCTTCAGTTGCGCCTCCCAGCTGGCAAGCGCCCCGCTCGAGCGCACGGCATTCGCATGCTCTTCGGCTGCGAGGCTACGTTTCAAGTCGGCCTCGTTCTGGGCCAGGTCCTGGGCCTCCTGTGCCTTGCGCTTATCGTCCTCGAGCTTCTTCTGCGCCGCGGCCTTGGCCTCCGCAGCCTTCTTCTGCGCTTCCTCTTTGGCCTTGCGCTCGGCCTCGGCCTTCTGCTGGGCCAGGCGTTTCTGCTCCTCGGCCTGGCGTTTCTGCTCCGCCGCCTGCTCGGCCGCCTGCTCGTCGGCCTTCTGCTGCGCCGCCTGCTCGGCCTTCTCCTTGGCCTCCTGCTGCTCCTTCTCCTTCTGCGCCCGCTGCGCGAGTTCATCGGGTGTCGGCTCCGGAGGCCCGGTGTCCTCGACCGGCGGCGGAGGTTGCGGTGCCGGCGGTGGCGGGGCGGGAGGCGGCGTCGGGGCCGGCGGCCGGGGAACCGGCGCCGTCGCGCCCTTCACCGACTTCGAATCGACCACCGTCGCTTCGATGGCCAGCGTCGGGGTCACTGCCTGCGTCTTCTGATGGTAGGTCCACCAGCCGAAGATCAGCGCGCCCGCCAGCGCTCCGTGCAGCAGCACCGAGAGCACGATCGACACCCATCGATCGCTCGTGCGCTCTGGCGGGGATCCGCGCGGTTGCTGCGAACGCGTCTCGGTCAATTTGTGCGCCGCGTGGGTTGGGGTAACGGGTCGGTGATGAATCCCACCTTCTTGGCCCCCGCGCGTTGCAGGATCACCATGGCCTGCACGACGCGGCCGTAGGCGACATTGTTGTCGCCCTTCACCAGCACGGGAATCTCCGGATCGCGATGCAGGGCGGCGGCGGCGCGCGCCTCGATCTGGTCGGCGCTCAGGGGCTTGCGCGGCGTGGCGCCGTTGTTCAAATACAGGTTGCCGGCGCGATCGACCGAGAGAATCAGCGGATTCTTCGTCGAGTTCAGCGGCTGCGCGCCGGCCTTCGGCAGGTCCACCTTCACGCCCTGTGTCAGCAGCGGCGCGGTGATCATGAAAATGATCAGCAACACGAGCATCACGTCGATGTACGGTACGACGTTGATGTCGCCCATCAATCGGCGGCCGCGTGACACTTGGGCCATGGCTCGCTCCTTCTACTTCAACATCTGGCCGGCAGCGGCGCCCGCCGTCCCGCTGGAGTGCCCGTGGACCGAGCCCGTCGCGCCGCCACCGCGAGCCGCGTGACGCTGCAGGATCGTCGAGAACTCCTCCATGAAGGCGTCGTAGCGCACCTCGAGCCGCCCCACCTGGTCCGCGAAGCGGTTGTAGGCCACGACCGCGGGAATGGCTGCGAACAGGCCGATGGCGGTTGCGATGAGGGCCTCGGAGATGCCCGGAGCCACCATGGCGAGCGTCGCCTGCTGCACGTTACCCAGACCGGAAAACGCGCTCATGATGCCCCACACGGTCCCGAACAGACCCACGTACGGACTGGTGGAGCCGACGGTCGCCAGGGTCGCCAGACTGTGCTCGAGGCGATCGATCTCCTTCAACTGCGCCACGCGCATGGCGCGGCGCGCGCCCTCCAGGAGCTGATCGGGGGGAGTGCCGCCCTGCTGGCGCTGGCGCGCGAACTCCCGGAACCCGAACTCGAAGATGCTCGCCATGCCGGTGGCGCCGCCACGAGCCTCGATCGTCCGGTAGAGCTGCGCCAGGTCCCCTCCCGACCAGAAGCTGTTCTCGAAGTGATCGGCGTTGCGCCGTGCGCGGCCGATGATCAAGCGCTTGCGGAAGATGATTGCCCACGAGGACAGGGAAGCGAGCATCAGAATGCCCAGCACGATCTGTACCGGTACGCTGGCCTCCAAGATGAGATGGATGACCGAGAGCTGATCAGTCATTCACACGGGCTCCTGCGAGAAGAAATTCCGGTAAGCGCTTCGGCCGCAGGGTAGCGGCATCGACACAAGCGACCCTGACGTCGGCCTCGAGAAGCAGGCCGCGGCGGCGGCTCCCGCCCCCATCGAGATCATCTCTGTAGATCTGCTGTGCGAAGCGCAAGGTCACCGCGCCTTCGGGGTTGGGCTCGCAGGTGATGAGGAGCTCATCATCCAGGCGCGCCGGCTTGCGATACTCGACATTCAGGCTGACGACTGCAAACACGATACCGGGGTCGCGCGCGAGCGCCTGTTGCGAGTATCCCAGCGACCTCAGCCATTCGGTGCGTGCTCTCTCGAGGAAACGCAGATAGTTCGCATAGTAGACGATACCGCCGCCGTCGGTGTCCTCCCAATAGACGCGAGCCGGCCAGGAGAAGCCGCTCACCGGGGCTCCTCGAACAAGGGCAGACTGGCGGTCGCGGCGCTCTCCGGTGCCTTCAGACCGAAGTGCAGATAGGAAGTTCGGGTGACCACGCGGCCGCGGGCGGTGCGCACCAGGAAGCCCTGCTGGATCAGAAACGGCTCGATGACGTCCTCGAGCGTGCCGCGCTCCTCGCCGATGGCCGCGGCCACACTGTCGATGCCGACAGGGCCGCCGTCGAAGCGCTCGATGATAGTGAGCAGCAGCTTGCGATCCAGGGTATCAAAGCCCTGGGGATCGACCTCGAGCAGGTCCAACGCGGCGGTGGCCACCTTTTCATCGATATGGCCATCGGACTTCACCTGGGCGAAGTCGCGCACCCGGCGCAGCAGCCGGTTGGCAATTCGCGGCGTCCCCCGGGAGCGCTGCGCGATGCAGTGTGCGCCGGAATCCTCGATGCCGAGGTCCAAGATCCGCGCCGAGCGGGTCACGATCCGCTGCAGTTCCTCGACCGAGTAGAACTCCAGGCGCTGGACGATGCCGAAGCGATCGCGCAGCGGCGAGGTGAGCGAGCCGGCGCGCGTGGTCGCCCCGACCAGGGTAAAGGGCTTCAGGTCCAGCTTGATCGAGCGCGCGGCCGGGCCCTCCCCGATCATGAAGTCCAGCTGGTAATCCTCCATTGCCGGATAGAGCACTTCCTCGACGATGGGCGAGAGACGATGGATCTCATCCACGAACAGCACATCGCGCGGCTGCAGGTTGGTGAGGATGCCGGCGAGGTCGACCGGGCGCTCCAGCACCGGGCCGGAAGTCTGGCGGAGGTTCACTTGCAGCTCCGCCGCGATGATGTTGGCGAGCGTCGTCTTGCCCAACCCGGGTGGGCCGAAGATCAGCACGTGATCGAGCGCTTCGCCGCGCTGGCGGGCGGCGCTCACGAAGATCTCCATCTGGGTGCGTACGCGCGGTTGTCCCCAGCCGTACTCCTCGAAGCTGCGCGGCCGGATGGTGCGATCCATGGCCTCTTCTTCGCGAGTGCTCGCGCCACCGATGATGCGTTCTGTTGTCACTGCAGCCCTATTCCGAGGCGACGATGCCCTGCAGGGCACGCCGGATCAGCTCTTCCGTCGAGTGTGTACCGGGCCCGACCGCCTTGAGCAAGCGCGTCGCTTCCGCCGGTGTGCAGCCCATGCCTGTCAACGCAGCGAAGGCTTCCGCTTCGGGACTCTGAGGCGGCAAGGCGGGCGACACGCCGCCGTTGGCAGGTACCGCGAGGCGGTCGCGCAGCTCCACGACCAGACGCTCAGCGGTCTTGCGGCCCACGCCGGGGACCTTCGTCAACGTCGCGATGTCCTGACTCTGGACGCTGTGCGCGAAGGCCTCGACGCTGATGCCGGACAGCAGCGCCAGAGCAATTTTCGGTCCTACGCCCGACACCTTGATCAAGCTGCGGAACAAGCGCCGTTCGGCCTCCGTCCCGAACGCATACAGCACGTGCGCATCCTCACGCACCACCAGATGGGTGAGCAGGTGCACCTGCTCGCCGATGGCCGGCAACAGAAAGAACGTCGACATGGGAGCCACGAGCTCGTAACCCACTCCACTCACGTCCACCGTGAGTTGTGGCGGGGATTTCGACTCGAGCTTGCCGCGGACCGACCCGATCATTTCACGAGCGGCCGCACGTTCGAGGGCACGAACTGCGACATGCGCCGCGAGTGCGCGTGACAGACTGCAACAGCGAGCGCATCGGAAGCATCCGCCACGAGGCGTCCTTGGATCCCCAGCAGCGCCCGGATCATGTGAGCGACCTGCGGCTTCTCCGCCGCGCCGGAACCGACCAGCGCGAGCTTGATCGCGCGCGGCGCGTACTCGAACACCGGCAGTCCTTGCGGCACGGCACACAGCGCCGCGCCCCGCGCCTGACCGAGCTTCAGGGCGCTGTCGGCGTTGCGGCTCATGAATACCCGCTCGACGGCGACTTCTGCCGGGGAGTGCTCACAGATCAACGCCTGCAACCTTTCGAAGATGGTACGCAGCCGGCCCGCGAACTCCTCGCCGTCCACGGCGATGCAGCCATGCGCCACGTGAACGCAGTCCGATCCGCGGCATTCGATGATGCCGAATCCGGTACGGCGCGATCCAGGATCCAGGCCGAGGACGCGCACGCTGCCCGCCGCTGTCGCCGCAGGCGCAGCGCGCTTGTCGGGCGCAGCAGACATGGCGGACACCGCAGCCATGACGCCCACGGCGGGCGCAGCGCGCTTGGCCGGCGCCGTGAGGGCGCTCGGATCAAACGCGCGCCAGGACCTCGTCCGATATCTCGACATTCGAATAGACGCTTTGGACGTCGTCCAGGTTTTCCAACGCCTCCAGCAGGCGCACCATCTGCTCCCCGGCCTCCCCGGAGATCCGGATCGGGGTGGCAGCCCTCTGAGTCACGTCCGCCGTTGCGGGAATGAACCCCCCGGCGATGATGATCGCCCGCACGGCATCGAACTCGGTCGGATCGGCCAGCACCTCGACCGAGCCGTCCTCGCTGGGTACGACATCTTCGGCTCCGGCGTGCAACGCCACCTGAATGAGGTGCTCCACGTCCGTGCCCGGGGGATAGGTCATCAGGCCGACCTGATTGAACAGGTACCTCACCGAGCCGTCCGCCCCGACCTGCCCTCCGTGCCGGGTAAAGGCGTCACGCACATCAAGGGAGGTTCGAGTCACGTTGTCCGTCAGGCAGTCCACTATGAGCGCGGCGCCTCCGGGGCCGTACCCCTCGAACCGGACCGGCTCCAGGGCCTCGGCGGCGGACCGCCCTTGCGTGCGCCGCAAGGCGCCCTCGATGGCTTCCGCGGGCAAACCCGCCTGTCGCGCCTTATCCAGTGCCAGCCGCAAACGCCCGTTGGATGCCGGCTCCGCTCCGCCTTGACGCGCCGCGAAGCCGATCTCGCGCACGAGCTTGGTGGAGAACCTGCCTCGTTTCCGATCCTGCGCGCCTTTGCGGTGCTGGATGTTAGCCCACTTGCTGTGACCTGCCATGAATCGTCGAGGAATGCCCGTGGCTGATGGGAGTGCGCGGCGCCCACGCCTGGCGCGAGCCCTAACGTGCCGCGCCGCTTGAAAAAATCCAAGCAGCTATCATAGCTGCCCCCCACTATGGAAACCATCCAACTCTGCCCTGAGCCCATCCGTGCCTCCCTGGCACAGACCCGGCGTGCCCTGGAGCAGCTGCATGCGGGCACGGCTCACGAGCTGGCCCTCGGTGCCGAAGCCGCCGAGGTCATGGGCTCCCTGACAGAGAATCCGGAGCTGGCCACGGCGGTGCTGCTCAAGGCTGCCCTCGAGCACCCCGCGAGCGGCGACGGCGATGGCGCGCCTGCCCAGGCGGATCTATCGGCAGTGGCGCGTGCCCACCCGGAAGCGCTCCAGACGGCCTCGGCCCTCCTGCGGCTGGGGGAGCTGGGGCTGGCCCGCAACTGGTCCCCCGCCCAGGGGCTCAATCCGCGCCAGGCCGAGATGCTTCGCAAGATGCTGCTGGCAGTGGTGAGCGACCCCCGCCTGGTGCTCGCCAGGCTTGCCGAGCAACTGGTCAGGCTCAGGCACGCCCGCAACCTGCCAGCCGAGGAACGCGGCCGGCTCGCGCTGGAAACGCGTGCCGTGTTCGCACCGCTGGCGAACCGCCTGGGCGTGTGGCAGCTCAAGTGGGAGCTGGAGGATCTCGCCTTCCGGTATCTCGAGCCGGAGGAGTACCGCCGCGTTGCCGCGGCACTCAACGAGAAGCGCACCGATCGTGAGCGCTATATCGAGGCACTGTGCAAGGACCTACGGGAACACTTGCGCAAGGCGGGCGTCGAGGCCGAGGTCTACGGCCGCCCGAAGCACATGTACAGCATCTACCGCAAGATGCAGCGCAAGCACCTCGAGTTCGACCAGGTCTTCGATGTCCGTGCGGTCCGGGTCGTGGTCGGCTCCATACCCGATTGCTACGCGGCGCTGGGCGTCGTGCACGGACTGTGGACTTACATCCCGGGGGAGTTCGACGACTACATCGCCACTCCCAAGGGGAACTACTACCGCTCGATCCACACCGCTGTCATCGGGCCGCAGGCGCGCAGCGTCGAGGTGCAGATTCGCACGCGCGAGATGCACGAGCACGCCGAGCTGGGTGTTGCGGCCCACTGGACCTACAAGGAGGGAGGCTCCCGGGATGCGCAGTACGAACAGAAGATCCAATGGGTACGCCGGCTCCTGGAGCCGCAAGCAGGCGGCGACCGCGATTTTCTCGAGAGCATGCGCACGGAGGTGTTCGAGGACCGTGTCTATGCGCTCACGCCCAAAGGCGAGGTCGTCGATCTGCCACGCGATGCCACACCGCTCGATTTCGCCTACAACGTGCATACCTCACTCGGCCACCGCTGCCGCGGCGCGAAGGTCAACGGACGCATCGTGCCGCTCACGTACTCCCTCTCCAATGGCGAGATCGTGGAGATCATCACCGCGAAGCACGAAGCACCCAGCCGGGACTGGCTCGCACCCGAGCAGGGCTATCTGGTCTCGCCGCGCAACAGGGCGAAGGTCCGTGCCTGGTTCCGCAAGCAGGACGTCACGGACAATCGCAGTGCCGGGCGTGCCATCGCGGAACGCGAGCTGACACGAATCTCTGCGCGACCTGTCAGCGAGCGCTCAACCCTTCTACGAGCCTTCAACCCCGGCCTCGGGAGGGTGAAGAGCGGATTGCCCGACCACATATCGACCCTGGCCGGCAAAGGGGGAGAGCGGACTGGTGCGAGCACGTATCGACCTGAATTGTTCTCCGCCCTGGTGCGTGAGCTGCAGGCGCGCGACGCCGATCACCTCTATCAGTTGCTCGGTGAAGGGGAGATCACCGTGACACAGCTGCTCCAGGCCGCCGAGCGGCTCGTCCAGCCCTCGCAACCGCAACACGCGATCCGCCCCACTCGCCCGGCTCACGGACGGCGTGGATCTCCGGTGGACATCGAGGGCGTCGGCGACCTGCCAACCACCCTCGCCCGCTGTTGTGCGCCGTTGCGTCCTCAGCCGATTACCGGCTACGTCACGCTGGGACGCGGTGTCACCATTCACCGCAGCGACTGCCCGAGCTTGAACCGCATGCGCTCGGTCAAGCCCGAAAGAGTGCTCAATGTCGAATGGACTTCGGCGGAGTCCGCTGCCCTGCGGGTGCAGATCGCCGTATCCGCCTATGATCGCCGGGGCCTGGTCAGGGATGTCACCGACATCCTGGCCCTCGAGCGGCTGAGTATCGAGGCCATGACGACCACGACCGACCGGGAGGCCGGGAAAGCTTTCGTCTCCCTTACGTTCTCGGTCGCCGACCTCGAGCAACTGGCGCGCGTGTTACGACGTTTGTCGGCCGTACCAAATGTGATCCATGCACGGCGCCTGCAGTAACAGGTACTGAGAACCGCTCACCCGTGCGCCGCCGCCCTTCGTCGGAAAGGCTCTCCACACCCCTTGGAAACGTGACCTGGCGCTACGCCCTCAGCCGGGCGGAGGTCTTAAGTAGTGTCCGCAAGACGGTCTGTAACGAAGGATATTCCCCGGTCATGCGAGTCCTCGTCGTCGACCACGATTCAACGGTGTTGGAGGCGACTGTGCGCGCGTTGCGCGAGCACTTCGTCATCGACGCCGTCACGAACAAGGCCGACTGCATCGACCTGCTGCGCCACAACACGTTCGACATCGTCGTGGCCTGCGAGCGGCTCGAGGATGGATCGGGGCTGGAGCTGCTGGGCCAGATTGCCAAGCGCTGGCCTGCGACGCTGCGCGTGTTCGCCGCCGACCGTGAGCGACTGCGGCTGCTGAACGGGCGGCTCGGGCCGTTCGAGCTGTTCCAGGCGCTTTCTTACCCGATCAACCCCGAAAAGCTGCTGTCCACATTGTCGCTCGCCAGGGACGCGCACGACGCGCATGCCGACACGACGACCATTCAACACATCGTGCTCAGCGCCGAGGAGACGGAGCCGGAGCCCGAGCCTCCTCCGCCATCACCGGCACCTGTTCCGCCGCCCGCCGCGCGCGCACGACGCCAGGGCATTGGGTCACGCCAGAACATGAGTGAGCGGGCGCCGGCTCTGGGCAGTGTGGAGAAGCAGCCTCAAGCGGCACCGGTTAGAGCGCGCCCGGTCAGCGAGCCCTCGACACCGCCTGCATCGAAGCGACGGGCCATTCGAGTTGCCGCGCCCCTTTATCCGTCCTCCGCCGATGCCCCCGTCATGAGCGACTCGTTGGCGGAGGCGGCTGGAATGGCCGCTGCCGGGCGCGCGCGCTTCGAATCCGACACCGTGGCCGAGACTCCGGGGAGCCGCAAGGCCTTCATCGCCGGTGCCGGCTGCGCCGCCGCCCTGCTCGCCGTCGGCCTGATCGCCTTGAAGCTGAGCTCTTCCAAGCCGCGCTCCGCGCCGCTCGCCGCCGCAGCTGCGGTGCAACCGCAATTCTCCAAAGCCGTGACGGACCGGGTCGCTGAGATCGAAGCGGACTTCGAGCAGGACGACTTCAAGAAGGCACAAGCGGACATCCGCACCTTGCAGGAGCTCGCGCCCGAGCATCCGCGCCTGCGGTTCTTCATGACTCTGCTGGAGCGAAGCAACCGGGCGCGCGCCGCTGTAGCGAACCGGGAGAAGTCAGAATCGGCGCCCCCACGCAAATCCGAATCGCCCGTCTCGGCCAGATCCGAATCACCCGCGAGCGTGGCCGCAGCGCCGCGGAGAGTCGCCGCGGTGACGACTGCACCGACAAGGTCGGAAGCCGTGTCACCGCAGCCTGCTTCCTCTCCCACCGGCGAAGAGCGTCCAGTGTTGGTAGCTGGGGCTCCCACCTCGAGTGTGCCGCTTCTGGGTCCTGCTTCCGCCTTACCCGATACCTCCGATGTTTCCTCTGGCTCACGCGCCCCACCGTCGGCAATCCCCGTCGCCTCCAGAGCGCCGGCATCGGGTGCCCCCGGCGCGCCCCCAGCCAGCTCTGACGCGCGCCAAGCCATCTCGGATGCGCCGCCTCAGGCACCTGCACGAGCTTCTTCTGGACCCCCGACGGTGACCTCGGAAGCGCAGCTGACTCGCCGCGTGGAGGCGCAATACCCTGACTCCGCTCTTCGCAAAGGGATCCAGGGCTATGTCGACGTCCAGTTCACTATTACACCCCGGGGTACGGTGACCCACGTTGCCGTCGTCCGCTCGGACCCCGGTGACGTCTTCAACCACGCCGCGGTGGACGCTGTGAGCCAGTGGCGCTACGACCCCCGAGTCGTCGATGGACGGGCGGTAGAGTCACAGTCGAAGGCGCGAGTGCGCTTCAAGCTCGATTCCAGCCTCTCCCACTGAGTATCCAGCAAGGCCGCGATCTGCGGCCGATGGCGGCACTGTGCCCGATGGGCACCCGCCCCCTGCTGTCGCTGCCTGGCGTCATGCGATGGAAACGCACACAGGCGTGACGCAGTTGCTTTAAGTCCTCTACACGCCCCTCGACTATCGGCACATTGGCGGATCTCGAGGTCGAAGGAGGGACCCCGCAGATCCGCTGCGCATCGACGAGGAGTGATCGGCATGAAAGCAATCCTGACGGGTGTCCTGCTGCTTCTGAGCGGCGCCCTGGTGATGGCCGCAGATCTCCCCCACCCGCACACCTTGAGCCGCTCCAGCCCCGGCCCGCACCACACGAAGGCCAGCTCCTTCGCGCCGCAGGGGCATTCCAGGAACCACGTCTATGGAGCGCCGATCTCCACCCCGATCCTGCACCGGCGCCTGCCCACGAAGAAGAAACCGACCCCGGCGCCCGCGAGCGCCAACGCCGCGAAGCCGATCCGCTAGCCCGCATTTTCACGCGAGCCGCCGCGGTGCGGGTGCGGGTCAGGCGGCCTTCAGCGATTGAGGGAATCGATGGCGCGCTTGTCCACCGCAAGCGCCGCCTCGTGCAGCGCTTCCGATAGTGTCGGATGCGCGTGGATCGTCCGCTGGAGATCTTCACTGCTGGCGGAGTATTCCATCGCAAGCACGGCTTCCGCGATCAGCTCCCCTGCCATCGGCCCGATGATGTGGACGCCGAGAATCTCATCGTCGTCCTGCGCAGCGATGACTTTCGCAAAGCCCTGTGCCTGTTCCATGGCGCGGGCCCGGCCGCTCGCCAGGAACGGAAACACGCCCGTCTTGTAGGGGCGGCCGCCCGCTTTGACCTGCTCTTCGGTGAGGCCCACCCAGGCGATCTCGGGAGCCGTATAGATCACGGAAGGGACGGTCTTGTAGTTCACCTCGGCATAGTGGCCCGCGATCAGGTCCGCCACCATCGCACCCTCTTCCTTGCCCTTGTGAGCCAACATCGGGCCGCGCACGCAGTCCCCGACCGCCCAGATACCTTCGACACCTGTGCGGCATTCCTGATCGACCTTGATGAATCCGCGCTCGTCCAGCTCGACACCCGTGCCGGGGGCGAGCAGATCCTTGGTGTAGGGCCGGCGCCCAATGGCGACGACGACCTTGTCGAGGTTGAGGCTCTGCGCACCCTGGGAGTCGGTGTAGCTGACGGTGACTCCGTCAGCCCCGACCTTCGCGCCCGTGACTTTCGCGCCCAGGCGTACGTCCAGGCCCAGCTTCTTGAAGTGCCGCAGCGCCTCCTTGGCGAGCTGCTGGTCCGCGATGGCGAGGAATTCCGGCAGCGCCTCGAGGATGACGACATCGCTCCCGAGCCGGCGCCAGACGCTTCCGAGCTCCAGCCCGATGATGCCTGCACCGATGACCCCGAGCCGCTTCGGCACCGCATCCAGCTCGAGGGCGCCCCAGGAGTCGACGATGCGCTTGCCGTCAAAGGGCGCCGAACGCAGCTCGATGGGCGAGGAGCCACTTGCGAGCACCACGTGCTTGGCGGTCAGCTCGCGCCGTGTGCCGTCCACAGCAGTGAACTCGACGCGCTTTCCGGGTAGCAGCTTGCCATGCCCCTGCAGCGGAACCACTCCGGCCCCCTTGAACAGGGCGAGGATGCCTTGAGTCATCGTTCGCACGATGCCCGCCTTGCGCTTCTGCATCTGCGCCAGGTCCAGCGTAACGCCCGAGGTACGAATGCCGTGCACGCCCAGCTCCTCCTTCGCTCTGTGAAAGAGCTCGGAGGATTCCAACAGTGCCTTGGACGGAATGCAGCCGGCGTTCAGGCACGTACCGCCGAAGGCATTGCTGCCGTCGAGGTTCTTCCATTCGTCGATGCAGGCGACGCTCAGCTTGTTCTGGCCGGCGCGGATCGCGGCCGGGTAGCCGGCGGGACCGCCGCCGATGACGACGACATCATAAGAATCGGCCATGGAGTCTCCCGCGCCTAACCTAACAGCATGCGTCCCGGATCCTCGAGACAGTCCTTCACGGTGACCAGGAACTGCACGGCCTCACGGCCGTCGATGATGCGGTGATCGTAGGTGACCGCCAGGTACATCATCGGCCGGATCGCAATCTGCGGCGTCCCCCCGGGGCCGCTCACGACCATGGGGCGCTCCTGGATCTTGTGCATACCCAATATGGCGCTTTGCGGAGAATTCACAATGGGCGTGGACATGAGCGAGCCGAACACGCCACC
>DATNEN010000289.1:0-2995 GCA_035552975.1 Steroidobacteraceae bacterium
CTCGTCGCCTCGGGGCAGATCGCCTCCGCGGACTTCGTGTTGGTCGATGCCCGCAGCGCCGACCGGTTCGCGGGCCGCAACGAGACGATCGACCCGGTTGCAGGCCACATCCCGGGCGCGCGAAGCCATCCGTTCACCGACAACGTGGACGCCGCCGGACGATTTCTCGACCGCGGCACGCTGCGCGAGCGGTTCGCGAAGACGCTGGAAGGCGTTCCTGCGGATGCGGCAATCTGCATGTGCGGCTCGGGAGTGACCGCCTGCCACAACCTGCTCGCACTCGAGGTCGCCGGCCTCAAAGGCGCGCGCCTCTACGCCGGCTCCTGGAGCGAATGGATCCGCGACCCCAAGCGCCCCACCGCCGTCTCCAATGACGTCCCCAAGGAATAGCGGGCCAGGGCCGTTCCCTGGCCCGCGGCGAAATGCGTAGGGTCTCGCGGAAATCGTCTCGACGATTTTCGCCAATGAAAAACCTGGCCCGGGCCGTTCCCTGGCTCGCGGCGAACTGTGTAGGGTCTCGCGGAAATCGTCTCGACGATTTTCGCCAATGAAAAACCCGGTCAGGGCCGTTCCCTGGCCCGCGGAAAACGTGTAGGGTCTCGCGAAAATTTCTCGACGATTTTCCCCAATGAACATACTGGACTCTCGCACGTGGCCGTAGATCCGAAGAGCGCCCTGAACGGCGCTCGCAAGTTCAATCCCGCCCAGCCCTGGCGCATCGAGGACTCCCTGGACCTCTACCACGTCAATGCGTGGGGCAAGGGTTACTTCGGCATCGACGCGGCCGGTCACGTCGTAGTTCGACCCGACGCGCAACCCGGACGGGACATCGACCTCTATGAGGTCGTGGAGGGCCTGGAGGCTCGCGACCTGACCACGCCGGTGGTGGTGCGCTTCTCCGATATCCTGGCGCACCGCCTGAAGCATCTGCACGATGCGTTCGCCCAGGCGATCGCGGAGAACGACTACCACAATCGCTACGCGGCGGTCTTTCCCATCAAAGTGAATCAGCAGCGCCTCGTCGTCGAGGAGGTCTACCGCTACGGGAAGGAGTTCGGCTTCGGTCTCGAGGTCGGCTCCAAGCCGGAGCTCCTGTCCGTGATGGCGATGACGGAGAACGCGCCGGAGCGGCTGATCATCTGCAACGGCTTCAAGGACGACAGCTACATCGAGGCGGTGACACTCGCCACGAAGCTCGGGCGGACCATCATTCCGGTAGTGGAGAACTTCGATGAGCTGGGGCTCATTCTGAAGCACGCCGACCGCTACCAGGTACGGCCGCGCCTGGGGGTCAGGGTGAAGCTCTTCACCGAGGGCTCGGGCAGATGGCGGGAATCGGCCGGCGAAAAATCGAAATTCGGGCTCTTCATCACCGAGATCGTAGAGCTCTTCTCCGTGCTGAAGGCGCGCGGGATGCTGGATTGCCTGCAGCTCGTGCACTGCCACCCCGGCAGCCAGCTGCAGGATATCCGGCGGGTGAAGGATGCCATCAACGAGCTCGCCCACGTGTACGCGGAGCTGAAGCTCATGGGCGCTGGGCTGCAGTACATCGACGTGGGAGGCGGCCTGGGCGTCGACTACGACGGCAGCGGCACGAATTACTTGTCGTCGATGAACTACACGCTCAACGAGTATGCAAGTGATGTCGTCTACCGGATCGCCAGCGTCTGCGACGCGCGTGACATCCCGCACCCGATGATCATCAGCGAGTCTGGCAGGGCGATCGCGGCATACCACAGTGTGCTCGTGTTCGACGTGCTGGGGTCATCCGCGCTCGACAAATTCCGGGTCACGGGCCGGGAGGACGAGGACTACGGCGGCGAAGAGGAGCTGCCGCAACCGGTCCGGGACCTCTTCGGGGCCTTCGGTTCGGTGAGCGAGCGGCGGCTGGTGGAGTGCTATCACGATGCTCTGACGGCACGCGACCAGGTGCTGCAGATGTTCAACCTCGGCCTGTTGTCGCTGGAGTTCCGCGCACTGGCGGAGCGGCTGTTCTGGGCGACCTGCGCCCGGGTGCGGGACTGCTGCCGGCGGCTCGAGCGGCTGCCGGAGGAGCTCGAGGGGCTGGAGTCGATCCTGTCGGATACCTACTTCTGCAATTTCTCGGTGTTCCAGTCGCTGCCCGACAGCTGGGCGATCGACCAGCTGTTCCCGATCATGCCCATCCACCGGCTGGACGAGCGGCCCCAACGAACGGGGGTGCTGGCCGATATCACCTGCGACTCGGATGGCAAGATCGACCACTTCGTGTCCCTGCGGGACATCAAGCGCACCCTGGAGCTGCACGAGCTCAAGGCCGGGGAGAAGTACTACCTCGCCGTCTTCCTGGTGGGCGCTTACCAGGAAACCCTGGGCGATCTGCACAACCTGTTCGGCGACACGCACGTCGTGCACGTGCGGCTCCACGACGAGGGCGGGTGGTGGATCGAGGAAATCGTCAAGGGCGATACGGCCAACAAGGTCCTCGAGTACATGGAATATGACGTCGCGGAGCTCTACCCCGCCCTGGCGAGAGACTGCGAGCGCGCCATCCGGGATGGCCGGATGACGCTCGCCGAAAGCCAGATGCTGAAGCGGTTCTACGAGAGTGAGCTCGACGGGTACGCCTACCTGGAGCCCGCCGGCAGCTGAGATCGCGCGGGGCGCCCCTCCCCGTGTGTTGTCTGAAAGCAACTGATGGAGGGGCCCTCGGGCATTTCCCGGCGCACCGTTCGACAGCAAGTCAAAAAGCGGCCCAGGGACGCTCCCTGGGCCGCGAAGTGGACCCGGTCACGGGGCTGGCCGCGCAACGCGGCGAAGCCGACTTTGCGCCAATAAAAAGACAGGAGTAGCATGCTGTAGCGTTGGTATCCCTGCAGGGATGAGTACGCTTGAGTTCCGCTGTTTCTTTCGAATCCCCTCCCCGTCACGAAATCCATGAACACGCGGCACATGCGACCGCTTCGTGCGGCTCGCCGCTGTGCGCATTGCGAAGAGAGACTTCCGGATGACGACG
>DATNEN010000290.1:0-16813 GCA_035552975.1 Steroidobacteraceae bacterium
ACCGCGGATGCTCGCGAGCTCGTGTCCGCGCTCGTGAAGCTCTACCGCGATAATGCCTCCACGCTGACGCCCGACCCGGTGTACTCGGCGTTCTACTACTCGCATCCTCCGGCACTGACCCGCATCACGCGCCTGCAACAGCCCCGCTGAGGTCACCGGTCGTGAAAAGAAGAATGTTCTGCGCCTCTTGCCGCGGCGTCATTCGCTGCATGCCGTCGGTCCGATGATGTAGGGCACGCGAAGCGTGGAAGGCGCTGGAGCCGCTCACGGACGGCTTCTATGTCAACACCATGGCTGCCGATGACCCGCATCAGCGCGTGCGCGCCACTTACGGGGCCAACTACCGACGGTTGGTGGCGCTGAAGGACAAGTACGACCCGACCAACCTGTTTCGCAGGAATGCGAACGTGCCGCCCAGCGGGGCGCAAACGTAAACACTGCAGCGGGTGTGAAGGCGGGCGAGCGGCGACTTCAATCGAAGGGGTTGCGCAGAACGATCGTCTGGTCGCGGTCAGGGCCGGTGGAGATCATGTCGATCGGGACGTTGGCGAGCGCCTGCAGGCGCTCGAGATACTTGCGAGCGTTGGCGGGCAGGCTCGCGTATTCGGTGATTCCTACGGTGGACTCCCTCCAGCCGGGAAGATCCTCGTAGACCGGGTCCACGTCGGCATACCCGTCCACGCTGAGCGGCGGCTCGGCGACAACGTGTCCGTCCACGCGATATCCGACGCATACACGGATGGTGTCCAGGCCATCCAGCACGTCCAGCTTGGTGATACACAGTCCCGAGACGCTCGACTGCACGATCGAGCGGCGCAGCGCGACGGTATCGAACCAACCAACCCGGCGCCGGCGGCCGGTCACCGAGCCAAACTCGTGGCCCACCTTCGTCAGATACTCCCCTGTGTCATCGAAGAGCTCTGTCGGGAACGGGCCGGCACCCACCCGCGTGGTATACGCCTTGACGATGCCGATCACCTCATCGAAAACGCGCGGTCCGAGTCCGGTACCGGTCCCTGCGAATCCGGCCGTCGTGTTGGATGAGGTCACGTAAGGGTAGGTGCCCAGGTCGATGTCCAGCATCGCCGCCTGAGCTCCCTCGAACATTACGTTCTGTCCGTCCTTGCGCAGGGAATGCAGCGCCAGCGTGACATCGGTGATCAGCGGCGCGAGCTGCTCCGCATACGCCAGTTGCTGATCGAGCGTCTTCTGGAAGTCCACCGGGGGCTGGCGGAAGTACTGTTGCAGCACGAAGTTGTGAAAGTCGAGTATCTCACCCAGCTTCGCTGCGAAACGCTCACGCTTGAAGAGGTCGGCAACCCGCACTGCGCGCCGCGCGGCCTTGTCCTCGTAGGCCGGGCCGATGCCGCGGCCGGTGGTGCCGATGGCGTTGGCCCCTTTCGCCTGTTCCCGGGCGCGGTCCAGCGCGATATGCGAGGGAAGAATCAGCGGACAGCTCGGCGAGATGCTCAAGCGCTCGAACACCGGCACACCGGAGTCGATGAGCATACGGCTCTCCGCGAACAGCGCATCCAGGCACAGCACCACGCCGTTGCCGATGAAGCAGCGGACGTTCTCGCGCATGATCCCGGAAGGGATGAGCGACAGCACGGTCTTCTTCCCGCCGCGCACCAGCGTATGGCCGGCGTTGTGCCCTCCCTGGAAACGGGTGACGGCGGCAACGCGCTCGGCGAGCAGGTCGACGACCTTGCCCTTGCCCTCATCTCCCCATTGCATCCCGATGATGACTACGAACTTGCCCACACACGCCTCTAGCGAGCGATGAAAAGAATGATGACGCCGACGAGCATGCTGCCGAGGCCGGCAATGCGCAACTCGCGGTCGCGAACCTGCAGCAGTCGCGCGAGGCCGCGCTTGACGCCGCCGGGATTGATGAACGGGGCGATGCCCTCGAGCACGAGGAACAGGCCAATGGCAGCGAGCAGGTCGGAAAGATTGAGCGACACGGGACTGGGAGCGTCCTTGGCGGATCAGGCGGTCGTGAGCGTGGCTACGAGGACGGTCGGCATCACTTCTTCTTTTCCGGGTCCTTCAGATACTTGAAGAACTCGCCGTCGGGCGTCACCACGAGCAGGTCGCCAGCCTTGCCGAGGGAGCGGTCATAGGCCTGGAGACTGCGCCAGAAGGCGTAGAACTCGGGGTCCTTGGAATAGGCCTTGGCATAGGTCTGCGCAGCTTCGGCATCCGCTTGGCCCTGCACACGCAGCGCATCGCGCTCTGCGTTCGCCACGATCTCCGTCTGCTCGCGCTCCGCGGTGGAGCGGATTCGCTGGCTCTCGCTCAAGCCTTCCGCGCGCTTCAGGTTCGCGCTCTTCTGGAAATTCTGCTTCATCTGCTCGTACACGCGGGTACTCACCTCATCGGGAAGGTCTATCCGCTGCACACGGACGTCGATCAGCTCCACGCCAAAAGACTCGATGTTGCGCTTGGCCTGCGTGAACATGTCGCTCGTCACCGCCGCGCGATCCGCCGTCACGATCTGCGGCAAGGTTCGCTCGGCCACCACGCCCTTCAGCCCATCCTTGACGATCGCGGCCAGGCGGTCGGCCGCTTTGTCCTCGGCGCCGCCGGCGGCTTCCCAGAATCGCGCCGGGTTCGTGATGCGCCACTTCACGTAGAAATCGACGATCAGGCCGCGGTTGTCGTTGGTGAGGAACGTCTCGCCGGTGTAGGACTGGGAGAGGATGCGGCCATCGAACCTCATGACCTGATCCCACGGCCACTTGTAGTGCAGCCCCGGGGCGTAGTCGGACCCGACGATGGCCGAGAACTCCGTTCTGATCGCCAACTGCGACTCGCTCACCGTGAACATGGACATCGCGCCCAGCAGAATGACGACGCACACGACGATGATGGGGACGAAAGCGCGCGAGGACATCAGCGTTCTCCCCGTCCGCGGGCCTCGACGGTCACCGAATCCTGCTCCTTGGGCAGCGTTGTCGTGGTGGACTCGGTGGACTGGTCCGAGCTGCCGGAAGCCGCCTTGTCCAACAGCTTATCGAGCGGCAGGTAGAACATGTTGCCGCCGCCGGAGCCTGGCGCCTTCGAATCGATGAGCACCTTGTGCGAGCGCGACAGCACGCCCTCGATCGTGTCCATGTACAGGCGCCGGCGGGTCACCTCGGGCGCCTTGGAGTAGGCTTCCTCGAGCTGCAGGAAGCGCGCCGTCTGGCCGTCGGCGAGCGCCGTCACGCGCGCTTTGTAGGCCTGCGCGTTCTGTTGCATCTGCGCCGCCGCGCCCTGCGCCGCAGGCAGGATGCTGTTGGCGTAGGCCTGCGCGGCGTTGATCGAGTTCTCCTTGTCCGCGATCGCCTTGTTGGTATCGCGCTGCGCCGGAATCACCGAATCGGGCACCTGCACGTCGGTCAGGTTGACGGTGGTGACGGTGATCCCCGAGTTGTACTCATCGAGGGTCTTCTGGATGAGATCCTTGGTGCGCGTGGTGATCTGCGGACGGGTCACACCCACGATCACATCATCGAGCGTGCTGCGGCCGACGATCTCGCGGATCGCGCTCTCGCTCACCTCGCTCAAGGTGGTCTCGGGCTCGCGCAGCTTGAACAGCACCTTGCGCGGATCGGTGAACTGGTACTGCACGCTGAAGCGCACATCCACCAGGTTGATGTCGGAAGTGAGCACCCGGGACTTGAAATCGCTGCTGTTGATGCTGGCGACGTTGACCTTGTAGAGCGACTCGATGGGCCAAGGCCAGCGCACGCCCAGCCCCGGAGGCTCGACGGCCACGAATTTCCCGAACCGCAGGATCACGCCACGCTCGGCGGCCTTGATCTGGAAGATGCCGCTCCCCAACCACAGGGCAACGACGATGGCCACGACGACCAGGGCGAGCTTGCCGCCCTCGCCGCCGGGCCGCAGCAACTGGTCCAGGCGGCGCTGCCAGCTCTTCACGCGCTCATCGAGGTCAGGGCCCCCCTGACCGGGACGCCGGCCCCATGGACTGTTGTTCTGACCGCCAGGTTGATTCCATGCCATAGGGCCACGCAGGTGAGGCCAAGCAAATGAGCCAAAAAAGTGAGAAAGGGAAGCTCGCTCAGGCCCCCCGCGGGGCACTCGAGACAGCCGTCGATTGTAGGTAGGCGCTCTCGGGTTCACAAGGCGGGGGGGCGCCCCGCACCTCCAGTATCTGCACGCCTGGCGTCCTGGCCAGGCTCAGCAGCTCGACGTCCGGAAGCTCCACTTCCAGCTCGAGGGCACCCTCCTCCGTAGTCCGCTCTCCCCGGACTGCCTTTGCAGCGTACAGACGCGAGCGCAAGGCCCCGGCCGCCGCCGGCATCAGAACGCGCGCACGGCGCGCAAAGCGCGCCAGTCGCTCGGCAACAGCTGCCGCAATGAGGTCCATGCCGAGGCGCAGTTGCGCGGAAATCCACACGGCCTCGATGCGACCCTCGGCGTCGCGATCCACACGGGGCTGTGTCTGCAGACGATCGATCTTGTTATACAGGATGATCTGCGGGATATCCTCGGCGCCGATCTCCTGCAACACCTCATCGACCTGAGCAATGTGATCGTCGCGACGTGGATCGCTCGCGTCCACGACGTGCAGCAGCAGGGTAGCTTCCCTCGCCTCGGTCAGTGTGGACTGGAATGCCGCCACCAGCTCGTGCGGCAACTCGCGGATGAATCCGACGGTGTCGGCCGCCACCACGGCCGTACCGCCCGGAAGAGTGATTCGGCGAACGGTTGGATCGAGTGTCGCGAACAGTTGGTCGGCGACATACGCATCGGCACCGGTGAGCGCACGAAACAGCGTGGACTTGCCGGCGTTCGTGTATCCCACCAGGGCGACCGACGGCACGGGAATCTCCGCTCGCAGCTGCCGTCCGGTCTCGCGTTGCTGTTTGATCTTCGCCAGGCGTTTGGTGAGCACGCGCACCCGCGTCGCAATCAGCCGGCGGTCCGTCTCGAGCTGCGTCTCACCGGGCCCGCGCATGCCGATGCCGCCCTTCTGGCGCTCCAGGTGCGTCCAGCCTCTCACCAGGCGGCTCCCGATGTGCTTCAGCTGCGCCAGCTCGACTTCGAGCTTGCCCTCGAAGCTGCGCGCGCGCTGCGCGAAGATGTCCAGGATGAGCGTGTTGCGATCGAGCACACGCCTGCCGGTGAGCTTCTCCAGATTGCGCTCCTGGCTGGGGGAGAGCGCGTGGTCCACCAGGATGATGTCGGCGGAGTGCTGCTCGGCTACCGAGCGCAGCTCGTCAGCTTTGCCGCTGCCTACGAAGTAACGCGGATCCGGCCGCTCGCGCCGCCCAGTGACGGTCGCAACCGGTTGTGCCCCCGCAGACTGCGCGAGCTGCGTGAACTCCAGCAGATCCTCGGGTTCCACCTGAGCGCCCAGGCCCAGGCGGACAAGGACGGCCCGCTCACCGGCGCGGGGTCGCTCGAACACAGGCTCTACTCAGCGGGGGTCTCCGGCGCCGGGCTTCCGTCTTCTGCGGTCAGCCGCACATTGCGAGCAGGAACGACGGTCGAGATCGCGTGCTTGTAGACCATCTGGCTGACACTGTTCTTCAGCAGCACGACGAACTGATCGAACGAGTCGATCTGGCCCTGCAGTTTGATGCCGTTGACCAGATAGATTGAAACGGGCACCCGCTCCTTGCGTAACGCGTTCAAGAAGGGATCTTGCAACGACTGGCCTTTGGCCATCGGGTTCTCCTTGTTCTCACAGCTTCTAGTTTTTTCGACAACGGATCGCAGAGGACCGTCCCTATCCATACGACCCAGCAAGCAAGCTCCGTACCTCACTCGAGCGAGCGAGGAGCGACACACCGCCCCATCTTATCATGTGGCCGGAATCAAAGCCCAAGCTCTCGGAGGCTCGCCACAACGTCGCGATTCCACGACGCCTCGGCGCCTGCGCGGTCCGGGTCGACCCATTGCAGCGAGCGTTCCGAGCGGATCCAGGTGAGCTGCCGCTTGGCCAGCTGACGCGTGGCGGCGATCCCTCGGCGCGTCGCCTCCTCCAGACTCAGCTCGCCCTCCAGATGCGACCACAGTTGCCGGTATCCGACGGCGCGCAGGGCAGGCAGGCCTGCGTCCAGGTCGCCGCGTGCGTGCAGCGAGCGGACCTCGTCCAGGAACCCACGGGCGAGCATTGAGTAAAATCGTCGCTCCAGCCGCTCATGCAAGCGCTCGCGCTCTCCGGGCACCAGCGCCCACTGCTGCAGCCGGACACCGGCGAGCGGACTGACGGTCTGCCTCTGCAGGTCCGAGAGGGGTCGCCCGGTCGCGTAACAAACCTCCAGGGCTCTTTGGATCCGTTGCGCGTCGTTGGGGCTGATCCGGAGCGCGGCCTCGGGATCCAGGCGCGCGAGCTCGGCGTGCAGCGCCGGCCAGCCCTCGCGCGTGGCGCGGGTGTCGAGCTCCCGCCGCCGCTCTGCCGAAGCCTGCGGTAGCTGTGCCAAGCCCCGCAGCAGCGCCCGGAAGTACAGCATCGTGCCGCCCACCAGCAGCGGCACCCGACCGCGCCCGTGGATCGCCCGGATATGACCCAGTGCGTCCGCCAGAAAGCGGCCTGCCGAATAGCTCTCTGCCGGGTCGCATATGTCAACCAGGTGATGCGGCACCCGTGCTCGCTCCGCAGGCGAAGGTTTGGCCGTGCCGATGTCGAGCCCGCGGTAGACGAGCGCCGAGTCCACGCTGACGATCTCGATCGGGGCTGCTTCGGCCAGACCAATGGCCCAGGCGCTCTTGCCGGCACCCGTCGGGCCGGCCAGCAGCAGAACCGGAAGGCGCATCAACGTCCTCGCAGAAACAGCTGATCCAGCTCGGAAAGCGACAACCGCGTCCAGGTCGGGCGGCCATGGTTGCACTGGTTGGCGCGCTCGGTGCTTTCCATCTGGCGCAGCAGTGAGTTCATTTCCGGCACACTCAGACGGCGATGGGCGTGAATGGCGGTCCGGCATGCGAGCGTGCCCAGAAAGCGGTCGGCGGCCCCATCCAGATGATGCCCCCGGGCCTCGATGCCCAGATCGCGCACGACCTCGGAGAGGATCTCGGCGATGTTCTGCCCGATCAGCAGGGCGGGCACCCGGCGCAACACCAGGCTCGTGGGTCCGAGGGAGTCGATCTCGAAGCCTGCCTGCTCCCACTCCTCGCGTCCCTCGAGAACTTCCTCGACCTCATGGGCCTTGAGCTCCACGACGATCGGCTCGAGCAGATGTTGAGACGCCGGCGTGCGCGCTCCGTGGTCCGCCTTGAGCTTCTCGTACAGCACTCGCTCGTGGGCGGCGTGCATGTCCACGAGAACGAGCCCGTCGCGGTTCTGAGCGACGATATAAATGCCATGAAGCTGGGCAAGCGCCACGCCCAGTGGGTTCTCGGAGGAGTCCGATTCCCGTACAGCCGCCCAAGTGGCCTGCGCCGATTCGACCGCCGCGCCCGCGGCCACGGGGAGCTCGCGAACCGTTTCTGCCAGCATCCATGGGCTGCGCGCAGCCACGGCGTTCGAGGGCGCAAAGTCGAACTCGGCTGAGGGCGTGCGCCCGTGCAGCACCGGGGCCGCGTCCGCGGCCGGCGCGGGGGAGCCAAGAGCGGGCTTCGTCCCTGCGAGCACCCGGCCCAGCGCGCGAAACACGAACTCATGAATCTGCCGGCTGTCACGGAAGCGCACTTCGAGCTTGGCCGGGTGTGCGTTCACATCGACGAGCTTAGGATCGAGTGTGAGATACAGGACGTACGCCGCATGGCGCCCACCGTACAGGACGTCGCGATACGCCAGCCGGACGGCATTCATCAGCAGGCGATCGCGCACGCTGCGGCCGTTCACGAACCAGAATTGCTGATCCGGCTGCGCCCGGGAGGCCGTCGGAAGCCCGACCCATCCGGAGATCTCTACCGGCCCGGCGGCATGCCGCACCGGGAGCGCCCTGCTCGGAAAGTCCTTCCCGAGAATGGTAGCGACGCGAGCCTCCTCGCCTCCCACGCTCGTGATCGCGGGCGCATCGAGAGCCTGGCGCTCGCCATTGCGCAACCGGAACGTCACGTCGAATCGCGACAGCACCAGCCGCTCCATGAGGCGCGCGATGTGACCGAGCTCCGTCGAGTCGCTGCGCACGAACTTGCGGCGCGCAGGCACGTTATAGAACAAGTCACGGATCTCGATGGTCGTGCCGTACGGATGTGCCGCTGGCCGCACCTGCGAGACGCTGCCGCCGTCCACACTGACCTCGGCGGCCTGCTCGGACTCCTTGGGACGGGAGATCACTCGCAGCCGCGAGACCGAGCCGATCGAGGGCAGCGCCTCTCCTCGGAATCCCAGTGTCGCGACCGACTCCAGGTCCTCCAATGAGGATATTTTGCTCGTCGCGTGCCGGGACAGAGCGATCGTCAGCTCCTCACACGCAATGCCGCAACCGTCGTCCCTGACGCGGATCAGCCCGGTACCGCCGCGCTCGATATCAACCTCGATGCGCCGCGAGCCGGCGTCGAGACTGTTCTCCACCAGCTCCTTGACCACGGAAGCCGGCCGCTCGATGACCTCACCGGCGGCGATTTGATCGACGAGCTCGCTGGGGAGGATCCGGATGCGCATGCGCGAGTCTAGCGCGTGCGTATCGCTCGCGGCGACCGCCTGTCTTCTGAGGGACTACGGGGTTGCTGCGAGACCCGAGTCCACGCTGGCAATTGTGCTGTGACGCTCCTGCGCGAAGCGTGTTCCGGCCGGTGGGTTGCGCTCGAAGTAACTGCGCACGCCCACATAGATTGCGTCGGCCAGTTTGCCCTGCTGCCGTGGGGTCTTTAGCTTCATTTCTTCAGACGGATTCGAGATGTAGGCCGTCTCCACCAGCATCGAGGGAATGTCGGGATTCTTGAGCACGACGAAGGCGGCCTGCTGCACGAGCGACTTGCGAACCTGACCGACTCCGTCCAGGGAGGACAGGACCCCCTCGGCCGCCGTCATGCTCGCATCGATATTCGCCGACTGTGACAAGTCCAGCAGCACGGAAGCCAGCGTGTTGTCCTTGTCGTCGAGCTTCACGCCACCCATGAGGTCCGCCGCATTCTCGCGATCCGCGAGCCAGCGTGCTGCCTCGCTCGTCGCGCCCTTCTCCGACAGCACATACACCGAAGCTCCGGAGATAGTGCGATCCGCAATCGAGTCCGCGTGAATGGAGATGAACATGTCGGCCTTGACGGCACGTGCCCTGCGGATCCTCTCACGCAGCTCGAGGAAGACATCGCTATTGCGCGTCAGAACTGCCCGCATCCCCGGCTCGCCGTTGATGCGCTCCGCCAGCGCACGCGCAATCGCCAACGTGACGTCTTTCTCCCGTGTACCGCGATGACCGATGGCGCCGGGGTCCTGACCACCGTGGCCCGCATCGACGGCGATGACGACATCGCGGTCGGAATTCCCGGGTGCGTGCGCCGCGCGGGCGATCTTCAGCGGCCCGGTGCTCGAGGGCCCGGTGCTCGACTCACTCGCAACGAACTGACCCAGCGTGATCACGAGCCGTGTCGAGCCCTTGTCCTCTCCTGGGAGCCATGACGTGCTCGCGCTCATCGGCCCCTTCATGCCGATGACCACGCGCAAGGTGCCTCCCGGTTGCGCTCCCATGTGGAGGTCGGTGATGGGGCCATCGGCGGAGGGCAGGCGCAGGCCACGGGCGCCTCGGGCATGGCGGAGGTCGATGACTTCCCGATCGGGGCCATCGAGCCTGAAGCTCTTCTCGGTGGTCGCGCTGCTCAGAACGAGTGTGACTTGCGCGCCTTGCGGTACGGCAACGATCTCGACCTTGCGCAACTCCGCCGTCGCTGCGGAGCCAATCTGCCAGCTGCTCAGCAGGAGCGTGGCTGCAAGTGAATAAAACGCTTTTCTTATCATTAAGTTCGCCGCGTAACCTGCCAAGTAATCTACGACCGGGACGGAACGATTTCAACTCCCTCCAAGCGCGGCGAGCCACGCGCTGCCGATCTGCGATCGCGCAGTAGCCTCGATGAGGTGGCTGCGCTGCTGAGCGGTGAGTCGCACTGACAGATCCGGCGCAGGCAGCTTCCCGGCGCCGCGCTCGGGCCATTCGATGAGCCAGGTGTAGCCGCTGCCGGCCCAGTCGCGCAGGCCTAGATTTTCCAGCTCCGCAGGGCCGCTCACGCGATACAAGTCCAGGTGGACAAAAGTCATCGCGCCGACAGGATAGGTCTCCACCAGTGTGTACGTGGGACTGCGCACTGGAGCACTCACACCGCACTCCCGCAGAAAGCCCCTCACGAGGGTGGTCTTACCCGCCCCGAGGTCACCGCTGAGCTCCATGATCAATAAACGCTCGAGGGGCGGGCGAGTTCTGGCCAGCTCCGCGCCAAACGCCTCTGTCTCCTCCGCTGTCGCGGCAGTCCTGCGCATCTTGCGATCAGAGATTGACGCAGGTGTGCAGCTCGCGAGCCACATCCCCTGCCAGCAGGCCTCGCTCTCCGGCGCGCGCCGCGGCGTCGCCGGCCATCGCGTGAACCAGCACGCCGACACGCGCAGCCAGCCATGTGTCGCGGCACTGGGCGAGGATCCCCGCAACCGCTCCGGTGAGCACATCGCCCATTCCAGCGCTCGCCATGCCTGGATTTCCCCTCTCACACAGTCCCGGAGTGCGGCCGAGGGAGCCCACGAGAGTGCCGGCGCCCTTCAGCACCACAGTTCCGCCGTATTTCTGCGCCAACCGATCCAGCGACTGCAGGCGATCGCTCTGGATCTCGCGCGTCGAGATCCCGAGGAGCCTCCCGGCCTCGCCCGGGTGCGGAGTGAGAATCCAGTTATCCCGTGCGCGGCATTTTGTCTCCGCGATGAGGTTGAGCGCGTCAGCGTCGACCACGACAGGCTTCTCGGCCCGCAGGACGATATCGAGTGCCGCGCGCGCCCAAGGCGTACGACCCAGGCCGGGACCGATGGCAAGCACGTCCGCACGATCCACGACTTCGGACAGGGCTCCCGGATCAGCCAGAGGCAGGCAGATGAGCTCCGGGCGGCCGGCTGAGATGGCGGGAACGTTCTCGGGAGCGACAGCCACGGTCACCAGCCCCGCCCCGACGCGCAGGCAGGCTTCCCCCGCCAGGCGCGTGGCACCGGGCATCCCCGCTGCGCTGCCCACGATCACGACCCGCCCGAAGTCTCCTTTGTTGGCGGCCCGGCGGCGCCTTGGCAGGGCCCGTTGGATCTCCGTATCCAGGATGCGTTCCAGCCTCGGCTTGAACGTTGCGGAATCCGGGGGCGCGAGCTCCAGATCGTCGAACGCGACCGTGCCGGAATACTCCGGCCCGTCCCCTGTGAAGAGACCGGTCTTCAGACCTACGAAAGTCACGGTGTAGTCGGCCCGCACCGTCTCCCCGTGCGGCACACCTGTGTCGCTATCGAGGCCTGAGGGCACGTCGAGAGCGAATACCGGCTGCTCGGACGCGTTGATGGCCCGAATCACGGCGGCGAGCTCGGGCCTGACGTCCCCATGAAGCCCCGTCCCCAACAAGGCATCCACGATCACGTCCCCTTCCGCAAGCAGCTCCGGGCTGAAGGGCCGGAGAGAGCCGCCGCTGGCGCGAAAATCCTCACACGCCTGCCGCGCATCCCCACGAAGGGACTCCGGAGGAACCGCCGATAGAACCGCTACCGTCAGGCCCGCAGCCTGCGCAAAGCGCCCCAGCACATAACCGTCGCCGCCGTTGTTTCCTGCTCCACACACGATGACGATCCGGTAGGCGGTTGGCCAGCGTTGCCGCAGAAAACGCAGCGCCCCCTCGCCCGCGCGCTTCATGAGCGTATAGCCCGGAATTCCCAGCACCTCGATGGCGTGGGCATCGACGGCGCGGACCTGGGTCGTGGAATACAGGGCGGTCGGCAGCGGCATGATCCTGATTATACTGACAGCGATAGATCTCATGGTTGAAGCGGTGACAATGGATCTCGACGCGGTCAAACGCGAGCTGCACGCCCGTGCCCTGCACCTCGGGTTCGGCGAGCTTGGCGTTGCCACGGTCGAGATACCTGAAGATGAGCGCCATCTGCTGCACTGGCTCGAAGCCGGCTTTCACGGCGAGATGCAGTACATGCAGCGGCATGGAACCAAGCGCAGCCGTCCGCAGGAGCTGGTTCCCGGTACCCTACGCGTGATCAGCGTACGGATGGATTATTGGCCTGGCGACGCAGCGGCGGCGGACGACACGCTCGCCGATGGGGTGTTGGGCTACGTCTCACGCTACGCGTTGGGCCGCGACTACCACAAGATCATGCGCGCCGCGCTGGCGAGACTGGCGGAAGAGATGAGCAGCCGGATTGGGACCTTCGGCTACCGAGTGTGCGTCGACAGCGCACCCGTGCTGGAGAAAGCCCTGGCTCGCAACGCCGGCCTCGGGTGGATAGGCAAGCACACCAACCTGATCGCGCGCGATGCGGGCTCGTGGTTCTTCCTGGGCGAGATCCTCACCGATCTGCCCCTGCCAGTCGATGAGCCGGCGAGCGCGCACTGCGGTACGTGTCAGGCGTGCATTCCCGCGTGCCCGACGCAGGCGATCGTAGCCCCCTACCGGCTCGATGCACGACGCTGCATTTCCTACCTCACCATCGAGCACCCGGGGGCGATTCCACCGGAGTTGCGCCCGGCGCTCGGCAATCGAATCTACGGCTGCGATGACTGCCAGCTCGTGTGTCCCTGGAACAAGTTCGCGCACACCGCCGCCCATCCTGACTTCAAGGTCCGTCATGGCCTGGACCGTGCACGACTGACGGAGTTGTTTGCCTGGACCGAGCCGCAGTTCGACGCGAGAATGCGCGGCTCTGCGATCTATCGGATCGGCTATGAGCGATGGCTACGGAACATCGCCGTTGCGCTGGGCAACGCGCCGCACTCTGCCGCCGTCGTCGCAGCACTCGAAGCACGTCGCGAAGATGCTTCGCCGCTGGTGCGGGAGCACGTGGAATGGGCCCTGCGGCGGCAAGCGACCGCCCAGCAGGCCGACCCCGACGGCCTCGGCCGCCAGCATGCGAGTTGAGCCACGCGCCGGACGGCGGAGCCCCCGCGGGACGCATGGCGAAGGTGCGCTCCGCTAGCCGATCTTCACCTGGATGTTGTCGATCAATCGCGCTCTGCCCAGCCGGGCCGCGGTGAGCACGACCAGCCGGGTCGCTCCCGGCGGAGGCGGAATGAGGTCCTCTGACTGTCGGACCGCGAAGTAGTCCGGCCGGAGGCCGGCAGCTTCGAGCGCTCGAATGCCCATTGCCTCGATCGCCGCGAAATCCCGTTCGCCCGCTAGCAAGCGCTGCACGGCCGCCCGCAAGGTCCGGTAGATGACCGGCGCGGTCTGCCGCTCGGACGGCGTCAGGTATTGATTGCGTGAGCTCATGGCCAGGCCGTCGGAATCGCGGACCGTCGGCGCCGCCAGGATCTGTACCGGCATGCACAGGTCCGCGACCATGCGCCTGATGATGGTCAGCTGCTGGAAATCCTTCTCCCCGAACACCGCGATGTCCGGCTCCACGATGTGGAACAGCGCCGCAACGATCGTGGTGACTCCCTCGAAGTGACCCGGACGGAACTCCCCATCCAGCACCCGCGACAGCCCCGGAACCTCCACGCGCGTGGCACGGCTCGCCCCCTGGGGGTACACCTCGGCGACGGCCGGCGAGAACATCAGGTCGCAGCCTGCCTGCGCGAGCATGCTCTGGTCCTGCTGCGGCGTACGCGGATAGTGCGCAAAGTCCTCGTTCGGTCCGAACTGCATGGGGTTGACGAAAATGCTGGCGACGAACCGGTCGCCGTGCTGCCGCGCCGCCTCGATCAGACTGACGTGCCCGGCGTGCAGGTTGCCCATCGTCGGCACGAAGGCCACGCGCAGCCCCTCGCGGTGCCAGGCTCGCACCCGGGCACGCACTGCGGCGATTTCCGAGATCGTTTCCATTCAAATGCCGCGGCTGCGCATGGGGTTGTAGTAGAGCCGGCCGCGCTTCATGCGCCGGACCGCGGCCAGCAGCTCGTCATAGTCCGCCTGGTTGTTGATCGGGTCGATGGACGCGGCGTTCACGATCAGCAGCGGCGCCGCCTCGTACTCGTGGAAGAAGCGCGCGTATGCCTCGTTCAGGCGCTCGAGATAGGCGCGCTCGATGTGCTGCTCGTACTCGATGCCACGCCGGGCGATGCGCTCGAGCAGCACGTCCACGGGCGCCTGCAGGTAGACGACCAGATCGGGCTTCGCAGTCTGGATATCGAGCTTGGCGTAGACCTGCTCGTAGAGCGAGTACTCGGCATCGTCCAGCGTCACGCGAGCGAACAGCCGGTCCTTCTCCAGCAGATAGTCCGCGACACGCACGCGCGCGAACAGATCCTGCTGTTTGAGGCTGGAGAGCTGCTGAGCGCGCTGGAAAAGGAAGTAGAGCTGTGTGGGCAGCGCACCGGCGCGCGGGTTGCGATAGAAGCGCTCCAGAAAGGGGTTCTGCGCCGCCTGCTCCAGCACCTCCTCCGCAGACAGGCTGCTGCACAAGCGACGCACGAGACTCGTCTTGCCCACGCCGATGGGTCCTTCGACGACGATGAACTGATGCGGGACTTCCGGAGGATTCTTCATGCGCTCGTTGACGGCAGACGTTCCAAGCCCTCGGGCGCGAGGCGCCCCTGGAGCTCGGACACTCGACCGAGCCCGGGGACATCGAGATCCGGGGCGATATCCGCCAAAGGATACAGAACGAAATTGCGCTCCACTATCCCGGGATGCGGCAAGGTGAGCTGCGGCTCCTGGCGGCGCTCGCGTCCGAAGACCAGGATGTCCAGATCGATCACTCGCGGCCCCCAGCGCTCGTGGCGTGCGGGACGCCCGAAGCGGCTCTCGATGTCTTTGAGCTGCGCCAGCAATTCGGCGGATCCGAGTCGAGTCAGCACGCCTGCCACGGCGTTGACGTAGTCGGGCTGCGCGGGCGGTGCGAAGGGGCGCGACGCATACAGAGGCGAGGTGAGTATCAGACGCGTGTCAGCAATCCCTGCGAGCGCTGCGAACGCCGCCAACACGCGCGACTGCGGGTGCTCGAGATTGCTGCCCACCCCGATGTAAGCGGGCTGCCAGACTTGCATGGCGGCTGGCCCGTCAGGCAGCGCCGGAAGAGTGCCGTCGACGGCGCCGGCGCCTGCCCCCGCGACGCGGGCCATCGCTGCGCTGCACCTGCCCGCTGAGCGAGTCTGCCATCCGTCCACGCTCCTCCTGCGAAACCTCCTGTATTCGCGTCCACCACTTCGCCATATCGGGGGAAGCCAGACCGAAGTCCGATCGCAGGAGCAGCAGATCGTAGGCAGCCCGAAAACGCGGATGCTCGAGGACTCGCAGAGCACGGCGGCCGCGCGGATGCTCCAGACGCGGCTGGAGGGCAAACATCTCCCTGACCCCCAAGGTAAAGCGCTTCGGAATGGCAACGTGAGTCTGCGCCTCGCGCGCGGCCCGATCGCACGCATCGAGGATCGTCCCGAGCTCGTGCCACCGCTCAGGAGGCGTCGCCTCGATGATCCCGGCGATGGGCCCGTACAGCAGCAGCGCAAACAGAAACGTCGGCGTGACCGGCTTGTCGGCCAGCACCCGCGAGTCCGTGTTCGCCAGCCCGCGCAGCAGCAGCTTCTCGACCAGGCTGCCCGGATGCGACTCGAAGTATTCCGCCACCGACGGCAGCAAGGTCGCCAGCAACCCGCGGCGCTGCAGCACGGTGAAGCTCTTGGCGCCGTGCCCCGTCAGGAACAGTTTCAGCGTCTCATCGAACAGGCGCGCCGGCGGCACACCGCCCAGCAGCTCTCCCAGACGGCCGATCGGCTCCGCCGTCGCAGCGTCGATCTCGAAGGAGAGCTTCGCTTCGAACCGCGCAGCCCGCAGCATACGCACAGGATCTTCCCGGAAGCGAGTCTCCGGGTCTCCGATCAACTTGAGTACGCGTGCGGCGACGTCTTCCTTCCCACCCACGTAGTCCCACAGCGAGAAATCGGCAATGTTGTAGTACAGCGCGTTGCAAGTGAAATCTCTGCGCCAGACATCCGCATCGATCGTGCCGTACACGTTGTCGCGGATGATGCGGCCCGTCTCGTCCATGACGCGCTCGCTGTCGAAGGCGCCTGGGTCGGACACGCCGGAGCGTGCCGCTATGCCAGCCGAGCGGGAAGGTTCGCGTGAGGCCGCACGGGCGAGGTTACGACCCGTGTCCCTACTATCATTTTGTGCGGCCGCGCGGCCGTCGTCAGCGTCATCGTCGCTGCCGAGGTCTGCGTCGTCATCATCACCGTCGGCGTCATCCTCGACGTCACCGTCCGCCTCGGCCGAGAGCACATCGAGCTCGTCGAGCTCTGGCGCCTCACCGTCCTCCGGATCCGCATCCGGTAGCGGCTCTTCGCCCTGCGAGGGTGCGCTCGCTGCGCGGAAGGTCGCGACCTCGATGGTCTCTCTTCCAAAAAACACGTGTGCCAGACGGAAGCGGCGGCCTACCAGTCGACAGTTGCGGAACAGCTTTTTCACCTGTTCCGGCAACGCGTCCGTGGCCACGTCGAAGTCTTTCGGCTCGATTCCCAACAGCAGGTCGCGCACGCAACCGCCGACGAGAAACGCCATGAAGCCTGCATCCCGCAGCTTGTACAGAACACGCAAGGCGTTCGGCGAGATGTGGGAGCGGGAAACTGTGTGATCGGATCTCGGGATGATCCGGGGCGTTGCAGAGGGCGCCACGACAGACGCTTGGGGGAGATTCAATTCTTGGCTTTCGGCTTGAGCATTGAGGAACCTTCCCTATAATACCGCGCTCGACGCGGCAAGCCTGCCACCTGCGCTCCCATCGTCT
>DATNEN010000291.1:0-3377 GCA_035552975.1 Steroidobacteraceae bacterium
CTCCTCGCTGCGACAGCGATTTCTGGTGGTCCTGATGACCCTCGTGCTGATCGGCGCCGGCGCACGCTCCCTGAACCGCTTGCCGGTGGATGCCTATCCGGATCTGTCTCCGCCGATGGTGGAAGTCATCACCCAGTGGCCGGGACATTCTTCCGAAGAAGTCGAACGGCTGATCACCGTCCCCACCGAGCGCGAGATGAATGGCCTGCCGCGGCTGACCACCAGCCGCTCGATCTCCCTCTACGGACTGTCGGATGTGATCCTGACATTCCAGAACGGCACGGACGACTACTTCGCGCGGCAGCAGGTGTTCAACCGCGTGGGCGAAGTGACCCTGCCGAGCGGTGTCACGCCCAGCCTGTCACCGCTGTCACCCCCCTCCGGCCTGATCTACCGCTATGTGCTGGAGAGCACGGACCGCTCGCCGATGGAGCTGAAGACCTTCGAGGACTGGATCATCGAGCCGCAATACCGGTCCGTGCCGGGCGTCGCCGATGACTCCGGCTTCGGCGGCGGCAGCATGCAGTACCAGGTGCTGCTGGATCCCGCCCGCGTCGCCTCCGTCGGCCTGTCGGTGCAGCAGGTCGAATCCGCGCTGACGGCCAACAACGGCAATGCCGGCGGCGGCTTCTACTCACAGGGCGGCCAGTTCTAATACGTGCGCGGCCTGGGTCGCCTCAAAACGGTCGAGGACATCGGCAACGTCGTGGTGGCGGTGCACGATGGCACCCCAGTACTGGTCAAGGACGTCGGCCGTGTCCTCATCGGCATCGCCCCCCGCCTGGGTGAGTTCGGTTACATGGATAAGGATGACGCCGTCGAGGGGGTCATCCTGCTGCGCACGGGGGAGAAGACGCAGGACGTCCTGAAGGGCGTGGAAGCGAAGACCCGCGAGCTCAACGACACCGTTCTGCCGAAGGATGTGAAGATTCATCCCTTCTACGACCGCAGCGACCTGGTGGACCTCACCAAGGACGTGGTCGAACGCAACCTGGTCCGCGGCATGTTGCTGGTGGTGGCCGTACTGATCTTTTTCCTGTATGACTTCCGCGCCGGCCTGATCGTCGCCGCCAGCATCCCGCTGGCCCTGCTGTTCGCCTTCATCTGCCTGGATCTGCAGAACGCCTCCGCCAACCTGCTGTCGATCGGCGCGGTGGACTTCGGCATCCTGGTGGATGCCGCGGTCGTGATGGTGGAGAACATTCACCGCCGGCTGGCGGCTCGCCCGCCGGGACCGCTGGATGTCCTGCAGATCATCAGGGATGCCGCGGCGGAGGTAGACCGCGCGCTCGTGTATGCGGTCGCGGTGATCGTCGCGGGCTTTCTGCCCATCTACGTGCTGACGGGGCCTTCCGGGAAGCTGTTCAAACCGATGGCCGACACGATGGTGTTTGCGCTCATCGGCTCGCTGATCGTCACTTTGACGCTGCTTCCGGTGCTGTGCTCGTGGTTCATGCGCAAGGGAGTGCAGGAGCGGCGCAACGCGGCCTTCGAAGCCATCAGGTCGGTCTACATCAAGGGCCTGGATGCCTGTCTCGCACGTCCTTGGGGGACGACCATTGCCTCTGCGGTGCTGCTGGGACTGTCGCTGCTGCTGATCCCGCGGGTCGGCGCCGAATTCATGCCGAAGCTGGACGAGGGAGCGCTGTGGGTGCGTGCCACCATGCCCTACACGATCTCCTTCGACGAGGCGGCGAAAATCGCGCCGCGGGTGCGACAGCTGCTGCGCTCCTTTCCGGAGGTCACGACGGTCGCCTCGGAGCTCGGTCGGCCTGACGATGGCACTGATCCCACGGGCTTTTTCAATGTCGAGTTTTATGTGGGGCTCAAGCCCTACTCGCAGTGGCGCGGGGGGTATCGCGACAAGGCAGGCTTGACGCAGGCGGTCAACGACAAGCTCACGAGCTTCCCGGGCATCACGTTCAATTACACCCAACCGGCCGAGGATGCGGTGGATGAGGCGGAGACCGGGTTGAAGAGCGCCCTGGCCGTGAAGGTCTTCGGCGCCGATCTGCACACGCTCGAGCAGAAGGGCAAGGCGATCAAAAAGATCCTGGAGCGCATCCGGGGTATCCGCGACGTCACCCTGGTGCAGGAGCTGGGACAGCCGAGCCTCACCATCGATATCGACCGCGGCAAGATCGCTCGCTACGGCATCAACGTCGCGGATATCAATGCGTTGATTCAGACGGCCATCGGCGGGGACGTCGCCACCCAAGTGGAGCAGGGAGAGAAGCAGTTCGACCTGATCGTGCGCCTCGATCAGCAATACCGCGACAATCCTGAGGAGATCGGCGACATCCTGGTGGCGACACCCGGCGGCCAGCAGATTCCGCTCAAGGAGTTCGCGAATATCCAGGTCACCAACGGGGCTTCCTTCATCTATCGCGAGAACAATTCGCGCTACATCGGCGTGCAGTTCTCGGTTGAGGGGCGCGACCTCGCCGGCGCGGTGGACGATGCGATGCGGCAGGTCAGCCGGAGCGTCACCCTGCCTCAGGGCTACCATCTGGACTGGGGCGGTGAATACTCCGATTACACCGCTTCGCGTGCACAGTTGCGCGTGATCCTGCCACTGACGCTGTTTCTGATCTTTCTGCTGCTGTTCGCGCTGTACAGCAACTTGAAGTTCCCGCTCATCACCGTGCTGGGTGTACTGTTGTCGGCACCAGTGGGCGGAATCCTGGCGCTGTGGCTCACTGACACGCCGTTCTCGGTGTCTTCGGGTATCGGGTTTCTCGCGCTGTTTGGTGTGTCGGTGCAGACGGCCGTCGTGTACATCTCCTACGTCAACGAGCTGCGCCGCGAAGGGACCGATCTCGCCTCTGCTATCCGCGAAGGTGCAATTCTGCGGCTGCGCCCGATCATGATGACCGCGCTGGTGGCCGCGTTCGGGCTGCTGCCGGTTGCGCTAGCTACCGGCGTGGGAACTGACTCGCAGCGGCCGTTTGCGCTGGTGATCGTCAGTGGGTTGTTCACGCGGCTGTTGATCAGCGTGTTTTTGATGCCGGCGCTGTATGCGCTGGTGGGGCGGGAGGGGGATCGGCTGGAGGTGTGAGCCTTGGGGGGCTGCCCGCCCTGGCTTCCCCGGCGCGACACATCTGGTGGCCCAGAATGGCGGCGGACTCCGTGATGAGTTGGCCGTCGTGAGTGAGCGCGGGCACTCGTCTATCCGGATGCGGGTTGGCGGGGTCCGGTGAGCCTGTGCCTCGCCGCGGGATTTCGACGTAGATCAGCTCGTAGTCCAGGGCGAGCTGCCGCGCGAAACGCCGAGCTGGCGCGCCAGCACGTCCGCACATCGAGCCGGGCCGGACGCGCCGTCTGCTGCGCATGGGATGGCAAGCCGGTACGATTGACTGGATTGCGCTCGGGCTCTT
>DATNEN010000292.1:0-13227 GCA_035552975.1 Steroidobacteraceae bacterium
GGGGCTGGAAGCGCTCTTGCCGCCCAGCGGAATGACATTGGCCATGGGATACCCCAGGGGTCTTCGGAAATGACGTTATCGCTAGTATACGGCTTTGGGCTTGCGCCGCGACTTGGGGACCGTTCCCTTGCGGCCGGCTGCCCCGAAGGGGGGCCGGCGCGGCTGTGCCAATGGCCGCCGCCGCGGGCGGCCTGCGATCAGGCGGGGGTAGAGATCATCGGCGGGATCGCACAGCTCAGTTCCACCACCAGGCAATGAATTGAACGGAAGAGCGCGATGGGCCCTGGCTCGCGTGAATCACGCGAGCAGTTGCGATCGGACTCCGTTACGAGTCGTGGGCGAGAAGCGCGCGCTGTTTCCGGATGCACTCGAGTGCCGCTGCATCCAACATCGCGGAGACCGGTAGCAAAGGCGAGGTAGCCAGCGTAGATTGCGCCGCATGAAAACTCATCTGCCCGCGCTGCTGTTACTGACCATCGCCCCCTTAGCCCAGGGGTCTTCACTCGATCCCGGGTCGGTCCAAACCGAGCCGCAGTTCCGCTCCCTGTACAAAGAGCTCGTCGAGACCAACACGACGCTCTCTGCAGGTGACTGCACGCTCGCCGCCCACCGCATGGCCGACCGGCTGCGCCAAGCGGGATTCGCCGACGCCGATCTGCACGTTTTCACCGATCCTGCGCATCCCAAGGAAGGCGGGCTGGTGGCGATCTACCCGGGCCAGGACAAGAAGGCAGGGGCCGTTCTGCTGCTCGCCCACATCGACGTCGTGGAAGCCAAACGCGAGGACTGGACCCGTGATCCGTTCAAGCTGGTGGAAGAAGGTGGCAAGTTCTACGCGCGCGGCTCGCTCGATGACAAAGCAGAGGCGGCCATCTGGGTGGACACGCTCATTCGCTACCGGCAGGAGAAGTTCAAGCCGCGCCGGACGTTGAAGCTCGCACTCACCTGCGGTGAGGAAACTGCCGGTGCTTTCAACGGCGCCGAGTGGCTCGTGACGAACCAGCACGCTCTGATCGATGCGGCGTTCGCGATCAATGAGGGCGCGGTCGGCGAGCTCGATGCGCAGGGCAACCGGCTGGTACTGGAAGTGCAAGCCGGTGAGAAGTTTCCGCAGGACTATCGACTGGAAGTGACCAACCCCGGCGGTCACAGCTCGCGCCCGGTGAAGAACAACGCGATCTATCACCTCGCCGGCGCGCTGGAGAAAGTTGCGGCCTACGAGTTTCCCACGCAGTTCACCGATGCGAGCCGTGCGTACTTTACAGGCATGGCCCAGATCCAGGCCGGCAAGGGAAATCGTGACGTGGCCGATGCGATGAACGCGTTCGTCAAAAACCCCGACGACGCGCAGGCGATCGCGCTGGTCGCGGCAAAGGATCCGAGCTGGAACGCAACGCTGCGCACGACCTGCGTCGCCACGATGCTCGATGGCGGGCATGCGACCAATGCGCTCCCCCAGCGGGCCCGAGCCAACATCAATTGCCGTATTTTCCCGGGCGTGTCCGCCGCAAGTGTGCGGCAGAAACTGCAGGAGATCGTCGCCGATCCTGAGGTGAAGGTCACCACTCTCGGAACGCGCAGCGGGACCGTCGGGCCCCCGCCGCTCACCCCGCAGATCCTTGGACCCGTACAAAAGCTCGCACAGCAGTTCTGGCCGGGGGTACCGGTGTTGCCTATCCTGCAGGCCGGCGCGACCGATGGCGCATTTCTCAACGCCGGCGGCATTCCAACGTACGGCATCGATCCGCTGTTCGCCGGCCCGGACCTGGGCAATATTCACGGTCTCAACGAATACGTCGGCGTGCAGTCGCTGCTCGAAGCGCGCGCTTTTCTCTATCGCCTGATCAAGATCTACGCAGACGCGAAATAGCCGCCGTTCATACTGGGGGGCGTCGGCTTCACTGCCACGATCCCCAAAAAAATGATCACTGGGGGCGGCGTGTGGCGGCCCGTGTTGAACTATTGGATGGCCCCCAGCAACCGCTCCACGTACCGCGCGACCTGATCGATTTCCAGATTCACACGCACCCCCGGGGCGAGCCGCCCGAGCGTAGTCACCTGCTGCGTATGCGGGATGAGGTTTACGCCGAACGTCGCGCCCTCGACCTCGTTGACGGTAAGGCTGACACCGTCAATCGCTACAGATCCTTTACGAGCGATGTACTTCGCCAGTTGAGGGGGTACGGTTATCTTCACACGTGTCGAGCGCGCGTCGCCCGAGAGAGACTCCACGCGAGCGACGCCGTCAACGTGACCTGACACGAGGTGCCCGCCAAGCGCATCGCCAGCCTTGAGTGACGGCTCAAGATTTACCGGAGAGCCGACACCAAGATCGCCGAGGGTCGTCAGTGAGAGGGTCTCGCGAGAGACATCGGCTGCGAAGGCGCGACCAATCAGCTCAGTGACCGTGAGGCAGCACCCCTGCACGCAGAGGCTGTCCCCGAGATGCAGGCTGACTGGATCGATGCGATCGAGCCCGACCACCATCCGCACGTCGCCGCCGCGCGGCTCCTGCGCCTTCACTGTCCCGACATCGACGACGATTCCTGTAAACATGACTCAATCTCGCGGCCGCAGACGAACACACATGTCATCCCCGAGCTTTTTCACGCCTTCCAGGGCGAACTCCGGGGCGTACTCGAGATAGTCGAGTCGCTGCATCTCGATGAGCGCGCGAGCTTGCGGACCCAGGAGCTTGGGCGCGACGTACAACAGCATCTCATCGATGAGCTGGCGGTGCAGCAGCTGGCCGGCCAGCGTGGGGCCCGCTTCGACCAGCACCTCGTTGACTTCCCGTTCGGCGAGCCGCTGCAGGGCGGCAGCCAGATCGACCCGGCCCTCATCCAGCGGCATGGCCTCGATCTGAGCCCCGCGCTCTTCCAAGGCGGCCACGCGCGCCATGTCCGGCGTGCCGGATGTCAGAATCACGACCTCGCCACCGGTGGTGAAGATCCGAGCCCCAGGTGGCGTGCGCAGCTGGCTGTCGAGTACGACGCGGATGGGTTGCCGCCTCGAATCCTCGCCCTCCATGGGCGGCAGGCGCACATCCAGGCGAGGATCGTCGGACAGAATGGTCCCGGCGCCTGTCAGGATCGCCGAGCTGCGCGCCCGCCACTGCTGCACGTCGATTCGCGAAGCCTCGCTCGTGATCCACTGACTCTTGCCGTTGGCGAGCGCAGTGCGCCCGTCGAGGCTCATCGCCAGTTTCAGGCGCACCCACGGCCGACCATACTGCATGCGCTGCAGGAAACCGAGATTCAGCTCGAGAGCTTCCGCCTCCATGAGGCCGGACTCGACCCGAATACCGGCACTCTGCAGGGCTTCGGCACCTTTCCCGCTGACGCGAGGATCGGGATCGGCAATGGCGTACACGACTCGCGCGACCCGCGCCGCGATCAGCGCGTCGGAGCACGGCGGTGTGCGGCCGAAGTGGCTGCAGGGCTCGAGCGTAACGTAGACCGTGGTGCCTTCGGGGTCTTCCTTCACCGTGTTGAGCGCAGCGACCTCCGCATGGGCCGCACCGGCCTTGCGATGCCATCCCTCGCCGATGACCCGATCCCGTCGCGCAATCACACACCCGACGCGCGGGTTGGGATCCGTGGTCTCCAAACCGCGCGCCGCCAACTCCAGGGCACGAGTCATGGCAAACCGGTCGAAGTCCGACAACATGCGCTATTGACCGTCGTCCGGGACGGCAGGCTTTTCCTGCTCCTCGCCCGGCAGCAATGAGAGCTGGTCGGTGTTCACATTCGCCTCGCGCTTGTGGGTTCGTTTGGAGCGGCCGGTTGCGGGCTGACCTGCTTTCGGGTCGAGCGCCGTGGCCTCGGTCCGCTGCCGCCGCAGCTTCTCGATCTCCTCGTGAAAGGCTTCGACGTCCTGGAACTGACGGTACACGGATGCGAAGCGCACGTAGGCAACCTCATCCAGCTGGCGAAGCTCGTCCATGACGAACTCGCCCACCACCCTCGTGGGAATCTCGCGGTCGCCCAATGTCCGCACCCGGTGAGTCACCCTGCTCACCGCCTCATCGAGGGCCTCGCGCGCCACGGGGCGCTTCTCCAGCGCCTTCTCCATGCCGCCACGCAGCTTCGACTCATCGAAGGCCTCGCGCGAGCGATCTCCCTTGACCACGACCGGCATGACGAGCTCCGCGGTCTCAAAGGTCGTGAAACGCTCACCGCATGAAAGACACTCGCGGCGACGGCGAATCTGCCGTCCTTCGCCGGCAAGCCGCGAATCGTTGACCTTGGTCTCTACGTGGCCGCAAAACGGGCAATGCATGCGGCAAGCCCCTCTCCAGAACCTTTATGGACCGTACACGGGGAACCGGCGGCACAACTCCAGGACCTGCGGCCGCACACGCTCGATCGCGGACTGCGAGCCGTCCGCGTCCAGGATGTCGGCGACGAAATCGGCCACCTGCTCGATCTGCGCCTGCTTGAATCCGCGCGTCGTGGAGGCCGGCGTCCCCAGGCGCAACCCGCTGGTGACCGTCGGCGGGCGCGGATCGTTCGGTACGGCATTCTTGTTGACTGTGATGTTCGCACGACCCAGCGCCGCATCTGCATCCTTACCGGTGATGTTGCGGCCCACGAGGCTCAGCAGGAACAGGTGGTTGTCCGTCCCTCCGGAGACGATCTGATAACCGCGCTTGATCAGACGCGCGCTCATCGCGCGAGCGTTGTCCAGAATCTGGCGCTGGTACTGGTTGAACTCCGGCTGCAGCGCTTCCAGGAACGCCACGGCCTTCGCGGCGATCACATGCATCAGCGGACCGCCCTGCGTCCCCGGGAAGACCAGCGAGCTGAGCTTCTTTTCGATTTCCGGGTTGGCGCGCGCGAGAATCATTCCACCGCGCGGACCGCGCAGCGTCTTGTGCGTGGTGGTCGTAACGACGTCGGCGTGTTCGATCGGACTGGGATACAAACCTGCCGCAACCAACCCGGCGACGTGCGCCATGTCGACGACGAAGTAGGCGCCGACGCTGCGGGCGATTGCCGCGAAGCGCGCCCAGTCGATGACACGCGAATACGCCGAGAAGCCGGCGACGATCATCTTCGGGCGATGCTCCTCTGCGAGCCGCTGCACCTGCTCGTAGTCGATTTCGCCGGTGTCAGGACGAATTCCGTACTGCGCCGCGCGGAAGAATTTGCCCGAGAAGTTGACCTTGGAGCCATGCGTGAGGTGGCCGCCGTGATCCAGGCTCATGCCGAGAATGGCGTCCCCGGGCTGAACGAGCGCGAAGTAGGCGGCCGCATTCGCCTGCGACCCGGAGTGCGGCTGGACGTTCGCGTACGCCGCGTTGAAGAGCTGTTTCGCCCGGTCGATGGCGAGCTGCTCGGCGATGTCGACGAACTCGCAGCCGCCGTAGTAGCGCTTGCCCGGATAGCCCTCCGCGTACTTGTTGGTCAGCACCGACCCCTGGGCCTCCAGCACGCGCGGACTCGTGTAGTTCTCGGACGCGATCAGCTCGACGTGCTCTTCCTGGCGGCGCTGCTCACCCAGGATCGCTCTAGCCAGCTCAGGGTCGAAGCCTTCGATGGTCGTCGTCGTCCGGAACATTTCCTGCGGCCCTCCCGGGGCTTGGAAGCGGGCCGGTTAGTGTACCGGATGCACGGAAAGGTGCAGGACGATAATCCCGGAGCGCGGCAGGCCGCTAAATCAGCAGGTTCTCGACGACCGCATTCCAGGCCTGTGCCAGGTTGGTGCGGTTGTACCCGCCACCGCCGAGCGCGAGCACCCGTCCGTGTCCGAGCCGCTCCGCGAGGCTCGCCAGGTCGCGGGCGGCGCGTCCGTGAGCCTTGGCCGACAGACGCAGGTGAGTGATCGGGTCGCCCTCGAGGCTGTCGGCGCCGCACTGCAGGATGATGAACTGCGGGTCGTGCCGCTCGACGTGCTCGATCACGGCGGGCCAGATCCGCTCGAACACCGCATCGTCGGCTCCCGGCGGCAGCGGCACGTTGAGCTTGGTCCCCCGTGCCTCCCCCCGCCCCTTTTCATCGGAGCCTCCCGTGCCGGGGTACAGGTAGTGCCCATCCTCGTGCACGTCGGCAAAGATGACTCCGGCATCGTCCTCGAACCCGTAGAAGACGCCGTCGCCGTGGTGGGCATCGATGTCCACGTAGGCAATGCGCTCGAGGCCGAACCGCGTACGCAACCGCTCGATGGCAACGCCGCAGTCGTTGAATACACAGAATCCTGCGGCCTTGTCGCGGGCGGCGTGATGCAGGCCGGCGATGGGGACGAACCCGCGCCGGGCATCTTCGGCCATGATGGATTCGGCGGCATTGAGCGTCGCGCCGACGACTACGGCCGCGGCCTCATACACTCCCCGGAAGGCTGGGGTGTCCCCGGAATCCAGGAATCCCTGGCCGGAAGCCGAGCGTTCGCGCACGAAATCCACGTACGCTGCGGTGTGAAATGCCAGGAGCTCTTCGTAGGAGGCGGTGCGCGGCTCGATCACCCGGACCTTGCGGTTCTGATGCAGCCCGCGAGCTTCGAACTCACGCACGAAGGCGGCATGGCGGTCCGGTCCGAACGGATGGCCGTCTCCGAACCCGTACCGAGCCAGACGCTCGCTCACGACCACTGCCACGTCGGCAATCATGTCAGGCGCGCGCTTCTCCGTGGAAAACTCGCGGCGAAGCCTAGCACAGGGTGAGCAGGCAGCTTGCGATAATCCTTGGCCGGAGGCCGGCCCGGACGGGCGAGGCCCGGTAGGGCCGAGTAATCGCGCGCCGGGGATGCGCCCAGGGCGTCATGCCCAGCTTGGGATCCCAACCTGTCCCCAAACCGTCGATAATGGGGGAGCGGATCTGGATAATGGTGCGCCCGGACGCCCAGTCCCGGGCCGCTCCCGATCGAACCTCACGAGAATCCTCCAGCCATGGCTCAATACATCTACACCATGAACCGGGTGTCCAAGGTGGTGCCGCCCAAGCGGGTCATCTTGCGCGACATCAGCCTCTCGTTCTTTCCCGGCGCCAAGATCGGCGTGCTGGGTTTGAACGGTGCCGGCAAATCCACTCTGTTGAAGATCATGGCGGGCCTCGATACGAACATCGACGGTGAGGCGCGGCCGCAGAGCGGTATCCGCGTGGGCTACCTGCAGCAGGAGCCCCAGGTGGATCCGACCAAGACGGTCCGCGTCACGGTCATGGAGGGGCTGGGCGAGGCGTTCCGCAACCTCGAGCGCTTCAATCAGATCAGCGATCGCTTCACCCAGGAGGTTTCGGAGGAGGAGATGACGGCGCTGCTGGAGGAGCAGGCCAAGCTGCAGGATGCCATCGATGCCGCCGGTGGCTGGGAGCTGGAGCGCAAGCTCGAGATCGCCGCCGATGCGCTGCGCCTGCCTCCCTGGGACACGCAGATCGCCACCCTCTCCGGTGGCGAGAAGCGCCGTGTGGCCCTGTGCCGCCTGCTGCTGTCGAGTCCGGACATGCTGCTGCTGGATGAGCCCACGAACCACCTCGACGCCGAGTCCATCACCTGGCTGGAGCACTACCTCGAGGCGTACCCGAGCACGGTCATCGCCGTGACTCACGACCGGTACTTCCTCGACAACGTGGCCGAGTGGATCCTGGAACTCGATCGCGGGCACGGCATTCCGTGGCACGGCAACTACTCCTCGTGGCTGGAGCAGAAGGAGGAGCGCCTGAAGCTGGAAGAGCGCGAGCGCGAAGCGCTGCGCCGTACCCTCGAGCACGAGCTCGAATGGGTGCGCCAGAACCCCAAGGCCCGCCAGGCCAAGAGCAAGGCGCGCCTGCAGCGCTACGAGGAGCTCGCCTCCAAGGAATTCCAGGAGCGCAACGAGACCAACGAGATCTACATCCCCCCGGGAGAGCGCTTAGGCGACCTCGTCATCGAAGCTCAAGGCCTGCGCAAGGCCTACGGCGACCGCCTGCTCTTCGACAACCTCTCATTCAATCTGCCCCGCGGCGGCATCGTCGGGATCATCGGACCCAACGGCGCGGGCAAGACCACCCTGTTCCGCCTGATCACCGGGGCGGAGAAGGCGGACGCGGGCACCATCCGCACCGGTCCGTCCACCAGGCTCGCCTACGTCGATCAGTCGCGCCAGAGCCTCGATGACAAGAAAACGGTCTGGCAGGAGATCTCCGGCGGCCTGGACATGATCAAGGTCGGCAACTACGAGACCTCCTCGCGCGGCTACGTCGGGCGCTTCAACTTCAAGGGCACGCAGCAACAGCAGCTGATTGGCGAGCTCTCCGGCGGCGAGCGCAACCGCGTGCACCTGGCGAAAGTGCTGAAATCCGGCGGCAATGTCCTGCTGCTGGATGAGCCCACCAACGACCTGGACATCGAGACGCTGCGGGCACTGGAGGAGGCGCTGCTGAGCTTCCCGGGCTGCGCGGTCGTCATCTCGCACGATCGTTGGTTCCTCGATCGCATCGCCACTCATATCCTCGCGTTCGAGGGCGACTCGCAGGTGGTGTGGTTCGAGGGCAACCATCAGGAGTACGTCGAGGACTACAAGCGTCGTAAGGGAGATGAGGCCAGCCAACCCCACCGCCTCCGGTACAAGCCTCTCACCCGATGAGGCATCCGCCCCGTCAGCAGCGGCACGAGTGAGCACGCGCGGGCAGGACAAAGTGACGGGAGTGGCCCGCTGGATCGGGCCGCTCGCGGCCCTGGTGGTCTTCTGCGCCGTCGTCTACGTCCTGCATCGGGAGCTGGCGCAGCTGCACGTGAAGAACGTGTTCTCCCAGCTGCATGCCATTCCGCGGCGGAGCGTCCTTATCGCGCTCGCGTGCACGGCCGCGAGCTACTTCCTGCTGAGCTTCTATGACCTGATGGCGCTGCGCTACCTGCGCAAGTCGATCGACTACAGCCGTATCCTGTTCACCTCGTTCATCGCGTACTCCTTCGGGCACACGCTCGGATTCGCAGCCTTCACCGGAGCTGCGATCCGCTTTCGCCTGTATGCGACCGCCGGCATCACGGCGATCGATGTTGCGACGATCTCCGCCTTCTCGAGCCTGTCGATCGGGATCGGCCTCGCAGCGATCGCCGGTATCGCCTTTCTCATCGGTCCCACGCATACGATCGCCGTGCTGCATTTGCATCGAGGGCTGTCACTGGGTGTCGGCATCACGTTGCTGGCGGCGATAGCCGCGTATGCAGCGTGGTGCTCGTTTGCAAAGACCGACCTGGAGATCCGCGGCTGGTCGCTGCGAGCTCCGGGGCCAGCAATCGGACTGACGCAGATCTGCGTAGCAGTCATCGACCTCGGATTGTCGGCCTCGGTGCTCTGGGTCCTCCTGCCTCCCGAGGCCGACATCGGGCTGGTGAGCTTCCTCGGCGCCTATGCGGCCGCGGTGATCGCCGGCATCGTGAGTCACGTTCCAGGCGGCATCGGCATCTTCGAGGCCGTAGTGCTCGCAACCTTACCGGACGTGCCGCGCGAGTCCCTCGCGGCAGCGCTGCTTGCCTATCGCGCCATCTACTACCTGGTTCCCCTGCTCTTCGGCGCCGTGCTGTTCGGCGTGCAGGAGCTGTCAGCCCAATGGCTGAGATTCGCCCGGGCCCACGAGCTGGCGGCGATCTACATCGCTCCGGTAGTGCCGCAGATCGCGGGTTCGCTCACATTCCTGGCCGGCGCCGTGTTGCTCCTGTCGGGCACCACTCCCGGGGTCGAGACGCGGCTGGTGATCCTGGACCGCTTCCTGCCGCTGGCGGTGTTGGAAGTCTCGCACCTGGCGGGCAGCTTGATCGGGCTCGGCCTGCTCGTGCTCGCGCGCGCCCTGTTCAGGCGCGTCGCGGCGGCCTACCACATCACCTTCTGGCTGCTGGTCGGCGGCATTGTCGTCTCCATCCTGAAGGGACTGGACTTCGAGGAAGCGCTCATCCTCGTGCTCGTGCTGTCGGTCCTCACCTTCGGCAGGCGCGCCTTCCACCGGCCGACCGCCATCCTGTCCGAGCCCTTCACGCCCGTGTGGGTCGTGAGCATCATCGGAGTGATCGCGGGAGCTGTGTGGATCGGGTTCGTCGCCTACCGGCACGTGGAATACTCCAACGAGCTGTGGTGGACGTTCGCACTGGATGCCAATGCACCGCGCATGTTGCGAGCCTCGCTGGCCGTGATCGTGCTGGCCGCGGTGTACCTGCTCCTGAGCCTGCTGCGGCCCGCCCGGCCCGAGCCGGCCATACCCGGCCCGGAGGATCTGCAGCGCGTCCGCGCCATCATCGCCGAGTCCGACCTGACGATTGCCAACGCTGCTCTCACGGGCGACAAGCGCCTGTTGTTCAGCGAGACCCACGATGCCTTCCTGATGTACCAGATCGCCGGCCGCAGCTGGATCGCCCTCGGCGATCCAGTCGGGCCCCGCTCCCGGGCCGAGGAGCTGGTGTGGAGATTTCGCGAGCTGTCCGACTTGCATGCCGGGCAGATCGTTTTTTATCAGGCCAGCGGTGAGCGTCTGCCGCTCTACGTCGATCTGGGACTCGCGGCGCTCAAGATCGGCGAGGAGGCGCGCGTCAACCTGAGCGAATTTACCCTCGAAGGCGGACCCCGCGCCGATCTTCGCCAGGCCCATCGCCGCGCGCAGCGTGACGGAGCCACGTTCGAGGTGGTCGAGCCCGAGCAGGCCCTCGCGCTCATGCCTACACTGCAACGCATCTCCGACTCGTGGCTGGCCAGCAAATCCACCGGCGAAAAGCGCTTCTCGGTCGGGGCGTTCTCGCCGGGGTATCTGTCCAACTTCCCGGTCGCCGTGGTTCGCGCCGCCAACGAGCCGGCCGCCTTCGCCAACCTGTGGCTCTCGGGCACCCGCGACGAGCTGTCGGTCGATCTGATGCGCTTCGGGCCCGATGCGCCGCGCGGCGCGATGGACTACCTGTTCATCGAGCTGATGTTATGGGGGCGCGCACAAGGCTATCGCTGGTTCAATCTCGGAATGGCGCCCCTGTCGGGGCTCGAGCGGCACCCCTTGGCGCCCGCCTGGCATCGTGTTGGAAACTTCGTCTTCCGGCATGGCGAGCACTTTTATAACTTCGATGGGCTGCGTCGTTACAAGATGAAGTTCGATCCGGAGTGGGAGCCGAAGTACCTGGTGGCCCGTGGCGGCATCGCGCTGCCGCGTGTTCTGGTCGATGTCTCCATCCTGATCGCAGGCGGAGTGAAGGAGCTGTTCGCTCGATGAAGCGCTACCGGCTTGCCGTGCTGCTGTGCGTGCCGCTGGCTTTGGTCATTGCCAGCGCCGCCGCTGCCCACGGCGTCGCGGAGGCCGCCCCCGACGCGCCGTCCACCGCCCAGCCGCCCGCGCCGGCCACTGCTGCACCTTCGGCAACCGCGCCACCGGCGCCGTCCACCGCCCCGCCGCCGCCCGCCCCGCCGCCGCCCGCCCCGCCGCCACCCGCCGCGCCGCCGCCACCCGCCGCGCCCATTGCGAGCCCCGCGCCCACCCCGCGCCGCGCACGCGCGGCGGGCTCCCAGGCCCGCAAGCAGGCGGCCAACACCTCGGACGCTACCGCGCGAATGATGCCGGCGGGTCGCTTTGGCACAGTGGCTGTCTACCGCCCAGTGGGTGTGCCCAGGAGCGTCGCCATCTTCGTCTCCGGAGACGGTGGCTGGAAACTGGGTGTCACGACCATGGCGCGCGCGCTGCGCGACATCGGCGCGGTCGTGATCGGTATCGACATTCGACGCTACCTGGCCTCCCTGCGAGCGACAGCGCAGAAACCAGACGCCCCCTGCACCTCCCTGGCCGGGGATTTCGAGACCCTGAGTCATCGGATTCAGAAGAACCTCGGCCTGGCCGAGTACCGCGTGCCGGTATTAGTGGGGTACTCCTCCGGTGCCACGGTGGTGTATGCCACGCTGGTGCAGTCCCCTCCGGGGACCTTCGAAGGGGCCATCAGCCTGGGTTTCTGCTCCGACCAGGAATTCGGCGGCGCCACACTCTGCACCGGCACCGGCCTGCACTTCTCGCCCGGTCAGAAGGGCGAGATTATCATCCAGCCGCAGAAGAGCCTGGCACAGCCCTGGTTCGCGCTGCAGGGCCAGAAAGATCAAGTCTGCAGCCCCTCGCAAGTAGACGCTTTCGCCGCGCAAAGCGGGGATTCACAAGTAGTGAAGCTCGCGAGCGTGGGTCATGGCTTCGGCGTCGAACGCAACTGGATGCCGCAGTTCCTCGAGTCGTACAACAGCATCATCGCGCGCCAGGAAGCGCGGCGCACCGCGCGCCCCGCCGACATCGACGACCTGCCGGTGAACGAGGTGCGCGACCCCACCGATACGAGCAACACCTTCGCGTTGCTGCTGACTGGGGATGGCGGCTGGGCAGGTCTGGATCAGGATCTCGCGGAACGGCTGGCGCAGGAAGGTGTGGCGACCGTCGGCCTGAACTCGCTGAAGTATTTCTGGACACAGCGCCCCCCGCAGCAGGCCGCCAACGATGTCGCGCGCGTGATCCGCCACTACCTCGCGGCATGGAACAAAGAGCGGGTCCTGCTCGTTGGGTACTCTTTCGGCGCGGATGCCCTGCCGTTCATCGTCAATCGTCTGCCGGCAGATCTGAAGGAGCGCGTGGCGAGCGTCAGCCTGCTCGGCATCTCGGCCAACGCTTCCTTCGAGATCCGGGTCGCGGACTGGATCGGCGCGGATTCGGAGGGGCCGCCGACCCGACCGGAGCTTGCCGCGCTGGTGAGCGGCCTCAACGGCAAACCCAACACGAAGGGCCCACGGGTGCTGTGCTTGTACGGCGAGGGTGACAAGGACACCATCTGCCCGGACCTCACCAACGGGGTGGCCCGGGAGCCCATCGGCAAGGGCCATCATTTCAGCGGGCAATACGCTACTATTGCGGATAGGATACTGGCCTTCGCGCGCAAAAGTCCGCCGGCGCCAACAATAGAACAATAATAGAACATAATAACGCCATGTCAGTGAGCATCGACTCATCCGGGCAGCTACTGCACGACCAGGCCGAAAACCTCGTCATCACCTGTCCGCACTGCCAGGCCGTCGCCCACATCACTCCCACGGCCGTGCCGCGCTTCGCGGATCTGCAGGCGCACAAGCCCAAACAGGTCGGCATCGTCTATCTGTGCGATGCCTGTCACGCACCGATCTTTCTGCGCTTCAGTGTCCGCATCTACGGCACCAACCGCATCGAGCTGTCCTCGCAGTTCACCGAGGTGGAGCGCGCGCGCGAGAAGTTCGCGTTCACCTACGTCCCCGAGCAGGTGGAGCTGATGTTCAAGGAG
>DATNEN010000293.1:0-23982 GCA_035552975.1 Steroidobacteraceae bacterium
ATGAGCCAACGAGTCATTCACACCGATGAGGCCCCGCAGGCCATCGGACCCTATTCCCAGGCCGTCCGCGCCGGCGACACGGTGTATCTCTCGGGGCAGATTCCGCTGGATCCGAAGACGATGCAGCTGGTCACGGGAGACATCGACGCAGAGATCCGCCGTGTGTTCGAGAACCTCAAAGCCGTCGCGCAAGCCGCGGGCGGCAGCCTGGCGAACGCCGTCAAGGTCAACGTGTTTCTGACCGACCTGGCGCATTTCGCCCGAGTGAACGAGATCATGGCGACGTATTGCACCCAACCCTACCCGGCCCGAGCGGCGATCGGGGTGGCGCAGTTGCCGCGGGGCGCGCGTGTCGAAATCGAGTGCATTCTCCACCTTGGCTGAGGCCGTCCGGGTGAATGCCGAGCAGCGGCCGGTCACGGCCATGCGCGGCGTGGGCTCGGTGCTGGCGGAGAAGCTGCGGCGGCTCGGCGTCTCCCAGGTTCAGGACCTGCTGTTCGTCCTGCCTTCCCGCTATGAGGATCGGACCCGCATTGCCTCCATCGGGGCGCTTTCACCGGGAGAGCGCACGACGGTCGAGGGGGAGGTGCTGCTGACGGAGGTCGTGTACCGGCGGCGGCGGCAGATGTTGTGCAGGATCTCGGACGGCTCGGGTTTTCTCACCCTGCGCTTCTTCTATTTCTCCAGCGCCCAGCAGAACGGTCTCGCCCGCGGCACGCGCATTCGCTGCTTCGGGGAAGTCCGGCGCGGACCGCTGGGCCTGGAGATCGTCCATCCGGAGTACCGGCGCGTGCTCGAGCAGGAAGCTGCGCCGCTGGAGGAGACGCTCACCCCCATCTATCCCCTGACCGAAGGCGTACCGCAGGGCCGCCTGCGTGCATTGATCACGCAAGCCCTCAACGAGTTGGATACGGCGGCCGTACGCGACTGGATTCCTGCGCGGCTGATTCAACCCCTGGGCCTTCCGAGCCTGAAGGAAGCGCTCACGTACGTGCACCGGCCTCCTCGGGAAGCGCAGCTCGCGGATCTGGACTGCGGCCGTCACCCGGCGCAACGCAGGCTCGCATTCGAGGAGCTGTTGGCGCACCACGTGAGCCTGAAGCTGCTCAAGCAAGCCGTGAAGACCGACCCCGCCTGGCCGCTGGAGGACCGCGAGCAGCTCCAGTCCCGCTTTCTGGCCTCGCTCCCCTTTGCGTTGACCGCAGCACAGGCGCGCGTGTTGAGGGAAATCGACGCCGACCTGAGCGGCGCTCGTCCCATGGTCCGGTTGCTGCAGGGCGATGTCGGTTGCGGCAAGACCATCGTCGCAGCGGCGGCCGCAGCACGCACCGCCGGCTCCGGAGGCGGCTTGCAGGTGGCGCTCATGGCGCCCACCGAGCTGCTGGCCGAGCAGCACTACAACAATTTCCGCAAGTGGCTGGAGCCTCTGCGGTTGACGGTCGGTCTCGCTTCGGGCTCGCAGCCCGCTCGCACACGGCGCAGCGTGCTCGAGACGCTTGCCTCGGGAGAGTTGCAGGTCGTCGTCGGCACGCACGCCCTGTTTCAGGCCGAGATGGATTTCGCCAAGCTCGCCCTCGTCATCGTCGACGAGCAGCATCGCTTCGGCGTGCAGCAGCGGATGCTGCTGCAGGAGAAGGGACGGCGGGAAGGACGCTACCCGCATCAGCTGATCATGACGGCGACTCCGATTCCCCGCACTCTCGCCATGACTGCCTACGCGGACCTGGATATCTCCGTGATCGACGAGCTGCCTCCAGGACGCACGCCCGTGAAGACGGTGGTCGTTCCGGAGCAGCGCCGCGACGAAGTGGTCGCACGCATCGTGCAAAGCTGCCGGGCCGGCCGCCAGGTGTACTGGGTATGCCCACTCATCGAGGAGTCCGAGGAGCTGCGCTCGCAGGCTGCGGAGGAAACTCACGCCGCGCTGACTGCCGCTTTGCCGGAAGTGAAAGTCGGGCTCGTCCATGGGCGGATGACCCCGGCCAGGAAGGACGAGGCCATGGTCGCGTTCAAGGGTGGCAAGACGCAGCTGCTGGTCGCCACCACGGTGATCGAAGTCGGCGTCGACGTGCCGAATGCGACGCTGATGGTCGTGGAGAATGCGGAACGGATGGGGCTTGCACAGCTGCATCAGTTGCGGGGACGAGTGGGGCGCGGAGCAGAGGCGAGCACGTGCGTGCTGCTGTACAAAGCGCCGCTCTCGCAGCTTGCACGGGAGCGCTTGAACGCCATCCGCGAGACCAATGACGGTTTCGAGGTCGCGCGCCGGGACCTGGAGCTGCGGGGCCCCGGAGAGTTGCTGGGAACGCGCCAGACGGGACTCGCTCAACTGCGTGTCGCCGATCTGATACGCGACTCGGACCTGCTGCCCCGCGTGCAGGAGGCGGCGGAGCTGCTCTTGAGCTCGTACCCGGATAATATTGCGGCGCTCACGGCGCGCTGGATCGGCTCCGACGAGCAATACGGACGTGTAGGTTAGAGTCAGAGTCCATGGCTGCCGTCTCGCCGGAACTGTCGCTCGATTCCAAGCCGAAGGAGGCGCCCTTCCTCCATCGGCTGCAGCGCCGCCTCGAGGAATACTCCAAGCTCGCCCGGCTGAATGCGCCGATCGGCATCTGGCTGCTGTTGTGGCCGGCGCTGTGGGCGTTGTGGATCTCCGGGGGCGGCCGTCCCATACCGAAGGTCCTGATCGTGTTCGTGCTCGGCGTGGTGGTGATGCGCTCGGCGGGCTGCATCATCAATGACTTCGCCGACCGTGACATCGACCCTCACGTACGCCGCACGCGCGATCGTCCGCTCGCGGCCCGACGCGTGTCGCCCGCGGAAGCGTTGGTCCTGTTCGTCGCTCTGCTGCTGATCGCTTTGCTGCTGGTCACGCGGCTGGATCTTCTGACCATCAAGCTGGCCTTCATCGGCGCGGCGCTGACCGTCTCGTATCCGTTCGTGAAGCGCTTCTTTCCGATGCCGCAGCTCTACCTGGGAATCTCCTTCGGGGGCTGGAGCGTCCCGATGGCCTTCGCGGCACAGACCGGCACGGTGCCGCGCGTCGCCTGGGTGCTGTACATCGCGGCCGTCATCTGGGCGGCGATCTACGACACCCTCTATGCGATGGTCGACCGCGACGATGACCTGAAGATCGGGGTCAAATCCAGCGCTATCCTGTTTGCCGACATGGACAAGCTGCTGCTGGGCGTCATGCAGGTCATGATGCTGTTCGCGCTCGTGCTCGTCGGCCGCAACCTGCATTTCGGACGCTCGTACCGTGCCGGGCTGATCGCCGCCGGTGTGCTGTTCCTGTATCAGCAGTGGCTCATCCGCAATCGCGAGCCCGCGGGCTGCCTGCGGGCATTCCTCAACAACCACTATGTCGGGCTGTGCATTTTCATCGGCATTCTGCTCGATTACATCTACGCGACACCCGCAGGACCCTAGGCACTGCGCGCCGCCGTGCAGGGCACCAGGGCCGCCCGCCGCACCGGGCCGCCGTGCAGGGCGCTACGCGGCGCAGGGCTATACTCTGAAAGCGCCCGGGAGCCGGTACTTTCCCCGCGCCACGCTCTTCCTCCCCTCCGCTCATTTTTTGAGCAATTGTCGACGCTTGCGAGCCCTCGGCGTTGACATCGGTCCCCGCCCCCCGGAACATCCGCAGGCAGTCGGATCCCACATACGAGGTACACAGCGCATGGTCGAGTCAGCTGCGGTTCGCCACGACTGGAGGCTTCAGGAGGTCGAGGCGCTGTTCGCACTGCCCTTCCTGGATCTTCTGTTCCAGGCGCAGAAGGTGCACCGCGGGCACCACGAACCCAACGCGGTGCAGATGAGCACGCTGCTGTCGATCAAGACCGGCGGCTGCCCGGAAGACTGCGCCTACTGCCCGCAGAGCGTCCGCTACGACACGGGGCTGGAGCGTGATGCACTGATGGAAGTCGCGGCGGTGCGCGACTGCGCCGTGCGCGCCAAAGAGGCAGGCGCAACCCGTTTCTGCATGGGCGCCGCCTATCGCTCGCCGAAAGCCAAGGAGCTCGCGGTGATCAGCGAGATGATCCGCCAGGTGCGCTCCGTGGGGCTGGAGACTTGCGCGACCCTCGGGATGCTCTCCCCGGAGCAGGCTGAGCAGCTCAAGGGTGCCGGGCTCGATTACTACAACCACAATCTGGATACGTCCCCGGAGTTTTATGGGGAGATCATCTCGACGCGCACCTATCAGGACCGGCTCGATACGCTCGATGCGGTACGCACTGCCGGCCTGAAAGTGTGCTGCGGCGGCATCGTCGGCATGGGCGAGAGCGTGCGGGATCGGGCCAAGCTCCTGCTGGTGCTGGCGAACCTGCCCGAGCATCCCGAGAGCGTGCCCATCAACCAGCTCGTGCAGGTGCCGGGCACTCCGCTGCAGGGCACCGACCGCGTCGATCCTTTCGACTTCGTCCGCTCGATCGCGGTGGCGCGGATCCTCATGCCGCGCGCCCACGTCAGGCTGTCGGCGGGGCGCCAGGAAATGAGCGATGAGACCCAGGCGCTGTGTTTCCTCGCCGGCGCGAATTCGATCTTCTACGGTGAGAAGCTCCTCACGACGGGCAATCCCGACGTGGAGCGCGATCGCAAGCTGTTCGAGCGCCTGGGGCTGAAGGCCGAACGCGCGCACGCCGCAGAGACGACTGGGGCCGAACGCGCGCACGCCGTAGAGACGACCGGGGCCAAACACCCGCACACCGTAGCGACGACCGGGGCCGCACATCCGCGCGCCCCGAAGTCGAGCGACGGCGGGGCCGAGCACACCCATGAAACGCGATCCGCGAGCGCTTGAGGCCGCGCTTGTTCGTCTCGAGTGGCAGGAGCTCAAGCGCACTCGATCGACCGTGCAGTCGTTCACGGAGCCCAGTGGCCGGGTCGTGACGATGGAGGCGGCCATCGGTCGCCCCCTCATCGATTTCTCCAGCAACGACTATCTCGCACTCAGCCGCCACCCCGGAGTCGCCGCGGCCATGGCCGCCAGCGCCGAGCACTGGGGGGCGGGCAGCGGCGCCTCGCATCTCGTAACCGGCCACGGTGCCGAGCACGCACGGTTGGAAGAAGAGCTCGCGGAATTCACGGGTCGGGAGCGTGCGCTGCTGTTCTCCACGGGATACATGGCCAACCTGGCCGTCGTGACTTCCCTCGCGGGTCGCGGCGAGTGGGTGCTGCTGGACCGGTTGAGTCACGCCTCGTTGATCGACGCGGGCCTGCTGTCAGGCGCCCGATTCAGTCGCTATCCGCACGCGGATGCCGCAGCGGCAGAGCGCGCACTCGCGAAGGAGTCGGCCAGAGTCGCAGTCGTGGCAACCGACGGCGTGTTCAGCATGGACGGCGATGTGGCTCCTCTGGCTGCGTTGGCGCGCGCGAGCACAGCTCATCGCGCCTGGCTGGTAGTGGATGACGCGCACGGCCTGGGTGTGCTCGGCAACGGCGGGCGCGGTTGTCTGGAGCTGCTCGGCCTGAGTGCAGACGAGGTGCCGGTGTTGGTGGGGACACTCGGGAAGGCGTTTGGGTCCTTCGGCGCTTTCGTGGCGGGCACGTCCGACCTGATCGAATTCCTGATTCAAAAAGCGCGTCCCTACATCTACACCACGGCCCTCCCGCAGCCGGTTGCCGCAGCCACACGAGCCTCCCTGCGTGTCGCGCAGCGTGAAACCTGGCGCCGTGAGCGGGTAATGGCGCTCACCGGGCGATTCCGACAGTCAGCCACGCAACTGGGCGTGCCGCTTGGGGCTTCGACGACGCCCATACAGCCGGTGATAGTGGGAAGCTCAGGCGCCGCGCTGCGGGCGCAGCAGCGGCTGATGGACGCGGGTTTCTGGGTAGTGGCGATCCGGCCGCCGACGGTACCGCGCGGCAGTGCGCGTCTGCGAGTCACTCTTTCTGCGGCACACACCGAAGCGCAGGTCGACTCGCTGGTCGAGACATTGGCGCGCGTCTGCGCGCGTGCCGCTGCCGCACCCGCCGAGGCATTGGCGTAATGCCGAGCGACGCACAACCTTTCGACCTGGATGCGGGCGCCGTCCGCAGGTCCTTCGACAGGGCGAGCGCCGGCTACGAGGCGACCGCGGTCCTGCAGGCGAGTGTCGCGGACGAGCTGTTGGGTCGGCTGGACCCGTTCGGGCTCCGTCCGGGCGTGGTGCTCGATCTGGGCGCGGGCACCGGCCGCGCCACGGCAGCGCTGAAGCGCAAATATCGGCATGCGCTGGTGGTCGCGCTGGATCTCGCTCCCGGCATGTTGGAAGAGGCGCGGCGTCACCAACGCCTGTTCCAGCGCTTCGCGCGTGTATGTGCGGACGCCAACCGCCTGCCGTTCGCCGACGCGAGCGTGGACATCGTTTTCAGCAGCCTGATGCTGCAGTGGTGCCAGCTCGACTGGGCATTCGCGGAAGTGCGGCGCGTGCTCAAGCCGGAAGGTCTTTTCGTATTCAGCACGTTTGGGCCGGACACGCTGATGGAGTTGCGCGCCGCATGGGCACAGGTCGACGAATACCATCATGTGCATTCTTTCATGGACATGCACGACGTCGGCGACGCGCTCGTGCGTGCGGGACTCATGAAGCCGGTGCTCGACGTCGAGAGGGTGCAGCTCACGTACAGCGACGTGCGGGGCCTGATGCGGGATTTGAAGGCGATCGGCGCCCACAACCTCGCCTCCGGCCGCCCCAGAGGCCTCACCGGAAGATCGCGGCTGCAGCAAATGCAGGCCGCGTATGAAGCCTTCCGCCACAACGGGCGCCTCCCGGCCACGTACGAAGTCGTCTACGGCGCCGCCTGGGGAGCGGCAGGTCGCCGCGGTGCGCAGGCAATCGACGGTGAAGTGCGCATCTCGGCAAAGGACATCGCTCGGCGTCGAGCGTCGCCGTGACGAGGCCGCGCTCTGGCTTGTTCGTGACCGGCACTGATACGGGCGTCGGCAAGACGCATGTGGCCGTCGCGCTGATACGCGGGCTGGTGAGGGACGGCAAGCGCGTAGCTGCGATGAAGCCGGTGGCGGCCGGTGCGGTACGCGAACCGGAAGGCCTGCGCAATGACGACGCGCTGCAGCTGGCCGCCGCCGCCAACGTCGCCGCACCGTACGAGAGGGTGAACCCCTACTGCCTGGCCGAGCCAGTCTCGCCGCACATCGCCGCCGAAGCGGCAGGGATCGAGATCGATCCTGCCGTGATCCGCCGCGAATTCGACCAATTGGCCGCATCGGCCGACTGCATCGTCGTCGAGGGTGCGGGCGGCTGGCTGGCCCCGATCGGCGGCGCGCGGACCATGGAAGCGGTGGCCCTGGCGCTCGATCTGCCGATCGTGCTCGTGGTGGGGTTGCGTCTGGGGTGCCTCAACCATGCGCTGCTGACGGCCCGCGCCGTGCGGGCGAGCGGCCTCGAGCTTGCCCACTGGGTCGCGAACACGATCGAGCCGCAATTCGAGCGCGCCGCGGAGAACGTCGCGCGGCTGAGCGCCGTGCTCGGGCCGCCGCTGGCCATTGTGCCGAATTCGCTCCACTCGGTGGACATCGCGATTCCTGTAAGTCTTTGACCTTGAATAAAATGTTTGCCGGCGTAGCATCGTCTGTCGTGGACGCCGCCGTGCAGCGCATCGAAATCTCGCCGAATTGCTCACTGAGCGTCCGCGGTGCAGTGGGCTTCTTCGCCGGCCTGTGCGGGGTCTCGTTCGCCATCGGCGGCCTGATGGCCGCGCGGGGCTTCTGGCCCATTCTTCTCTTCTGCGGCCTGGAAATGGTGCTGCTCGGGTGGGCGCTGTACGCCAGCATGCAGCGCCGTTTCTACCGCCAGACGATCACCGTGACTGACAGCGATGTGAGCGTGGAGTCGTGCGATCGGGCCTGCTGCGTGCAAGTCGTGTTTCCGCGGCATTGGGCTCAGGTTAAACTTCGCCGCCCTGCTTCGCGCCTGCATCCGAGCCGGCTCACGATCGAGTCGCACGGCCGGCAATGTGAGCTGGGTACTTTTCTCACGGAAGAGGAGCGGCGTGGACTTGCGGCGCGGCTGCAACGTCTGATCGGCCGCGTCAATGAGTCGCCCTCGCTGGCCTAAGGGTCGTACGCAGAAGGGCTTAACCGGTTCGCTTAAGACATTTATGGCGTGCCGTGGCCGCCACAGGGCGAGCGCGCGCACTAGGTTAGTAATAAGGTCGCAATGATGACGATGATCCGCTCGAAGATTGCACGGCTGGCTGGCCTGTACCGCGTTGCTCTCGCCGGCGCCGCCTGCCTGCTCGCCACTCCCGTCCTGGCCGCGTCCGGCTGGGCTCAGCTGAACATGACGGAGGGCGTCACCGCCATCAGCCGCCGCATCTACGGCCTGCACATGGAGATCTTCGAGATCTGCGTGGCGATTGCCGTGGTGGTGTTCGGCGTGATGATCTGGTCGATCGTCAAATTCCGTAAGTCCAAGGGCGCGGTGGCGGATACGACGCTGGTGCACAGCACGCGCGTCGAGGTCATCTGGACCGCCATCCCCGTGGTGATCCTGGTCCTCATGGCCGTGCCGGCCGCGCGCACCCTGGTCGCCATCGAGAACACGACCGGCACGAAGATGAGCATCAAGATCACCGGCTTCCAGTGGGGCTGGCAGTACGAGTATCTGGACGGCGGCGTGACCTTCATCTCCCGCCTCGACCGCAAGAGCGACCGGGCGCGCGAGCTGATGTCGGGAATCGATCCGACGAGCGTCGATCACTACCTCCTGAACGTCGACCACCCGCTGGTGGTGCCGGCCGGCGTCAAGGTGCGCCTGCTGATCACCGGCGCGGACGTGATCCACTCGTGGTGGATGCCCGCCTTCGGCGTCAAGAAGGACGCCATCCCCGGCTTCATCAACGAGGCCTGGTTCGACGTCGACCCGGACAAGACGGGCATCTACCGCGGCCAGTGCGCCGAGTTGTGCGGCCGCGACCACGGCTTCATGCCCATCGTCGTCGACGTGCGCTCCAAGGAGGATTTCGACGCCTGGCTGAAGCAGCAGGCGGCGGAGCAGAAACAGGCGACGGCACCGGCTGCGGCACCTGCGGCCCCCGCGACCGCCTCCACCGCAGCCCCGGGTTCCCCGGCGGCGCAGTGAGCGCATCGCAGGCGAACGACTTCGAGCGACTGACAGCCACGCAACTCCCAGTTTAATGAGATACGACATGTCCGAGACCTCACACGCCGCGCACGCCGATCACGACGATCACGATCACAAGCCGCAGGGGTGGCGGCGCTGGGTCTTTGCGACCAATCACAAAGATATCGGCACGATGTACCTGATCTTCGCCTGCACGATGTTCTTCATCGGCGGGGCGATGGCGATGGTGATCCGCGCCGAGCTGTTCAAGCCGGGCATGCAGCTGGTGGATCCGCAGCTGTTCAACTCCATGACCACCATGCACGCGCTGATCATGATCTTCGGCGCAGTCATGCCGGGGTGGACCGGGTTCGCCAACTGGATGATCCCGATGCAGGTCGGCGCGCCGGACATGGCCCTGCCGCGCCTGAACAACTTCAGCTTCTGGATTCTCCCGTTCGCCTTCACGCTGCTGATCGGCACGCTGTTCGTGCCCGGCGGCTCCCCGGCGGGCGGCTGGACGATGTATCCGCCGCTGGTGCTGCAGACCGGCTCCTCTTTCCCGATGCTGATCTTCGCCGTTCACATGATGGGCGCCTCGTCCATCCTTGGCGCGATCAACGTCGTCGTCACCATCATGAACATGCGCGCTCCCGGGATGACGCTGCTGCGCATGCCGCTGTTCACCTGGACCTGGCTGATCACCGCTTACCTGCTGATCGCGGTGATGCCGGTGCTCGCGGGTGCCGTGACCATGCTGCTCACGGATCACTTCTTCGGCACGACCTTCTTCACCGCCGCCGGCGGCGGCGACCCGGTGATGTTCCAGCACATCTTCTGGTTCTTCGGCCACCCCGAGGTGTACATCCTGATCCTGCCGGCCTTCGGCATCGTCTCGGAGATCATCCCGACCTTCTCGCGCAAGCCGCTGTTCGGCTACGAGGCGATGGTGTACGCGACGGCCTCGATCGCCTTCCTGTCCTTCATCGTGTGGGCGCACCACATGTTCACGGTCGGTATGCCGCTGGCTGCCCAGTTGTTCTTCATGCTCTCGACGATGCTGATCGCCGTCCCCACGGGCGTGAAGGTCTTCAACTGGACGGCCACCATGTACAAGGGCTCGCTCACCTTCGAGCCGCCGATGCTGTTCGCGCTCGCGTTCCTGTTCCTGTTCTCGATCGGCGGCTTCTCGGGGCTGATGCTCGGCATCGTGCCAGCGGACTATCAGTACCAGGATACGTACTTCGTGGTGGCGCACTTCCACTACGTGCTGGTGCCGGGCGCGATCTTCGGAATGATGGCCGGTGTGTACTACTGGCTGCCCAAGTGGGTCGGCAACATGTACGACATGAAGCTGGCGAAGTGGCATTTCTGGCTGTCGACGATCTTCGTCAACGTGCTGTTCTTCCCGCAGCACTTCCTGGGACTCGCGGGCATGCCGCGCCGCATCCCGGACTACGCCGTGCAGTTCACCGACTGGAACATGGTCTCCTCGATCGGTGGCTTCGGCTTCGGGTTGTCCCAGCTGCTGTTCCCGTACCTCATCATCAAGTGCGTGCGCTCCGGCAAGCGAGTGGAGAATCCTCGCGTGTGGGAAGGCGCTCATGGCCTGGAGTGGGAGCTGCCGGCACCGGCGCCGTATCATTCCTGGACCACGCCCCCCTCACCGGCCGTGATCGCTCGCGGCGCGCAGCACTGAGGTGACGACGTTGAGCAACGCGGATGATGTTGAGCGACGCAAGCGCGTACGACGCTCGGCGATCGTGCTGGCGCTGATTGCCGCCGCGTTCTATTTCGGCTTCATCATCATGGCGATCAGCCGGCGCTGAGCATGAACGAGCGACGCACGGCCAATCGCAGTCTGACTCTGAAACTGCTGGGCATCGCGCTCGGCGCGTTCGGGTTCGGCTTTGCGCTCGTGCCGCTGTACAGCGTGCTGTGTGATGTGACCGGGTACGGGGACAACCAGCGCCTGCTGCGCAAAGCCACCGCGGTGGAGCATCCGGATGACAGCCGCACCATCACGCTGGAGATGCTCACCAGCGAGGGCAGCGCAGGCGGTTGGGACTTTCGCCCCGTGGTGCGCGAGGTGAAGATTCATCCCGGCACTTTTTACACGGTGCAGTTTTTCGCGCACAACCTCACCGGTCGGGATACGACGGCGCAGGCGGTTCCGGACATCGCCCCTTCCAAGGCGGTGGGCTATTTCCACAAGACCGAATGCTTCTGCTTCTCGCCGCAACACTTCAAGAAAGGCGAGCAGCGCACCATGCCGGTGCGTTTCATCGTGGATCCGCAGATCCCCTCGTACATCGATCACCTGACACTCGCATACACCTTTTACGACGACTCTTCGCGAGTCACTTCACGGTAGGGTTCCTTCGAACATGGCAAACGCACACTCCTCACCCTCTGGCTCCGACGCCCAGGCCTACTACATTCCGCACCACAGCCACTGGCCGATCATCGGGTCGGTGGCGCTGTTCACGACCATGCTCGGGGCGATCATCTTCCTGAACGACGGCGCGGGCGCCTGGATATTCCTCCCCGGGGCGCTCCTGCTGGCCATCATGTTCTTCGGCTGGTTCGGCACCGTGATCGACGAGAACCAGCACGGCATCTACAACATGCAGGTGGACCGCTCGTTCCGCATGGGAATGATGTGGTTCATCTTCTCCGAGGTGATGTTCTTCGCGGCGTTCTTCGGCGCCCTGTTCTACGCACGCGTGCTGTCGGTTCCCTGGCTGGGCGGCCAGGGCGTGAAGTTCGCGACCAACTACTTCCTGTGGCCGCAGTTCGAGGGCACGTGGCCCAACAACGGACCCGGACACGTGGGTGGGCTGGCGGACTCCACCTTCCACACCATCCCGGCGTTCGGCATTCCGGCGCTCAATACCCTGATCCTGCTCACCAGCGGCCTGACCGTCACCATTGCGCACCACGCCCTGCAGTCGGGCAAGCGCGGCGTCCTCACCGTATTCCTCGCCCTCACGTTCATCCTCGGATTCACGTTCGTGGGCATGCAAGCCCATGAATACGGTGAAGCCTACAAGGAGCTCGGGCTCAAGCTCTCCACCGGCATCTACGGCTCGACGTTCTTCATGCTCACGGGATTTCACGGCCTGCACGTGACCATCGGCGCGATCATGCTGACCGTGATCTGGCTGCGAGTGCTGCGGGGTCACTTCACTCCGAAGCGCCACTTCGCCTTCGAGGCGGTTGCCTGGTACTGGCACTTCGTCGACGTGGTGTGGCTCGGCCTGTTCATCTTCGTTTACTGGCTGTAGCGTCACTTCAGGTCGTGGGGCGCGATCAGCCCCACGCGCCATGCGAGCATCAGCAGCAGGAACAGCACCAGCGACAGTGCGATGCGCACGGTGAGCGCTCTGCTCAACTTGCGGGATTCCTCCTCGTTGCCGCGTCCCCCCCGGGACAAGTGCACCAGGGCGGAGCCGAGGCTGGCGACGATGGCCCCCAGAACGACGAGGATGAGCACACGAACTAGATCTTGCATGGCGGAGCCTGGCGAATGAACGGCGCGCTATTGTCGAGCATTGCTTAATCCCATGGAAATCCGCTTCGGCTCTCGGGTGTTCGCCCCCTCCATCGGGATGACCGCCCTGACGGTGGTGCTGTTTGCGCTGTTCGTCTTCCTGGGCCGCTGGCAGTGGCATCGTGGCACTGCCCGCCAGGCGGAATGGGACAGCTTCTCACGGGGCGCGGACCAGGTCGTCCCGCTCGGCGCTCGGCCCCTGAGCTCGGTGGCGCAGTTCCAGAGGGTGAGTCTGCAGGGCCGCTTCGATGCAGCCCATCAGTTTCTGTTGGACAACCGCTCGTATGAAGGCCGCCCGGGCTATGAAGTGCTGACACCACTGGTGCGCACGGCAGGCGATGTGGCGCTGATCGATCGCGGGTGGGTGCCTTTCTCGGGGCTGCGCTCGCGCCTGCCTGGAGTGGCCATCCAGTCGCACGACGAGACCACCGTGACAGGTCGGGTAAGCAAGCTCCCGAGCGCGGGACTCGCCAGTGGCCGCGCCCCGCCGCCCAACCAGGGCTCCTGGCCGAAGGTGACGAGTTTTCCCAGCATGGACCAGCTGAGCGCAGCGTTCGGCGCCCCGCTCGAGAAGGACATCGTGCTGCTGGATGCCCGTGATCCGGACGGGTATGTGCGCGACTGGCATCCGCCGGGTCTGGATCCGGCCCGCCACTGGTCGTATGCCATTCAGTGGTGGGCCTTCGCAGCGGTGCTGCTGTTCCTGTGGGTGAGACTGAACATGCGCAAAGCGCCGCAGGCGGCTTCGTGAGCGCGTCATCGCCTTCATCCGAGCTGCGGATGCGCAACTTGCGCATGCTCGCGGTGTTGGCGGCGCTGTTCCTGCTCCCTTTGCTGCTCTCGTTCTGGATGTACTACGGGACGAGCTGGCGGCCCACCTCGCACGTCAATCATGGTGAGCTGATCACTCCCGCGCGCCCGCTCCCCGCCACCAGGCTGCCCATACTGATGGGCGCTCCGCGCAGCGGCACCCTGTTCCACCGTAACTGGTCGATCGTCTACATCGGCGCGGGCCAGTGCGACGACAACTGCCGCAACGCCCTGTACGTGATGCGCCAGACGCGTCTCGCCCTCAACAACGAAATGACACGCGTGGATCGTGTGTTCCTGGTCACGGCGAACTGCTGTGACCATACCTTCCTCGCGCGCGAGCATGGCGGCATGGTAGTCGTCGATGCATCCGCACCCGAGGCGAGCGCGTTGCTGCAGGCATTTCCCGCCGGGCGCGAGAATTCGCTGTTCATCGTCGACCCGCTGGGCAATCTGATGATGCGCTTCGATACGCACCAGGACGCCAAGGGGCTGCTGCAGGACCTGCAGAAGCTGCTGCGTCTGTCGAGCATCGGGTAGGGCTGGAGGATGCTCAAGCCACCGCGTACGCGCTGGATTGCTCGGCACTCCGTGCCTCGCCCCTCCGGGGCCGCCCTCCGGGCGTCATCAGGGATTCTGCGCCTCGCCCTCGCCGGCGTACTGCTCGGCTTCTGCGTAGTCGTTCTGGGCGCCTACGTACGCCTTTCCGCGGCCGGTCTCGGGTGTCCCGACTGGCCCGGATGTTATGGGCACGCCACGGTGGTGGGGGCCGAGCAGAGCGGCGACGCCCAGGCAGCGTATCCGAACCGGCCGCTGGAGGCAGGTAAGGCCTGGCGTGAGATGACCCATCGCTACGCCGCGGGAACGTTGGTGCTGATCATCCTCGCCATCGCGGGATTTGCGATCGCCACGCGGGAAGCGCGCATCGTGCCCACGGGGTATGCGCTTGCGCTGTTCGGAATCGTCGTCCTGCAGGCCATCCTCGGGATGCTCACGGTCACCCTGCTGCTGAAGCCCCTGATCGTCACTCTGCACCTGCTGTTCGGGATGACGACGCTGGGCCTGATGTGGTGGCTGTTCCTGTCGCTGCCCCGGCGGCGGTGGGGCGCTGTGCATTCCGGGGGGGCTACTTCAGGGAGCGCGCGTGCGCTGGCGATCTTCGCTCTGTGCGTGCTGGGCATCCAGATAGCCCTGGGGGGGTGGACCAGCAGCAACTACGCGGCCGTGGCGTGCCCGGACTTCCCGAAGTGTCAGAACGCCTGGTGGCCGCATGGGGACTTCCGCGATGCCTTTGTCCTCTGGCGAGGCCTCGCCATCAATTTCGAGGGGGGCGTCCTCGATAACCCCGCCCGGGTCGCCATCCATCTCACTCACCGCATGGGCGCTCTAGTGACCGCTTTGGTGCTCATTACAGCGGCCCTGGCCACACTCCTGCGCACGACACAGCCGGCAACGCGAGCGGCTGCCGTCGCCGTCCTGGCCGCCCTGGTGCTGCAACTGTCCATCGGTGTCGCCATGGTCCTGAAGGGTTTCCCGCTCTGGCTGGCCACGGCTCACAACGCCGGCGCCGCCCTGCTGTTACTGGCAACGCTAGCGCTTGCATGGACGTGGAGCCGTTCGGCAAAATCCGTTCCCTTCTGACCAACCGTTAGAAGTTTGGCATTTGCGGCCGGCCCACCGGCCCCCTCGAGTCCTCGACCCTCTTGCCATTGGAGAACCCTGATGCCCTCAGCAGCAGGTCAGACGGTACGTACCGTACTCGTCAAGTACGAGAAGGAAGTCCTCGCCGAATGGATACGGTTGCAGCTCGCTGCAACCACGTTGCGCGGGGACCTGATGAAGGAGAACGAGCTGCGCGAGCAGTCGCGCGACCTGTTGAGCCTGCTGCGACCGGCGCTGGAGAGCGGCCGGTTCGAGAGCCTGGAGAGCTCGGATTGGACGCAGGTGAAGGAGTTTCTTGCGGGCGTGTCGCGCACCCGCGGACAACAGGGGTTCGCGCCGACGGAAACCGCGACCTTCGTACTGTCGCTGAAGCAGCCGATCTTCGACCGGCTGCGCAACGAGATCAAGGATGCCCAGGCGCTCGCGGACGAGCTGTGGGTCGCCACCGTCGTGCTGGATCGCCTCGCTCTGTTTACGACCGAACAGTTCCTGAAGACCCGCGAGACCGTGATCCAGAGTCAGCAGCGCGAGCTGTTGGAATTGTCGACGCCCGTCGTGGAGCTGTGGGAGAGCATTCTCGCGCTGCCGCTCATCGGCACGCTCGACAGCGAGCGCACGCAGGTGGTGATGGAGAGCCTGCTGCAGAAGATCGTCGAGACCGGCGCGGCCATCGCCATCATCGACATCACCGGTGTACCGACGGTCGACACCCTGGTCGCCCAGCACCTGCTGAAAACGGTCGCGGCCGCGCGCCTGATGGGCGCGGACTGCATCATCAGCGGCATCCGGCCGCAGATCGCACAGACGATCGTGCACCTGGGCGTCGATCTGTCCGAGGTCACGACCAAGGCGAGTCTCGCAGATGCGTTCATGATCGCCATGCGGCGCGTGCAGGCAAAGCTGCCCACGGGCACCTGAGGGAGCGGTGGCGACCCATGGAAAAGATTCCGATTCTGCGGATGGGCAAGTTTCTCCTGGTCACGATCCAGGTGGACATGCATGACCGGCTCGCTCTGCAACTGCAGGAGGATCTCACCGAGCGCATCGTCGCGGTGCGTGCGCGAGGTGTCCTCATGGACATCTCCTCGCTCGAGGTGGTGGACTCGTTCATCGGCAGAATGATCAGCAACATCGCCGCCATGGCCAGCGTGTTGGATGCGCAAACGGTGGTGGTTGGAATGCAACCCGCTGTCGCCATCACGCTCGTGGAGCTGGGGCTGTCGCTCGAAGGTGTGCGAACCGCGCTCAACGTGGAGCGCGGCATGGCGCTCCTGAACGAGCTGGTAGCTGCGGAGCTGCGCTGAGCACGCGCACCCGCACGCTACCCTCACAGATCCCAACATGCCCATCGTCAGCCGCGCCGTCCTGCCAATCCGTTCGCAGGAAGACATCGTTCGCGTTCGGCAGGCGGCGCGCGAGAGCGCGGTGGCGCAGGGGATGACGCTCGTCGACCAGACGAAGCTGGTCACGGCGGCCAGTGAGTTGGCTCGCAATACGCTAAATTACGGTGGCGGCGGAGAGGTCGAGATCGTCCGGATCGAGGAGCTCCCCCGCAAAGGGGTGCGGCTGACCTTCCTCGACCAGGGCCCCGGCATTCCCGATGTCGAAGCCGCGCTGCGCGACGGCTTCACGACAGGGGGCGGGCTCGGGCTGGGACTGGGCGGTGCGCGGCGGCTCTGCAACGAGTTCTCCATCGACTCCACTCCCGGGAAAGGCACGCGAGTCACGATCGGGCGATGGCGGTAACGCTTGTCATCACAGGCGCTCATTCAGATCGATGATCGCAGCCAGGTGGGGGAGGGCCGCCGCGCGGCTGCGGATCTGACTCGGGCCTTGGGCTTCGACGCGACCGTGGCGGGGAACGTGGCGCTGGCCGTGACGGAAGCGGCAACCAACATCATCAAACATGCGCAGCGCGGCAAGCTCGTGCTGCGTTGCCTGGAGCGTGGTGGTATCGGCGGCCTCGAGATACTGGCCCTCGATCAGGGTCCGGGCATCGCCAACATGGGCGCCAGCCTGCGGGACGGGCACTCGACCTCGGGAAGCATGGGCATGGGGCTCGGAGCGTTGGGCCGCATCAGCCACTCGATGGAGATCTACAGCCAGCCGGCCAAGGGGACGGCGTTGCGCCTGGAATTCTGGGCGGCTTCGCTGCCCAACTCGAGGCGCGCTCCCCAGATAGGCGCCGTCTGCCTGCCCAAAGCGGGCGAAGTGGCCTGCGGGGACGCCTGGGCCGTGGCGCGCGATGGGGCGGACTGCAGCTTGCTAGTGGTCGACGGCCTCGGACACGGTCCGGACGCCGCTCGCGCAGCCCGCGTAGCGAGCGAAGTCCTGGCAAAGCATCCGGGGGCGGCGCCCGCTGAGCTTCTTCAGCTCACCCACCTGGCACTGGCCAGCACGCGTGGGGGCGCCGCGGCGGTTGCGAGGTTTGGCACTGTGCAGGCGCAGGGGGTCTTTGCAGGCGTGGGAAATATCGCTGCCCGAATCGAGTCCGTGACCGGCCGGCGCCAGCTCGTCTCCCACAATGGGACGCTGGGTCACGCCTTGCGCAAGCTCCAGGAGTTTTCTTTTGACCTTGCGCCGGACGCGGCGCTCATCCTGCACAGCGACGGGCTCTCCGGACACTGGGAGCTTGCGGACTACCCGGGTCTCATGGCAAAACATTCCGGCCTCATCGCAGGCGTACTATACCGCGACCATTATCGCGCCCGGGACGATGTCACCGTCGTGGTCATAAAAAGAGGAATGGGCACGTGACAGCCAAGGCCCTGCTGACCGTCGCCCTGCACAACGAACAGGATGTAGTCGTCGCACGACAGCGCGCCCGCCAGGTTGCAGGGCTCATCGGTTTCGACGCGCAGGATCAGACGCGGATCGCCACCGCGGTTTCCGAGATCGCCCGCAATGCGTACCGTTACGCGGGCGCAGGCAGAGTCGAGTTCCGACTCGAAGGCGAGAGCGCCCCACAGGTGATCCTGATACGGGTCCGCGATGAGGGCCCGGGCATCCCGGACCTCGAGAGGGTCCTCAGCGGACAATACCGCTCACAGACCGGCATGGGCATCGGGATCGTGGGTGTGCATCGGCTGATGGATCAGGTCGAGATCCACACCCGTCCCGGCGCCGGCACCGATGTCTTGCTGAAGAAGATCCTGCCGCCCCGGGCGCCTTTGGTGACACCGTCGGATCTGGCTCGCCTCACCGCTGAGCTGGTCACCAAGACTCCCGTCGGAGCATACGAGGAGCTGCAGGAGCAGAACCGCGAGCTCGTCGGCGCGTTGGGAGAGTTGCGCGAGCGGCAGGAGGATCTGCTGCGTCTCAATCATGAGCTCGAGGACACCAACCGCGGCGTCGTGGCTCTCTACGCGGAGCTGGACGAGAAGGCCGATCACCTGCGGCGCGCGGATGAGATGAAATCGAAGTTTCTCTCCAACATGAGCCACGAGTTCCGTACTCCGCTCAACTCGGTGCAGGCGCTCAGCCAACTGCTGCTGGACCGGGTGGACGGCGAGCTCAGCAGCGAACAGGAAAAGCAGGTGAGGCTCATCGCCAAGGCGGCGAATGATCTCACCTCGCTGGTCGATGACCTGCTGGACCTGGCGAAGATCGAGGCCGGCAAGATCGATGTGCGCGCGTGCGAATTCTCCGTCGCCAATCTGTTCAGCGCGCTGCGCGGCATGCTGCGCCCGCTGCTGCCCGGGGAAAACCTGAAGCTGGTGTTCGATGAGCCCCCGCCCTCCCTGGTGCTCGTGTCCGACGAAGGCAAGGTGTCGCAGATCCTGCGCAACCTCATCTCCAACGCCATCAAATTCACCGAGCACGGGGAGGTGCGCGTCTACGCGGAGGTCTGCGGCGACGGCCGTCTCGTGCGTTTCGGCGTCGACGACACCGGGATCGGCATCAGCCCCGCTGACCAGGTGCGGATTTTCGATGAATTCACGCAGGTGCCCAATCCCTTGCAGAGTCGGGTGAAGGGCACCGGTCTGGGCCTGCCGCTGTGCCGCCGGCTCGCGCACCTGCTCGGTGGGGATGTCCAGGTCGAGAGCGAGCCCGGTGTGGGCTCGAAGTTCACTGCGACCATCCCGATGCACTACGTCGAGCCGAGCAGAGTTTCCGACGGGGCTTGCGAGAAGGAACTGGAGACGGGACTGGCGCCGGTGCTGTTCGTGGAGGACGACCTCGAGACCCGCTTCCTCTATGAGAAATATCTGCGCAACTCCACGTATCAGGCCGTGAGCGTCGGCACGCTGCGCGAGGCGCGCGCGGTCACGCGCAGGATCCGGCCTCAGGCCATCGTGTTGGACATCCTGCTGCGCGGCGAGGACTCCTGGCGCTACCTCAACGAGCTCAAGACCGACCCGGCCACTGCCAACATCCCGGTGCTGGTGCTCACTTCCGTGGATGACGAGCGCAAGGGCCTGGCCCTGGGCGCGGACGGCTACTGCATGAAGCCCGTGAGCCGGACTGCACTGCTGGAGCGCCTGGATGCCCTCACTGGCGGGCGCGTACTGATCATCGACGATGATCCGGCGTCGCGCTATCTCATCCAGAAACTGTTGACGGGGCGGCGCGCCTGTGTGATCGAAGCCTCCGACGGGCGCAGCGGCCTGATCGCCGCGCGGCGCAGCCGGCCGGCGCTGATCTTTCTGGACCTGATGCTCCCCGATGTCGGCGGGGAGCAGATTCTGGAGGCCCTGCGCGCGGACAGCGAGTTGCAGTCGGTGCCGGTGGCGATCGTGACTTCCCGCTTGCTGTCGCCGACGCAACGCGCAGCGCTCGCCGGCCGCACGCAGGCGGTACTGCAGAAGAGCGATCTGACCCTCGAGAGCGCCCGCGAGTTTCTTGCCGCCAACGGAATGTGAGGCATGAGCAGCCGCACGCTGATAGTCAACGTCGATGACAGCCCGCAACTGCGGTATGCGAAGACGCGCATCCTGCAGAGGGCCGGCTATGAGGTCGTGGAAGCCGGCACGGGCGGTGAAGCCTTGAGGTTCGTGCGCGAGATGATGCCGCAGCTGGTGCTGTGCGACGTCGCGCTTCCGGATATGAGCGGCGTCGACGTCTGCCGCCGCATCAAGAACGATCCCGCCACCGGCTCGATTCCGGTCATTCAGATCTCGGCGACGTTCGTCTCCGAGCAGGATGAGAAGGACGGCCTCAAGGGCGGCGCCGACATCTACCTGACCGAGCCTCTGGAGCCCAAGGAGCTGGAGACGGTCGTGAGCGTGCTGCTGCGACTGCGGCGCACCGAGGCGGAGGCGCTCGACAAGGAGCGGGCAGCGCGTGCTCAAGCCGAAGAAGCGACGCGCCTGAAAGATGAGTTTCTGGCGACCCTGTCGCACGAGCTGCGCACTCCGATGAACATCATCATCGGCTGGGCGCACCTGCTGCGCGCCGGGCCGCTGAATGAGCAGCAGAAGCTGCGCGCCGCGGAATCCATCGAGCGCGCGGCCCGCTCGCAGGCACAGCTCATCGAAGATCTGCTGGATGTGTCGCGCATCGTCACCGGTAAGTTCCGCCTGAAGATGCAGGATGTCGACATCGGGTCGGTGTTGCGCATGGCAGTGGAGAGCCTGCGACTCGGCGCTCACGGCAAGCAGGTGGCGTTGACGCTCTCCCAGACCGAGACTCCCACCGTGGTGCGGGGCGATGCGGACAGGTTGCAGCAGGTGTTCTGGAATCTGCTCTCGAACGCCCTCAAGTTCACACCCGCGGGAGGTTGCGTCGACGCTCAGCTCGAGCAGACCGGTGACCACGTGCGGATCCGGATCGTGGATACCGGGATCGGCATTGCACGTGAGTTTCTGCCGTACGTGTTCGACCGTTTTCGTCAGGCTGACAGCACGAGCACGCGTCAGCACACCGGAATGGGGCTGGGACTCGCCATCGTGCGTCACGTCATCGAGCTGCACGGCGGCCAGGTTCAAGCCGCCAGCGCGGGCGAGAACCTGGGCTCGACGTTTACCGTCACCCTGCCGATGAAATCGGCGTCGCTGGCCGATGACCCGGGAAACGGCTGCGCAGAGGAAGAGTCGGAGCCGGACGCAGCCGGCATGCGCGTGCTGCTCATCGAGGACGATCCGGACGCCCGCGAGGTTGCAGTCGCGGGGCTGGAAAGGGCGGGGTTCCAGATGCGCTCGGCGGGCTCGGCGCGCGAAGCGCTGGCGATTCTGGAGAGCTGGAAGCCGGACGTGCTGGTTTCCGACATCGGCATGCCGGGCATGGACGGGTACGAGTTCATCCGCGAGCTGCGCTCCCGGGCACCGGAGAGGGGCGGACACATCGCAGCCCTGGCCCTGACCGCCTTCGCACGCCTGGAAGACGTGGCCCGTGCGCGCGCCAACGGCTACGACGGGCATGTGTCGAAGCCCGTCAACCCGAAGGAGCTGGCACTGACCATCGTCGAGCTGCGGCGGCGCATAGGACCGACGGGCACCCACTAGCGCCACGGCGGCCCTCAGTGAGGCGGGGGTACCGATCTCTGGTACCCTGCACACGTGTCGACGACCTCAGATCTGGGCGTCTCTGCCCCCCCTCTCTGGCGACGCTACTTCGAGCTGACGAAGCCGAAAGTGGTGGCGCTGATCGTCTTTACGGCGATCGTGGGCACGCTGCTGGCCAGTCCGGGCATGCCGCCGCTGGAAGCGCTGCTGTGGGGAAATCTGGGCATCGCGCTCGCCTCGGCGTGTGCGGCGACGATCAATCATGTCCTCGATCGCCGCATCGATGAGCAGATGGCGCGCACGCGCAGCCGTCCTCTGCCGACGGGGGCACTCACGGAGCGCAACGCGCTGGTCTTCGCGGCGGTACTCGGCGTGACGGCGATGGCGATCCTGTCCTTCCTGGTCAATCGGCTGACGGCCGTGTTGACGTTCATCTCGCTGATTGGCTATGCGGTGATCTACACCGTCTGGTTGAAGCGCGCGACGTCCCAGAACATCGTCATAGGGGGTGCGGCCGGCGCGGCACCGCCGGTGCTCGGGTGGGCGGCGGTCACCAACACCATCGATCCGAACGCCCTGGTGCTGTTCCTGATCATTTTCATCTGGACGCCCCCGCACTTCTGGGCTCTGGCTATCGCACGCCGCGACGACTATGCACGGGCCGGTATTCCCATGCTGCCGGTGACACACGGCGTCGAGTTCACGCGCTTGCACGTGCTTCTTTATACGGTGCTGCTGACGCTCGTGACGCTCCTTCCCTTCCTGACACGAATGAGCGGGATCATCTATCTCGCCGTCGCGTTGGTTCTGAATGCCGTGTTCGTCTACTACGCGCTCGCGATGAAAATCACGGCACGGCAGGAACTGCCGATGCGCGTATTTCGATTCTCCATCACGTACCTGATGTGGCTGTTCGCCGCCCTGCTCGTCGACCACTATCTGCCGACGACTCAGAACCTCGTTGCCTGAGCCCGCGTCTCTCGAGTCCGGGCCTCACTGCGAGCGCGTCAGGGCGAGTTGCCACGAGGTGAGGAGCCGGTCCTCCAGCAGCAGCAATCCCGACGAGCGATAGTGCGTCGCGTCCAGCTGCTCCAGGTGCTCCGCGCCGTGATAGCCGGAGGAGCCCCCGCCGTAGACGGAGAAAATGCAGCTTCCGACCACCGAGAAGGTGCCGCTGAGCTTGCCGAGGGAGGCGTTCTGCGCATCCCACTTGAGCGTCTGGCTGCCCAGCGCCCCCGGGTTGCCGGTGGCGATGGAATAGGCGTTGACGAATTCGATCGTGGGCGAGCCGAGCACTTTCATCGTGCCCGAGAGCAGCCAGCACTCGCTCTTGTGGGTGATGTCGGTGCGCCCCAGAGCCGCCAGCGCCTCGCCGTCGCCACGCCAGAACGTGCCCTCGGCGGTCCAGACTCCCGGCTCGAACAGAAACGTATGCTTCATGCTCCCCGCTCCCGGGTGCGGCGCGCGAAGACAGGGTCCCCCACGAACGGGTTCGTGCGCCGTTCGGCGCCGAATGTCGAGAGTGGCCCATGTCCCGGCAGAAACCGCACATCGTCCCCCAGTGGAAACAGATTCTCGCGAATCGAGCGAATCAACGTGGCGTGATCGCCACCTGGAAGGTCCGTCCGGCCGATGGAGCCCCGGAAGAGCACGTCGCCGACGATGGCGAAGCGCGCCGGCTCGTTGAAGAAAATGACGTGGCCGGGCGTGTGGCCCGGGCAGTGGCGCACCTGCAAGGTGAGCTCCCCCACTTGAACCTGGTCGCCCTGACCCAGCCACCGCGTGGGCTCGAAGGGCTCGGCCGGCTCGAACGCGAACAGGCGTGCCTGGTCGGCGAGCGCCTCGATCCAGAAGCGATCGCCAGGGTGCGGACCCTCGATGGGCAGTCCGCTGCGGCGCGCCAGCTCGCCTGCAGCGCCCGCATGGTCGATGTGCGCATGCGTGAGCAGGATTTTCTGCAGCTCGAGCTTGTTCGCGGCCACGACCTCCAACACCGTATCCAGGTCGCCTCCCGGGTCGACGATCGCCGCCGCCCGCGTGCGGTCACACCAGATCACCGAGCAGTTCTGCTGGAAGGGTGTGACCGGAACCACCTGGAGCTGCATCGAGTCTCCGCATGAGGTGCGCTGGCGCACGTGGCCCCATTATGGCGCCCCGCGGAATTTCCGGGTACGTTGCTGAGGGCGGTTACACGGGTCTGAGCGGCCGGAAGTGGCACTGAGTAGCCGGCAAAAACCACGCTTTTTGCCGGCGCAAACGGAGCCGTTGTCCGCAAAGGCGCCGCAGGCGACCTTTGCTGGTGGACCAGTGCAACGGAGGTTTATGTCATGTTGATCGAGCGGATCTGGCCCGGAAACGACTACCGCAACTTTCACTACCTGCTGGCGTGCCCCGAGACCGGCGAAGCGCTGGCCGTGGATCCCCTGGACTGGCAGAGCTGCCTGCA
>DATNEN010000294.1:0-5969 GCA_035552975.1 Steroidobacteraceae bacterium
AGCGCGGACGCAGAACTGGCAGGCGCGCTGAAGGTGCCCGGCAACCGGCTGCAGTTCTTCGCCAACGACCGGCTGGCGGCTCCCAACACGGACGCGGTCTACGGTGAGATCGAGCCGGCACTCAAGACCTTCCTCGACCGCCTATACGCCGGTGCGCGATACACCCTGACACGCGAAACCGATCCCAAGGAGCGGTTGTCGGTGCGCGTGCAGGCCGAAGGCGAAGTTTCGCTGAATACGCTACTCGCGCGACTGGTCTAACACACCTGCCAGTTACAACACGTGGACCGGGCGCGGGTGGCCTCGCGATGCGCCGCCTAAACAAACATTAATTTGCCGTTAATGACTTGCCTCCAACAACGGGGCTAGCATCGAGTCTGGGATCGTAGCGCGCGCCAGCCACCCGTCCGCCCTTTGAGGAGACAGGACATGCGTACCCACCTCGTCACCCTCGTCGCAACCCTCGGCTTCACCACTTTCGCGGTTGCCTCGGTAGCCGCCGCTGCTCCCGCCGCTGGTGGTGCTGGTGTCTCTGCGGGCGCAGCAAGCTCTGGGGGCAGCTACAGCGGAGGCTCAGGTGGCGGCGGTTCGTACGGGGGTGGAGGCGGCGGAGGTGGCGCGCATGGCGGCGGCGGATACAGCGGCGGCGGTGGCGCACACGGCGGTGACGGTTACAGCGGTGGAGGGCGCGGCGGTGGTGGGCATTGGAGCGGTGGCGGTTACCGGGGCGGCAGCCATGCGGGTGGCGGACACTGGAGCGGCGGAGGTCACTCCGGTAGCGGTCACTGGAACACTGGCTCCGCTGGTCACGCGGGTAGCAGCCAGGCTGGTGGCAATGGCGCGGCCACCAACGAAGGTCACGTCGACTACGCTCGCGGGAGTTATATCGCGCGAGGTGTGAACGGCGCTCGGGGCGGATACGGCATCGTCGGCTATCAGTCCGCGGGACTGGCTCACGGCGCGGATCACGGCGCGGCTGCACCGCGACAGGAGCACAGCGTCCGGACAGCCTTGGCGCTCGGGCCACGAACAGGAAGCGCTGCCACGGCGATGCGCGCGACGGATCAATTCCATCCGCGCACGGGCCCTCATACGCGGCCCCACGGACCGCATCACTATCGGGCCATCAACTACCCCTACCCCACGGCCAACTTCTGCGAGAGCGGGCCCTGCCAGTACCAGGCGCGGGGCCTGTGGCCTTCGACGGTGTGCAACCCACTGGCCGATGAGAATTCCTACGATCGCATCGGCTGTCCTGAAGCGATCAAGGTGAAGGTGCCGACGCTGCACTGATTGCGACCAGGCGGTGCATTCGCGCCGGCGGACGGATGAATGCTCGTCCTCTCTGTTGCCTCTTTTCATGCGCGGTGATCGGCCTGCTCGCGTGCGCCTGCTCAACACCGGGGACGAGATCGCCTCAGTCGAAGGACTTCGAGGCGGACCTGGCGCAACTCAAGCGGAGCGATCCTGCCTCGCCCGCCGCACTGAGCGTGCAGCTCAACTACGCCGAATTCCTGCTGAGTGGAGCACAAGGTCCTTGCGCTGAGCGCCTCGAGCACGCGCAGGAACAGCTCGGCAGCGTCGACGCCAATCCTGAAGCACGTGTCATGTTTCCCGAGGGGTGGGCCAACGTGGCCGACCTCGAGTATCGCGTGCATCTTGCTCGTGCCGACTGCAGTGGGGTGGATCGCCAGAACGAGCTGCAGGCCGCGGTCGTGGCAGCGCAGCGCGCCGTCGAGCTCTACCGCAACGTATTCGATTACCACTCGATGGTGATCATGCAGTTTGACGCGGCGGTCGCCATGCATCAGCTCGGCGAGGACCCAGCGGCCCTGAAAGCACTCGAGACCGCTCTGGACATGGACCGGGAGTACGGCTTCAGGGACGACGCTCCGGAGAACTACAAGTTGCTTCTCAGCTGGCGAGGCGAGCCTGCCGGCGATGAGGAGGTCGCCGCCCTCATGCGGGACTTCCCGCAGCGCAAGGCCGCCCTGAAATTCGGATGGCGAGCGAACGACGCTCAGGTGTCAGTGGAGAGTCACCGCGAGTGCCTCCAGGACGGCCAGATCGTTCCGAGCAACGCGGCGGCCACATTCGAGCGGCACATCGGGCCGGGAGAAAACGGTGGCTGGAGTGTCTCGTATTCCAGTCGCCTGAGTCGCTATGAGCCCGGAGTCTGGCCGGCGATGCAGGGATCGCAGGCGCCTGCGATGGTGTTTGCTCCTGCTCTGCTTCCCGGGGCGGGCTTCAAGGTGAGCGCCATCGGCGAGTTCGAGAGTGTCACGGACTCCGCATCCTTCGCGGCACAGCTCGCTACCAGCACGGAGAAACTCATCCGCGCGGCTGCACCTGCCGGCGATCGAGCGACCATACTCACGAACGAAGCGATCGACACGACCACATCCTTCTTTACACCAGGAATGCTCGAGGCGGCGGCGGCCGAGAACTACCAGCTCGAGACCGCGATGTGGATCGGTGCGACGCTCGACCAGGGTGTCTGGTACCAGGTTGAGGCGCCTCTGTCAGTTGCAGGCATGCCGCGAGTCGTGGTCCAGAATCGGATCGAATTCGCCTTCACGCGCAGGGTGCCGTGCACGGCGCAGGCAACCGAGAGGACCTGCGTGGAGATCGTGATTCGCGCCACGCCCGACAAAGAAGCGCTCGAGCGTGTAATGGCCGACTTCATCGGCCCGGACGACGAGTCCCGGATCGCCGACTATGCGTCCTCGAGCCAGGCGCGCATCGTTACCGATCCCGCCACCCTGCTTGCGTATGCTCGCGAGCAGCGAGTCTATTGGTACGCCTCGCTCGGCAGGGGGAGGACGATCCTCCAGTCAGAGCATCTCGTGTCTCGCACAACCTACGCCACTGATTAGCTGCGTGGGGCTCGCGCGGCCCAGTCCCGCCACTTATGGAAAAATGGGGCGGACGCGGACGGGTCATTCACTATTGGATGCGGCAGTGCCGCACGCGCTAGGATCGCACCCCGGCGGCGCGGCCGCCCGGCAAGGAACTCGAGTCGCACAACCGAAGACCAATGCTTTCATGAAGCTTCCCAGCCCGTCAGCCCTCCTTCGCAAGCCCCGCACCGGCGAGGCCCGGCGCGCGTGGCTGCACTGGATGCCCAGGGGCGTTGCGATCCTCGGCTCTGCGATCGTGGCGGGCTGCGCGGTCGGCCCGAACTTCAAGAAGCCTGCGGCGCCGGAAATCACCAGCTATGCCGCCCAACCGGCGGCGACCACTGCGAGCACTCCAGGGGTCGCGGGCGGGGAGGCCCAGCGTTTCAGCCGCGGCGGCGACATTTCCGCGGACTGGTGGACGCTGTTTCATTCGGCGCCGCTCAACGAGCTGATCGAACAGTCCCTTACAAAGAATCCCGATCTCGAGGCTGCGCAGGCCGCTTTATCCGTGGCGCGGGAAGGGGTGCTCGCGCAGCGGGGTGTCTACTTTCCCAGTGTGTCGGCGGACTTCTCCGCCAGCCGTACGCAACAGTCCGGGTCGCTTGCGCCGACGCCGGCGAACAATGCCCAGCAGTTCAACCTCTTCACGCCGGAGGTGAACGTCTCCTACGTCGCGGACGTGTTCGGACTGAATCGCCGCACGGTGGAGTCGCTGCAAGCACAAGCGGAAGCGGTGCGCTTTCAGATGATCGCCACGTACAACACGCTGACGGCGAACGTGGTGGTCACCGCCATCCAGCAGGGCTCGGTGCAGCAGCAGATCGAAGCGACGCACGAGCTCATCGACGCCGAGACCCACGTTCTGGAGATCCTGCGCTACCAGTTTTCCAAGGGATACGCCAATGGGCTGGACGTCGCCGCACAGGAATCGCAGCTCGCGCAGGCCGCTGCCACGCTGCCCCCGCTGCAGAAGCAGGCCGCACAGCTGCATGACCTGATGGCAACCCTCGCCGGTGAGTTTCCCAGCCAGGGCCCGGCGGGCCCTTTCGAGCTGAAGAGCCTGCAGCTTCCGCAGGATCTGCCGCTGAGCGTGCCCGCCGACCTCGTGACGCAGCGTCCGGATGTGCGCCAGGCCGAAGCGGCCCTGCATGACGCCAGTGCCAAGATCGGCATCTCGGTAGCGAATCGCCTCCCCAACATCACCCTGACCGCCAGCACCGGCAGCACGGCGCTGGCGTTGGATCAGCTGTTCACCTCGGGGACGGGCTTCTGGTCGGTCGGTGCGGACCTGACGGCGCCGCTCCTGCAGGGGGGAACTCTGCTCCACCAGGAGCGCGCCGCGAAAGCCGCCTACGTGCAGGCCGCCGCGCAATACCGCAGTACGGTCCTGACAGCCTGCGCGAATGTGGCCGACACGCTGGCGGCGCTTGCCCAGGACGCCGAAGGGCTGAAGGCCGCTGCCACTGCCTCGGATGCCGCAAAAACCACGCTGGATCTCGCCCAGCGCCAGTATAAGGACGGGTACGCGGGTTACCTCGCACTGCTCAGCGCCGAGCAAGCCTATCAGCAGGCGCGCATCACTCTCGTGCAGGCCCAAGCCAGCCGCTATGCCGACACGGCAGCGCTGTTTCAGGCCCTGGGCGGGGGCTGGTGGCACCGGCAGGATCTCACCGCGGACGAACATGGCAAATAACGCGGCGCGCTCGCAGCAGCAGCCGGCACGCTGCTTACCAAGACTTCTTCCCCATGCAATCGCGGCAGTCGCCGCAGTCCTTGCTTTCGGCGGCTGCAGCTCCAAGGTCGACAACAACCCGGCAACGGTGACCGCCACCAATCCGCGACTCACGGATGCGCAGCGCAAGAACATTCAGCTGTACACCGTCGCTCCGTCGCGCTTTCGCCGCACCGTGGAAACGACAGCCGCCGTCGACTTCGACAACGACCAGGCTACCAGCGTGCTGGCCCCCTTCTCCGGACCGGTGTCGCGCACGCTCGTCTCAATCGGTGACGAGGTGACCAAGGGGCAGGCGCTCGCGACCGTGGATTCGCCTGACTTCGCAACAGCCATCAGTACGTATCAGAAGGCCATCGCGACTGCGCGCACCAACCGGCGGCTCGCCGACCTGGACAAAGACCTGGTGCAGCACAACGGTGTCTCGCAGCGGGAATACGAGCAGGCGCAGACCGACGCCTCCAACGCCGAAGCCGATCGCGATGCGGCGCTCAGGGCACTGGTCTCGCTGAACGTTCCGCAGGAAACCATCGACGCCATTCGCGAAGGGCGGCCGACGTCAACACCGGCAGGCGTCATTCGCTCACCCGTCGCCGGAACGGTGGTGGAGAAGCTCGTCACGCCCGGACAGCTGCTGGAGGCAGGAACCACGCCCTGCTTTACCGTGGCCAACCTGTCGCGTATGTGGGTGATGGCGCAGCTGTTCGGCGCGGACCTCGCCGCAGTGAGCGTCGGTGATCCGGCAGAAGTGATCACCGGGGTCGATGCCAACAGCTTTCCGGGCAAGGTGGACAAGATCTCGGCCTTGGTGGACCCCAACACTCGGGCCGTGGCCGTGCGGGTGGTCGTCGATAACCCGCAGCACTCGCTGCGCAAGCAGATGTACGTGCGGGTGCTGATCCATTCCCACAACCAGAGCACCGGGCTGCTGATTCCGATCTCGGCAGTGTTGCGCGACGATGAGAATCTGCCATTCGTCTATGTTGCCCAGGCCGACGGCAGCTTCGCGCGGCGGCAGATCACTCTGGGCTCGCGAGTGGCGGATCAATACGAGATTCCCGCGGGCCTGCGCGCCGGCGACCAGATCGTGGTGTCCGGCGGGCTCTTCGTGCAGTTCATGCAAAGCCAATGAGTGCGACGCCGCCGCCCGCGGCACCGGCGCCGCGCAGCGGTTCGATCATCAATCGCATCGTCGCCTCCTCGCTGCGACAGCGATTTCTGGTGGTCCTGATGACCCTCGTGCTGATCGGCGCCGGCGCACGCTCCCTGAACCGCTTGCCGGTGGATGCCTATCCGGATCTGTCTCCGCCGATGGTGGAAGTCATCACCCAGTGGCC
>DATNEN010000295.1:0-13462 GCA_035552975.1 Steroidobacteraceae bacterium
GGCTGCCAGCTCGCGGGCGACGGCGATTGGGGCATACCGGCGAACATGGCGCTGAAGCCGCACTGGCTGCCCACGCTCCTGTGGGCCCAGACCTACGACCATAACATCATCGGGCAGACCCTCGCCCCGCCGGGCGTCTATCCCGCACCCCTGTACGAGATTGCGATGGGACTCCTCGCGTTCGCCATTCTGTGGTGGCTGCGCAAGCTCCCGATGCGAGCCGGGTGGCTGTTCAGCGTGTACCTGCTGCTGTGCGGACTGGAGAGGTCCGCGATCGAGCTGATCCGCGTCAATCCCCGGATCGACCTGCTGGGCATCGAGCTCACGCAGGCGCAGATCATTGCCGGCGGGCTCGTCGTGCTCGGCGCGGTTGGGATCGCTGTTGGCCTGCGCAGATCCGCTTCGTCCTCGCCGGCGCCCTCCTGAACAGCAGTGTTTCTTTGGGCTATGATCCAACGCGAACTGCAGCGACGACAGGGGCATGAGATGGACGACAACACACTGAACCGGCGGCAGATTCTCGGGGGCATGGCGGCGGCAGGCGCGGCCGGCCTGCTGGGCGCCGCGGGAACGCGCGAGGCTGGCGCCGCAGAAGCTCCTGATGTCGGATCGGCGCAGGCGCCGACGATCACGGACGTGAAAGGCAAGGTTGCCTATATCACCGGCGCCTCCAGCGGCATCGGCCTCGGGATCGCCCGCGTGTTCTACGAGGCGGGCATGAAGGTCGCCATCGGCTATCTCAACGAGATGCACATCGGCGATGCGCTCGAGCATTTCCCCGCCAACGATCCACGGGTGTTCGCGATCAAGCACGACGTCATGGAGCGCGACAGCTGGGACGGCGTCGCCACCGAGATCGAAAGAAAGCTGGGCGCGGTCCACATCCTGGTGAACAACGCCGGCGTCGGCCTGCAGGCGCCCGCCAGCACCGGCACGTACAAGGACTGGGAATGGGGCGTGGGCGTGAATTTCTGGGGGCCCATCTACGGCATCCACACCTACGTGCCCCGCATGCTGGCAGCCAAGCAGGGCGCGCAGATCGTCACCACGACTTCCACCAGCGGCATCCTTCCGGGAAGCGGCGCCGGCATCTACACGGTCTCCAAGATCGCCGCGGTGGGACTGATGGAAGAGCTGCGCTTGGAGCTGCGCAATACCAACATCGGCACCTCCTGCTTCGTGCCGGGCCTCACGGCGACCAACATCGGCCAGAGCGAGAGCTACCGGCCCGCGGCATTGAAGAACGACGGGCCGCCGGCCGTTGCGCCGGGCGCGCAGCCGCGGCGTGCCCCGCCCGCAGGTGCGCAACGCCCTCGCCGGCCGCCCACTGCGGGCGCGGCCGCTACTCCAGCGGCGGCCAGACCGATGGACCCGCTGGTGGCCGCCCGCTTCGTGCTCGACGGAATTCTGCACAATGACCTGTACATCGTCGCCGAACCGGAATATCGGCTGGGCGTGGAGGCTCGCTGCAACGCGCTGTTGGAATCGATGCACCCCTTCAAGCCGCTGCCTGAGCAGATGACCCACAACCCCAGGCTGTATCGCACCGACATCTATTTGCAGGAAGTGGCGCATCGCAAGGCCACGCAGACGAGGGACATCGAGGGAACCTGATCGAAGGAGGATGGCGCATGCACGGACATTCACGCATCTGGCTCGGCGCGCCGCTGCTGGCATTGGCAGGTTGCGCCACGAATTGGAATGACCCCGCCGCTCTGGAGCGCACGCGGGTGCAGCCGCTGGGACCCAACGAGTACCGGGTCTCCTGCAGCGACTCGCCCAGCTTCTGCGACGCGCCGGCCAAGCAGAGCTGCCCGAACGGCTACGAGGTGACCGGCCGCTCGGTCGATCCTTCCGCCTACGGCCGCACGACACTGCATATCAAGTGCCATTGAGCGCCGTGAGGCTCCTTCAGAGCGCCGCTCGAGAGACCCCGGGCAGAAGGTGTGCACCTGGCACTTTCAGGCGAACCGAGTAGAGCGCGTCGAGACAGCACAGAAACAACTGCCGCAGATCGCTGCCCCCGAAACACAGGTTGAAGCAGAGATTGTCGGCGGCTCCGGGAGTATTGATGATCCCCAGGCGGGTGCCGGCGGGATTGAACACATGCACCCCGGCCTGCGCCGCACAGTAGATGTTGCCGGCCGCGTCGGCTTTGATTCCGTCGGGCACGCCGCGGCCGCGGCCGCCAGTGGTGGCGAAGACCCGGCGGTTGCTGAAGGTGCGATCGGCTGCGACATCGAACAGCAGTATCCGCGAAAGCGCGGTGTCGGCCACGTACACGCGCCTCTCATCCGGTGAGAAGCACAGCCCGTTGGGATTGCCGCAGTCCCCGCTGGCGAGCGTGATCTTCTTGTCGGTCGGATCGATCCGATATAGCCCCTGCAGCGGCTGCGGAGTCTGGGACATGGCGCTGATCAGGGTCGCCCGGCGGCTGAAGTTCGGGTCCGAGAAATAGATTCCGCCGTCGGAGTGCACGGCAAGGTCGTTGGGCCCGTTGAGCTCCAGATCGGCGTAGTGGGAGGCCATGACTTCGTAGCCGCTGCCGTCGTCGTGCATCCGTACTATGCGGTGAGTAGTCTGCTCACAGCACACGATGCGCCACTGCGCGTCATAACAAGTTCCGGCAGCGATATTGGAGTCGCTGCGCACAATCGAGAATCCCTCGCGTGGACTCCACCTGCAGAGCTTCTCCGGCACCACCGAGCAGAACAACAGCGCTTGCGTGAGGGGATTCCACGAAGGGCCCTCCGCGGAGCCGATCTCCTTCACCACCGTGACCAGGTCCTGCTGCGAATCGAGCAGATCGTCGAACCCAGCCTCGTAGCGAACGGTTTTCACACTCATTGGGGTCGCTTTTCAGGGCTCGCTGCGCTAGCTAGATGACAGGTCGAGCGCCGGGGTAATCGACACGCAAGCTCCAGATCCGGCTCTGCTCGGCGAACAGCAGCGTCTTGAGGTCTCGCCCGGCGAAGCACAGCGCCGCGCAGCTTCTGTCGATGGCCACGGTGCCGAGGTGCTTGCCACCGCGGTCGAACAGGTGCACTCCCTCCCCGCTACCCCAGAAAAGGTGGCCCCGGCTATCGACTGCCATCTCCCCATCCGGGTGAGCGCCACCTGACACTTCGGCAAACAGGCAACGGTACTGCAGCTCGCCGCTCGGCAGGATCCTCAGGCGCATGATGCGGCTGCTCTTGGGCTCCGCAACGTAGAGATAGCGCTCGTCCGGGGAGTAACACAGCGATCCGGGACTGCGGATCGCCTCCGAAACCGACACGACGTCCTGGGACTCGCCGTTGATCAGGTAGATCCGCGAAGGCCTGCCACCGGCGCGTGCATCGCTGCAATGGAGCATCCCGCTGGAGTGCCCGACGATCCCGCGGATATCCTCGAGCGGCTCGCCCTTGTACGCGCTAACCAGCGACTCCCAGTTGCTCCCGTCCTCGAGCATTCGCACCAGCGGCTGCTCAGTGCCGGCGCTCCCGAGCAGCCTGCCTTCGCAGTCATAGCGGACCAGCGTGCTCGCGGAGAAACCTTTCCGGAATACTCGCTCGTTGCGATTGCCGCTCAACTCATGAACCCAGCCGCCCACGCAGAACGCGAGGCGCGCCGCGCGCCAGTTGTAGGCGAGCGCGGTCACCGGTCCGTCGGCCTGATGGATGAGCACCGGATCGTGGCGCGAGGACACGACCTCTTCCAGCTCGGGCTCCTTTTTCGACCATTGCAGCACTGGAGATCAAACTCTGCTTCGCGAACGGCCGCTGCGATACGACCCTGTGGCTTCGTCTCGAAGCCTTCCCCTAGACTAGCGCATCGTATCCAGCTGCTGAAACGCCGACGATGCACAGCTCCGTTGCTTCTTCCCCGGCGAGCGTCGTGTGGCCCAGCGCAGCGCGCGGCTGGGCGGTGGCCGCACTGCTAGCACTCGCCTCCATCGGCTCGCAGTTCGATCGCACGGTCATCAACCTCATGGTCGAGCCGCTCAAAGCCGCCTTCACCCTCGACGACACCCACTTCGGGATGCTTCAGGGGGTGGCGTTCGGCATTTTCTACGTGATCGCCTGCGTACCGATCGGCCGGCTGGCCGATCGGTACCAGCGGCGCCTGATCCTTGCCACCGGCATCGGCCTGTTCAGCGTTTTCGCCTGCCTGTCGGGGCTGGCGCGCAGCTACACGCAGCTGTTTCTGACCCGAATCGGGGTTGCTGTCGGTGAGGCGAGCCTCACCCCCGCGGGCCTGTCGATGCTCAGCGACCTGTTTCCGCCGCAGCGGCTCGGGCGTCCCGTGAGCTTCTTCTTCATGAGTGCCCCGGTCGGCCAGGGCCTGGCGTTCATTATCGGCGGGGGCCTGCTGCAATGGCTATCGACGCCCGCAGCCCTGCACAGTGTCAGCCTGGGTGGTCTGGCGCCGTGGCAGGCCGCCTTCATCATCGTGGGGCTGCCCGTCGTGCTGCTGGTGCCGCTCTTCGTGCTGCAGAAAGAGCCTGCCCGGCTCGGCCCCGGCGGAGCGACGCCCCTGCCGGTGCGGGAGGTCCTGGCTGTCATCCGTGCGCGCGCCGGCGCGCTCGTGCCGATGTTTGCCGGGTTCGCCATGGTGAATTTGGTGTCCTATACCTTTTTCATCTGGACGCCCGCCTTCCTGCAGCGCACCTATCACTGGAACCCGGCTCAGATCGGGGTGACCTTCGGACTGATGCTGATCGTGTTCGGAAGCGGCGGGGTGTACTTCTCCGGCGCGCTCAGCGATCGGCTCGCGGCGCGCGGCCATCTCGACGCGCACCTCAAGGTCGCCGCCTTCGGCTTCGTCGGTTGCGGCCTGTTCGGCGCACTCGCGCCCCTTATGCCGAGCGCCCCACTGGCGATGCTGCTGCTGGCGCCCGCGCTCTTCCTGAGCATGATGCCGTATGCGTGCGCCGGCACCGCCATCCAGCTGATCGTCCCCAACCGGGCACGAGCCCAGCTCACCGCGCTGTATGTGACGTTCACGACCCTCGTGGGATTGTTCTTCAGCTCCGTCGTGGTCGGATTGATCACCGATCAGGTGTTCAGCAATCCGGCTGATGTCCGCTACTCGCTGGCCATCGTGGTCGCGGCGGCCGCGCCCCTGATGTTCGTGTTGCTGCTGGTGGCCTTCCGCCCGTACCGCCAGTTGCGCCAGGCCCCCTGATCAAGGCGGCCGGCGGCGACGGGCGCCGTTGCGGCTGCGCACGGCGCCGGCGCCCCCGCTCAGAAGCGATCCGTGATCGGTGTCCTGACGAACCCCGGCGGATAATCCTCGACCTCGTTGCCGACGATCGTGTATTCCTTGCGGCGGCCGCTGAAGCGGCCCTCCAGCTCCATGTAAGACTGCGGATCGAACAACGGTGTCGCACTCATGCCGCGGATGCCCGTGGCATCCTGCTTGTCGCAGGTGTACAGACAACCCTGCTGAGCGAAGTTCTTCTTGCCGTGCTCCAGCATGCCGTCCATGGCGGCTTTCAGCAGATAGTGCATGGTCAGGAAGTTGTAGCCGAGCGGATAGATCTCCTCCACGCTGACCTCGGGCACACCGTCGCGGCCGGCGACGTCCGGATACATCTTCCAGCCGGGCACCTGGCGCGCGACGTAACGAGCATCGTCCAGGTTGTTCAGCTTCACCACCGTGGTCATCTGCGCTCCCAGCTCCACGGCCCTGCGGCATCGCTCGATCCCTTCATCCAGCTCCGTCTTCGGATCGGCATTCGTTCTGGCGATGAGAATGCAGTCCGTGCCCTCCAGCGCGGCGAGCGCCGCCTTGACTTTCTCGTAGTAGCGCTCGCGCGGGAGCAACCGTGTCGACTCTTCCATGTCACCGGAATCTTCCAGCTGCAGCGCGCTGGCTCCTGCACGCACCATGCGCTTGCACGCCCGGTACACGGCCAGCGGGCCACCGTAGCCGTTCTCGATGTCCGCCGCCAGGGGGAGCGGTGAGGTCTGGCTGATCCGGCTGGTGATCCATTCGATATCCGTCAGGTTGGTGAAGCCGTAATCCAGCACGCCATTCATGGCGATCGAGACCTCCCCGCCGCTGAGCATCATCGCCGGAAAGCCCACCATCTCGACCGCGCGGGCCGATGCGCAGTCGTACACACACGGAGCCACGACACACGCCGTGGATTCCTGCAGAAGTCGTCGCAAGGATTTCTTGGCCATCGACCCATACCTCGAGCTGACTGAAGAGCTACCTATATCACGGGCGCCGTCAACGGCTCCCCGCGCATGAATGCGTCGAGATTGCGCAGGATGAGATCGGCCATCTGGGCTCGAACCTCCACGGTCGCGCTTGCAATGTGCGGCGTCAGCACGACACGCTCGCTGGCGCGCAAGGCTTCCGGCACGTACGGCTCGTCCTCGAAGACATCCAGAGCGGCCCCCTGGAGCTTGCCTGTGGCCAGTGCCGCAGTGAGCGCCAGTTCATCGACGATTGAGCCGCGCGCGACGTTGACCAGGTAGCCCTGGGGTCCTAGCGCATCGATCACCGAGGCGCCCACGAGGTGATGCGTCGACTCGTTCGCAGGGCAACAGATCACGAGGACGTCCGAGGCCCGTGCCAGGTCGACCACCCCGGCGTGAAAGGGATACGGAACGCTCTTGCGCCGTGGACCGCTGTAGGCCACCGGACCGAAGGGCGCCAGGCGCCGGGCAATGGCCGATCCGATCTCCCCCAGCCCCAGGATGCCGAAACGCCGGCCGCTCACCTTGCGAGCCAGGGGCCAGCTGCGCTGGCCCCACTCGCCGCGCCTCACAAAGGCATCCGCCGCCGGTATGGCCCGCAGCACTCCGATGACCAGTCCCACCGCCAGGTCCGCCACATCCTCGGCCAGCACACCGGGAGTCCTCACTACGCGCACCCCGCGAGCCCGGGCCAACGAAAGATCGACCTTGTCGACCCCGACACCGTTGATCGCGATGATGCCCAATGCGGGCAGGGCCGCCATGAGCTCATTCGGGCAACCGATGTGCCCACCGGTCACGACCGCTCTGACCGCGGCCGCACGTTGCTCGAGCATTTGCTGCTGCGCGGGAACGGGCAGCTCGAACCAGGGGATGACCTCGAATCGATGGGCGAGCTCGCTCTCCAGATGCGCGGAGAAAGGACAGAGCTGGAGCGCGATCGCGCGCTGCTCACTCATCGCCGGGCCCCCGGCTCGCTGGGCTTGGGAGGGGATCAGGCGTGGGTCGGAATCGAACCGGCATAGACGGCTTTGCAGGCCGCTGCATGACCATTCTGCCACCACGCCATGAAAATCAAGAAGCCCCGCAGGTGCGGCCTCCGGGGCTTCGCTTGCACATTCTCGGAAGCGTCGGGCGAGCGCGGCGCACTCGCGGGATCCAGGCAGGACCCTGAACGCTCCATCAGATTGATAATACAGAAAAATCGCTCGAACGCCTAGCAACGTGCCGGACTGCTCCGAAAGTGGAGCAGCTGTCGCGCGGTGCGGCAATGGCCCGCGCGCGGCACCTCAGAGCGCATCCGCACACCCATGGTGTCCGCAGCGCGAGAGGCCGTTCAAATGTCGCGCTCGTTGCAATTGACTCAACCCTGCGGACACGCCAGATTGAGCGGCGCGCGTCCCAACAAGGACGCGCAGTCATCGAGCGCACGGACAGCACGCGAAGCGACGCATTGTTGGCCATCACCGTGAGCTTGATCTGCGTCGCGAGAGCGTGCGAATCACCAGTGCGACGGGGCACGGCAGCAGGGATCGCCGCTGATGCAGCGCCCCCGCGGGAGACGGTCCGGCGGCTCACGGCGCACGCAGCCAGGTCCGCAGGACAGGCCCACCGCCCATTGCGAAACTTTTACCTAGTGATTACAAAATCTTATTGTATCTTTATGATGCTGAATCTAGCGTCAGGTAAAATAGCTCCACGGATGCAACAGGTCAGCGCTTGGCAAGCACGGAGTGCGTGAAGAAATCTTTACATTTGAGGTCTTGTGTCAAGCGCAGGTTGGGATTTCAAGTGATCGTGCGTTGTTACGTTGCCGTGGTGGGTTCTTGCGAACTCCCACGGCCTGCGGAAGTCGATGTCACGTGTGTTTTGGTCGGTGATCCGCGCGTTACCGCGCGGGTAGTCGGATTAATGTATCGTTCGCCACTCGCAAACGCAGCGCCCCCCTCGAGTGGCCTTCGGAAGTCGTGAGCTCGCGTGAGGTGAGGCTTCTGCGGGCCCGCTTCGTGTTGTGTGTTGCGCCAGGGCGCGGTGTCCGCTGAACAGGGTGTCAGGTTGATTGCGGTGAACATGTGGTGAATGAACAAGAAAGCGAGTCCTCTGCGCTCGGCCGGCTGTGGAGTCTGGTGCGCCGGCGCAAGATCGCGGTCATCGTGCTGGCGCTCGCACTCGGGCTGACATTCCTGGTGGTGAGTCACATCATTCACCCGCCGGAGCAGCGCTTCAACGGACGCTTCCGCGGAGGCGGCGGCGGCTTCCGCCGCAACGGCAACAACAACAATCCGGACCAGGCGGTCGCGGTGTCGACTGCCACGGTGAGCATGGGCGACATCCAGATTCGGATCCCGGCGCTGGGAACGATCACGCCGCTCGCCACCGTGACGGTGCGCTCCCAGATCAGCGGTCAGCTGCAGAAGATCGCCTTCAAGGAGGGCCAGCTCGTCAAGCAGGGCGAGTTCCTTGCGCAGATCGATCCGCGCCCCTACGAGGCGAGCCTGGCGCAGGCTCAAGGCACGTTGCGCAAGGATCAATCGCTGCTTGCGGATGCCCGGCTGGACCTGAAGCGCTTCGAGGAGCTCATCAAGGAAGACTCGGTGGCGCAGCAACAGCTGGATACGCAACGCGCGTTGGTGGAGCAATACGAGGGAACGATCGAGGCGGATCAGGCGCAGATCAAGACCGCACAGCTCAATCTGGCCTACTGTCACATCACCTCGCCGGTCACCGGGCGTATCGGCTTGCGCCAGGTGGACGAGGGCAACTACGTCACACCCGGAGACGCCAACGGCATCGCAGTGGTGACACAGCTGCAGCCCATCACGGCGATCTTCGCCATTCCGGAGGACAACGTCGGCCCGATCATGCAACGGCTGCGCAGCGGCGCGCAGCTGCGGGTGGAAGCCTACGACCGCGGCAACGCCAACAAGCTCGCGGTGGGCAAGCTGCTGACCGTCGACAATCAGATCGACGTGACGACCGGGACGGTCAAGCTGCGCGCACAATTCGATAACCAGGATAGCGCGCTGTTCCCGAACCAATTCGTCAACATCCAGCTGCTGCAGGATACGTTGCGCGACCAGATTCTCATGCCGACGGCGGCAGTGCATCGAGGCGCGCCCAACGGCGTCAACAGCACCTTTGTATACCGCATCAAGGACGACAGCACCGCTGCTGTCGTGCCGGTGAAGCTGGGGGTCGCTGACGGTGAGACCGTAGGCGTGCTCTCGGGCGTGTCGGTGGGTGATGTCGTCGTGACCGAGGGGGGCGATCGCTTGCGCGACGGCGCGCAGGTGGAACTGCCGGCGAACACTCCTGTTCACAGTGCGCCAAAGGAGGCAGCTGCAACAGGCGGCAAACACCGCGGCAACGGCGGCTTCCGTCGCGGTTCCGGGGTGAATTCCTTCCGCCCGCGATGAAGACAGGCGTGTTCCGCGCAAAGCTCGCCGGGGAAGGCGCATGAATCCTTCACGCATTTTCATTCTTCGGCCGGTGGCGACCTCGCTGCTGATGATTGCGATTCTCGCCGTCGGCCTCATCGCCTACACCACCCTGCCCTTGTCCGCGCTGCCCGAGGTCGCCTACCCGACCATTCAGGTGCAGACCTTCTATCCCGGAGCGAGCCCCGAGGTCATCACTTCCGCCATCACGGCCCCCCTGGAGAAGCAGTTCGGGCAGATGCCCGGGCTCACCCAGATGGCCTCGACGAGCTCCGCGGGAGCCTCCGTCATCACGTTGCAGTTCGACCTGTCGCTCGATATCGATATCGCCGAGCAGGAAGTCCAGGCCGCCATCAGCGCGGCGCAGGTGCTGCTGCCGCAGGACCTCCCGGCTCCGCCGATCTATGCCAAGGTGAACCCGGCCGATGCCCCGGTATTGAGTCTGGGCATCACCTCCGCGGTCATGCCGCTGACGCAGGTGGAGGATCTCGCCGATACGCGCATCGCGCAGAAGATCGCGCAGACCAAGGGTGTGGGCGTGGTGAGCATCACGGGGGGCCAGCGTCCGGCGGTGCGTGTCGTCGTCAACGCGCGGGCCATGGCCGCCTACGGCCTGAACCTCGATGACCTGCGGACCACCATCAACGTCGCCAACCAGAACGGCCCGAAGGGCACGCTCGACGGCCCGGCTCTCTCGTATACGATCAACACCAACGATCAGCTCAAGAGCGCCGAGGAGTACGCCAACATCGTGGTGGCCTACAAGAACGGCTCACCGGTGCGCTTGCGCGATGTGGCCAGTCTGGTCGAGAGCGCCGAGAACACCAAGCTCGGCGGCTGGATGAACGCCACGCCCGCGCTGATCGTGAATGTGCAGCGCCAACCCGGGGCGAACGTCGTCGATGTCGTGAATCGCATCATGGCCCTGTTGCCGGAGCTGCGCACCTCGCTCCCCGCGGGCATCGAGCTCACCGTACTCACGGACCGCACGATCACGATCCGCGCCTCGGTGCGGGATGTGCAGTTCGAGCTCACGCTCGCGGTCATCCTCGTGGTGCTCGTCATCTACCTGTTCCTGCGCAACATTCCGGCGACCATCATTCCCAGCCTGTCGGTGCCGCTGTCCCTCGTCGGCACCTTCGCCATCATGTGGCTCGCCGGCTTCAGCCTGAACAACCTGTCGCTGATGGCGCTGACGATCGCCACCGGATTCGTCGTCGACGATGCCATCGTGATGATCGAGAACATCGCCCGGTACATCGAGCAGGGCGAGCGGCCGCTCGATGCCGCCCTGAAAGGCGCAGGCCAGATCGGTTTCACCATCATCTCCCTCACGGTATCGCTGATCGCGGTGCTGATCCCGCTGCTGTTCATGCAAGATGTGGTCGGGCGGCTGTTCCGCGAGTTCGCCGTGACGCTGGCCGTCACCATTCTGATCTCAGCCGTCGTCTCCCTGACCCTGGTGCCGATGCTGTGCGCGAAGCTGCTGAAGCACCAACCCTCCGGCAAATCCGGCCCGCACCAGTCCGGCAAATGGTTCACGGCGGTCGTTGACTGGTACGGGCGCAAGCTGACCTGGGTGCTGGATCACCAGCGCCTCACGCTGCTGGTGGCGATCGGCACGCTGGTGGTCACCGCCGGCCTGTACATCCTGATCCCGAAAGGCTTCTTCCCCGACCAGGACACCGGTCTCATCCAGGGCGTGTCGGATGCGACCGAGTCGGTGTCGTACGCGGCGATGGCCGAGCGGCAGCAGGCGCTCGCGCAGGTGATTCTCAAGGACCCGGCGGTCGAGAGCCTCTCCTCGTTCATCGGCATCGACGGCAACAACGTCACTTTGAACAGCGGCCGGTTTCTGATCAACCTCAAGCCCGCCGACGACCGCAAGGCATCGGTGGATGACGTCATCCGCCGCCTGCGGCAGGAAACCGCCAACATCCCGGGCATTACGCTGTACATGCAGCCGGTGCAGGATCTGACGCTCGACAATACCGTCAGCCGCACTCAGTACCAGTTCACCATGGAGAGCGCGGACGCTGCCACACTGTCGACCTGGGCACCGAAGCTCGTCACCGCGTTGCGCCAGCGCAGCGAGCTCCAGGAAGTGACCAGCAACCAGGAGGACAACGGGCTCGCGCTATCGGTCGTCATCGACCGTGACAGCGCCGCTCGGCTGGGCGTGAGCGTCGGCACTGTCGATAACGCGCTGTACGACGCGTTCGGCCAGCGCATCGTGTCTACCATCTTCACCCAGGCCAACCAGTACCGCGTGATACTCGAGGCCGATCCGCAACACTACAACTCGATCGACTCGCTGGCTTCCCTGTATGTGCCTTCGGCGGCCGGCGGCCAGGTGCCGCTGTCGGCGATTGCCAAGGTGTCCGTCGAGACCCGCCCGCTGCTCATCAATCACATCGCCCAGTTCCCGGCGACCACCGTGTCGTTCAACCTGGCCGAGGGAGTATCGCTGGGCGCCGCCGTCAAGGCGATCGAGACGACCGAGAGCCAGCTCGGCCTGCCCACCAGCATCCACACGACGTTCCAGGGTGCGGCGCTGGCCTTCCGCAACAATCTCAGCAACGAGCTGCTGCTGCTGCTGGCGGCCGTGCTCGTCATGTACATCGTGCTGGGCGTGCTGTACGAGAGCTTCATTCACCCGGTCACGATTCTCTCGACGCTGCCCTCGGCAGGTATCGGTGCCCTGCTCGCGCTCATCATGGCGGGCGATGATCTGACGATCATCGCGCTGATCGGCATCATCCTGCTGATCGGCATCGTGAAGAAGAATGCGATCCTGATGATCGACTTCGCGATCGACGCGGAGCGCAACCAGGGTCTGCCGCCGCGCGAAGCCATCTACCAGGCGTGTCTGCTGCGCTTCCGCCCGATTCTCATGACGACCGTGGCGGCGATCTTCGGGGCTTTGCCGCTCATGTTCGGGACCGGAACGGGCTCCGAGCTGCGTCATCCCCTGGGAGTGAGCATCGTGGGCGGCCTGCTGCTCAGCCAGGTGCTGACCTTGTTCACCACACCGGTGATCTACCTGGCCTTCGACCGACTCTCCAAGCGCACTCAGCAGCGGCTCGATCCGGAGTCCGGCAGCGCGGACCTGGCGGACAATCCCGCATGAACATTTCCGAACCGTTCATCAGGAGGCCGGTAGCGACGATTCTGCTCACCTTCGGTGTCGCCTTGAGCGGTATCGCCGCCTTCACCCTGCTCCCGGTGGCGCCGCTGCCCAAGATCGACGTGCCCGCGATCTTCGTGCAGGCCTCACTCCCGGGGGCGAGCCCGGAGAGCATGGCCGCCACCGTCGCCACGCCGCTCGAGCGCCACCTGGGGGCGATCGCGGACGTCGACGACATGACCTCCAACAGCACGGTCGGCAACAGCCGCATCCAGCTCACTTTCGGCGTGGACCGCGACATCGAAGGCGCCGCGCGCGACGTCCAGGCGGCGATCGTCGCCGCGCATGCGGACCTGCCCTCGGCGCTGACCCACAACCCTTCCTACCGCAAGATCAACAGCTCGAACTTCCCCGTTCTGCAGCTGGCCATGACCTCCGATGTGCTCACGCAGGGGCAGATATACGACGCCGCGGATGCGGTCATCTCCCAGCGCCTGTCGCAGATCAAGGGGGTCGGCGCAGTCAACGTGAGCGGCTCCGCTCTGCCGGCGGTGCGCGTGGACGTCAACCCGCTGTCGCTGTCGAAGTACGGCATCGGCCTGCAGGACGTCAGAGCGGCCATCTCCAACGCCAATGCCAATGCGCCCAAGGGGGCCATCGAGACCGACAAGCTGCGCTACCAGATCTACACGAACGACAACGCACGC
>DATNEN010000296.1:0-7645 GCA_035552975.1 Steroidobacteraceae bacterium
CGGCCGACGAGAGGGTCGCGCAGCCCTGCAAGCCAGTCGGTGCGATCGGCCGGCAATGACTCCAGGTAGCGGCGCACGACATCGATGAACATCAGCTCGCTGAGGCGCCCGAGCACCCCCTGCCCGCCCAGGCGCGGGGCCTTCGACTCAGCCAGCGCAAACTGGACGTACGTCCCCAAAGCGCCGCCGGCAGGATCAGTCACCCGGATCACTCGCGGAAGCGCGTTGAGGAGAGGATTGTAGGGACGCGAGTCGCACCCGAGAAATCCGCATACGAAGCGCACGGAGTTCCCTTGCGCGCCCCCAACCGAGATCGTGACGGGAAGCCGACCGTCCGCCGGGTGACGGTACATGGACATGTCCGGACGGCGCCGCAGCCCCGGTGTGCTGGAGAGAACGTGCGTATCGCCATGCGGCAACACGATGACGTCGCCGGCCGACAGCCGTATGGGCTCCTCGCCCTCGACACACGCCCAGCAGCTCCCCTCCGTGATGACGTGATAGGAGATGAGGTGCTCGGAACCCGGGAACATCGTTGCGACGACCGCCTTTCCCTCGGGAGTCTCGGCCACCCAGGGCTCTGAAGCGTGCACGTCGAAGAAGATGGCGCCGGTGAGACGCACGGCCCGCAGAACTTCCGACAAGGTATCCATCAGCCCCCCGGTGGACTCTCGAGCAAGGGTGTTGGACGGACGGTCATTCCGGCCTCGATGGGCAGTGACTAGAGTATCACGCATCCGCACACCTTGCGGGTAATCACCTTTTTTCGGGAGAACCAGTGTGAGCACAGCCAACACCTACACCGGCCGCTGTTTCTGCGGCGAGGTCCAGTTCGAGGTCTCCGGAGAGCCCGCAGGGATGGGCTACTGCCATTGCGAATCCTGCAGGCACTGGTCCGCCGGCCCGGTCAATGCATTTACGCTGTGGAAGCCGGAGGCGCTGAGGGTGACTCAGGGTTCTACGAGCGTCGGCACCCACAACAAGACGCCCGTGAGCTACCGCAAATGGTGCAGGAAGTGCGGCGGCCACCTGTTCACCGATCATCCGCCGCTCGGGCTGATCGACGTCTACGCAGTGATGCTGCCGAAGCTGCGCTTCGAGCCCGGCGTGCACGTGCACTATCAGGAGAGCGTGCTGCCCATTCGCGACGGCAAGCCGAAATTCAGGGACATGCCCAAGGAGATGGGCGGATCGGGAGTGACGCTGCCGGAAGCTTGAGGTCATGATTCGCTCCCACACCTTTCAGGGCGTGGGAGCGAACGATGCTTGGATTCTGCGGCAACCATAGCCGGCCCGCACCTGGATGTCACCGGCCCCCATCTGGAAGGCGCCAACTCGCCTTAACGTATCCACGTGAGGCCTATCTCTACCTGCGTAATCGAACCAACTCAATGCCGCCGGAACGCGCTGCGCGGAACGCCAGGGAGCTGCAGCATGACATGGGGCTCGAGCGCGAGTTCGTTGCCGCCGGCGGCCTGTCGCTCGCGGGCCCGGATCCTACGGGCAATGGCGCGGTGATTCCGGGATTCGGCGATCTGCGCGAGATCGAGCTGTTGGTCGAGGCGGGATTCACGGCCCCGCAAGCCGATCCGTGCGCGGACGCTACGGCGAGTACTGAGCGCGCGCCCGATTGCCGTGCGGACGGCGCCCGCAGCATCGATGGTAAACTGCGGCCGACATGGTCTTTGCAAAACATCTGCGTGACCCGATCCGGCAGGGGAAAATCACCTGCAGCGTGCGCATTTGGACACGCCCGCACGTGAAGGTCGGCGGCCGCTACAAGCTGCACCCAGGGTACATCGAGGTCCACTCGGTCCGCCCCATGACGCTCGGGGACATTACCCCGGAGCTCGCACGCCGCTCCGGGTTCAAGGGTGTCGTGGATCTGCTCAAGACCGCCCAGCATGGGCACGGCCGAAACGTCTACCTCGTCGATTTTCGCTACAGGGAATGAACGAATGCCGCACCCACGCACGGCGCTCATCGAATCCGCGCTGCCTTTCACCCGCCCGATCGATCGCTCAGACGAACATGCCGCCGGAGATCTCGATGCGCTGCGCGTTGATCCAGCGATTGTCTTCCGTCAGCAACGAGGCGACGGCAGGCCCGATGTCATCGGGCACTCCCGGGCGACCCAGCGCGGTGACGCTCGCGACGAACTGATTGATCTGCTGGTTGTCACGCACGGCCCCGCCGCCAAAGTCGGTCTCGATGGCGCCGGGGGCCACCGCGTTGACGGCGATACCGCGCGAGCCCAGCTCTTTTGCCATGTATCGGGTAAGCACCTCGATGGCGCCTTTCATCGCGGCATAGGCCGAGTAGCCCGGCAGGCTGAAGCGCGCCAGCCCGCTGGAGAAATTCACGATGCGGCCGCCGTCGGCGATCAACGGCAGCAGCCGCTGGGTGAGGAAGAACACGCCCTTCAGGTGAATGTTCATCAGCCGATCGAAGTCGGCTTCCGTCGTCTCGGCGAACGGCGCGTGGATGCCGATACCGGCGTTGTTGACAAGGTAGTCGAAGGTGGAGCGCCCCCAGGTGGCGCTCAATGCCTGCTTGAGGTCCGCAGCAAATGCCGCGAAGGCGGCGGTCTTGCCGGTGTCGAGCTGGAACATCACTACCTTGCGGCCCAGCTCTTCGATGGCGGAGACGGTTGCGGCCGCCCCCGCCTTGTTGCTGTGGTACGTGCCGACCACGTCGACGCCCTTGCGCGCAAGCGCTATGGCCGTATTACGCCCCAAACCGCGGCTGGCCCCGGTAACGAGAGCGATCTTGTTCGGCATACGTGATCTCCTGGATTGGGGATGGCACGTACGATCGCACGTTCCTGTGACCGGATCGAGACCGGCCGGCGCCGGCCAAGCCCAAGGCGCGCGCTTGACTGCACAACGGAGAGCCGGGGGCCTCAGCCGTGCAGACGATCTGCTTCGCCACGGCGCAGCTCCCCGTTGGGCGTCAGCCTGGGAATCAACATGGGCGTGTGGCGTCGATATTCCACATAGCGCTCGCCAAACACCTCGACGAGATTGCGCTCCTCGAGCTGGATGGCGACCAGGATGTAGGCCGTCGCGCCCAAGGCGAACACCAGGTGCGCCAGGGTCATGACGGGCGCCGCCCAGAAGATCATCAACCATCCCACGTAGATGGGGTGGCGAACATGGCGGTACAGGCTCGGCGTATGGAATTGTTGCACGCGACACGCGCCGCCGCTCCATCGCCGCCAGGTCTGCGCAAGGCCGAACAGGTCAAAGTGATCGATGAGGAAAGTGGCGTACAGCAGGACCAGCCAGCCCACGGCATTCAGGGCGAGGATCACGGCGTTGGCCACGTCCCCTGTGGCGCTCCACACCACTCCGCCGATCGGCTCCCAAAGAACAAACATGGCGATCATGGCGAGAGAGGACACCAGGACGTAAGTACTGCGCTCCGCCCACTCCGGTACGATGCGTGTCCACCAGCGCTTGAAAGCGGGACGCGCCATGCCGCTGTGTTGCAGGGCGAACGCAACCAACAGGCCAAGGTCGACGAGCAACGCCTGCGACAGCGGGCGGGTGGGCTCGCCATCCAGCTTCGTGGGCGTCGCGAGGCCGACGATGAAGCCGGCGCCATAAACGGCGACGGCCAGAAACGCGGCGTAGCAGACACCGCCGTAGATGAGCGCCAGAAATCTCCGCAGCATGAGGTTCGATCTCCAGTTGTGTTCCCGGGAACGTTGTGTCAAAAGGCTACCGTGCACACACCCCGGCCGTCCCGCGCCCATGCCGGGATTCTGCCGGGATTGTTCCAGGACAGTGACGCCATGGCGCATCGGGTGGTTCAGTTCGGTAGCTTCCGCTTCGATTGCGACACCGGGCAACTGTGGTCAGACGCCCAGGAGCTGCGCCTCACCCGCAAGGCCGCCGCCGTGCTGGGGGCGCTCATCGGCGGCCATGGCCAGCCTGTCGAGAAGCGAGCCCTGTTCGACACCGTGTGGAAAGGGACGGTGGTGAGCGATGATGCGCTGACCTCGTGCATCCAGGAGCTGCGGCGCGCCCTGCAGGACGATTCCCGGAATCCCCGCTACATCGAGACCCGCCACAGGAGCGGCTATCGATTCATCGCCTCGCTGACGGAGATCCCGCCGGAGTCCGCCGCCGCGCCTCATATCTCGACCATCGCGGTGCTGCCGTTCACCGACATGAGCCCCGGGCGCGATCAGGACTATCTGTGTGAGGGGCTCGCCGAGGAGCTGATCAACGTGCTGACGCGCCTCGATGGGCTGCGCGTCGTGTCCCGCACGGCGTCCTTTCAGTTCCGGGCTTCCGGCATGGACGTGCGCGACATCGGCCGGCAGCTCAATGTGGGCGCGCTGCTGGAGGGCAGTGTACGCAAGAGCGGCAATCAACTCCGCGTCACCGTGCAACTCATCGATGTCGCGACCGGCTATCACCGTTGGTCGGAGCGCTTCGATCGCGAGCTCGCGGACGTCTTTGCCATCGAGGACGAGATCGCCGAATCGGTCGCGACGAACCTGCGCGGCAGCATGCTCAGCAGCCAGGAACGTCATGCGTTGGTCAGGCCGGGAACCGGGTCGGCGGCCTACGAATACTACCTCCGCGGCCGGCAGCATCTGCCACGCATGACACAGCCGGACCTTCTGAAGAGTGCGGCAATGTTCGAGCGCGCCATTCAGCTCGACGCAAACTACGCACCGGCTTACGCGGGGTTGGCCACCGTACACGCGACGCTGCACGAGTGGTTTGGCGCTCGCGCGGAGGATCTTGCGAAGGCCGAAGGCGCGAGCTTGCGGGCTCTCGAGTTGGCGCCGGGACTCGCCGAGACCCGCGCCGCCCGGGGGTTCGTATTCACTCTCTCCCGCCGCTACGCAGACGCCTCGCGCGAGTTCGAGGAGGCGATTCGCATCAACCCGAATCTCTTCGACGCTTACTACTATTTTGCGCGGGCGGCGTTTGCCAATGGACACCTCGAGCTTTCTGCCGACCTGTTTGGTCGGGCGGCGCAGGTCCGGGTGGAGGACTTTCAGAGTGTGGCGCTCCAAGCCCAGTCGCTGCAGTGGCTCGGGCGACACGAACAGGCCGCTGAGGTCAACCGCGAGGCCGTGCGTCGCGCCGAGTACCTCGTCGACCTCAATCCGTGCGACATCCGCACGCTGTCGCTCGGATCGGGCGCACTGGATCTGGATGGACAACACGCTCGTGCGGCGGAGTGGTCGCAGCGCGCACTCGATCTCAATCCGGACGACGTGAGCGCCATCATGAACGCCGTCTGCCTCCATGCGCGCTGTGGCAACAAGGAACGGGCGTTGGATCTGCTGGAGCGCGCGCTCGCTCAAGGCTGGGGACACCGCGACTGGATCGAACGCGACAAGGACTATGACAGCTTGCGCGACGATCCACGCTTCCAGCGCCTGATGGCCCGCCTCAAATAGCTGCCCCCCAACAGCACGCCACCGCCGCTGGCGGCTCGATTCCCGTCGCCTGGGCGCAGAAAGTCCGATGTTCATCGCATGCCGGCTCGTATCCGCAGCCCGATGGAGGCAACATTCCCCGGCCGTCAATCGCGTCTCGCTTTTCCGAAAGGAGATCGAAATGAATCGCTTCAGCTCATTCGTCGCGGTCCTGCTGCTGGTTGCCGGCGCGGCCCACGCCCAGACGAGCGCTGCGCCGGCCAATGACTCGCAGATCTCGGATCAAGTCGCGGCCGCGCTGCACCGCGCCGATCCACGCCTGGTGCTGCATCTGGAGGTCAACACGAAGGACGGCGTCGTGACCCTCAGCGGCGAGACGAGATCGCCCCAGGATGCGATGAAAGCGATACAGACCGCGCGGAGCGTGCCGGGCGTCACTCAGGTCCGCAACCGGTTGTCCTCGGTGCACTAGGCATCATTCCCGCAGAATGGCCCACCTGGCCTCTTCGAGCTCAGCTCTGGCGGCAGGTTGGTCGGCGCGAGAGCGGACCTCCAGCAGGTCGCGGAAATGCTTTTGACTGACGCTCCGGCGCCCGCCGAGCTGTGCCGCGCGCGCCGCTCCGTAGAGTGAGCGAAAGCGCCGTGGCTCCTTCTGGAGCGTGGCCTCGAACTGCTGCTGCGCCTGCAGGGGCTCATTCACCTCGAGGAGCATCTCTGCGAGCAACTCCCGCGCAGGCGCCAGCGGCCCGGGAGTCACCACACTCTTCTCAGTCCCGTCCTCCAACTCCGCCGCCGATTTCATGCGCTGCAGCGCATCCCGTCTCTGGCCCCTGGCGAACGCGGCCCAGGCCGAGACCGCCAGCTCCTGGATCTCCACTTGCCGCACCCAGTAAGCCTCATTGGCCTTCACGAGGCGCACTTTGATTCGCTGCAGCGCGGTTGCCGCCTCATCTGCCGAGGCCGCCTGCCCCGCTCGCGCCGCGCCCAGTCCCCGGGCGAACCATGTGATGGCATCGGTATAGGGAAACGCCGTCTCCCGGACCACCAGTTGCTGCGCCTGTTGCCAGTCACCGCGCTCGAGCGCAAATCGCGCGGGAATCGCCGCCAGAGCAAACAACCCCACCGAGGGACCGGCGGCGCCCCCCACTACGGACTTCGGGTCGAACCGTGATGCGACCTCCGGCAACGAATCCACTATCCGTCGCGCCGCCGCGTCCTGCCCGGTTTGCAGATAGGCATAGGTCTCATAGTCGCTGGCGTGCAATTCCTCCGCAGTCTGACCCTCGCGCCGGGCTGCGGCCGCAGCAGCGAGGTTGCTGTCGATAGAGTCCTGCCAGTAGCCCAGGCGAGTGAAGGTATGCGATGGCATGTGCAACGCGTGGGGCGCATCGGGAGCTATCTGCGCATAACGCTGCGCCGCAAGCAGCGCTTTTGCGGCGAGAGCGGGCACGTCGTAGGTATGGATGATGTAATGCGCGAGCCCGGGGTGTGTCGGCTCCTGCTGGAACAGCCTCTCGAGAATGGCCCCCGCCTTCAGCCTGCCCGCGTAGGTCTTGTCAGCCGGATCCTCCGCCGCTGCAAGCGCCAAAGCGTAGAAGATCTGCGCCTCGTGGTCCTGGGGGTATTTGGCCGCGACATCCCCCATGGCATCACGATACGCGAGCAAGCGCGCCTGCTGCGGAGTGCGCTCGAAGTCGCTGTACAGCTTTGCGACGGCTGCCAGATACGCACGTTCTCGCTCCGTCTTCGCACCTGTGCGCCTACCGCGCTCGGCGCTCTCCCGCCCGAGCCGCAACTGCTCTGCGTCCTTGCTCCCCGGCGCAAAAGGGTTGCTCCAATCGCTGAGCGCGATTCCCCAATACGCGATCGCACACGCCGAATCCCGCTCCAGCACAGCATTGAATCCCTCGATCGCCCGGCTGAATTGAAATGAGTGCAGCAGAGCGACGGCGCGATTGAACTCTGTCTGGCTGGTCTGGTTGCACGATGTGGAAAAGTGCACGGCCCCGAGCTTCTCACCATGGATGTGGTGATGCTCCTCCTGCGCCGCGGCACGCACACCAGCCGCCACGAGAGTCAGTAGAACGATTGTGGCGAGTCGCACGGATCTCCCCTTCCCGCCCGCGTGAGCACGAGGGAGATCATGCACCCTCACGCGGCGTCGTGGAAGATCACCCCGACGGTGTGCCGTTTGCCGGAGAAGAGCTTGCTGACGCCGTGGCTCATCCTCACACGATAGTC
>DATNEN010000297.1:0-5734 GCA_035552975.1 Steroidobacteraceae bacterium
TCATACAGGCGACTGGCTCGAGGTGCGGGGTGAGGCGACCACAGCGAGCGGTACGAGCCTCGAAGCTACGCGAGTCGACCGTGTCCAACCGCAGTCGGAAGCGCAATTGATGGGAGTCGTGGCCTCGGCATCCGCCCCGAAGTTCCAGGTGCTCGCCACGACAGTCGCGACCACCGACAACACGAGCTTCAATCACGGATTGAATGTCAGGGGCTTCTTCGCGAACGACCCCGTCGGGGAGACCGTTTCAATCAGGGGAACCTGGGACGGCTCCGTGCTCACCGCCGATGATGTGAACATAGGCGATGACAACGGCGACGACGACGACAACGACAACCGCGGCCCCGGCAACGGCGGAGACAACGGGGGCGACAACGGCGGCAATGACGGCGGCGGTAACGGTGGCGGTGACGACGGCGGCGGAGGCGGCGACAGCGGAGGCGGCGACAGCGGAGGCGGTGGCGGGGGTGGTGGCAGCGGAGGCGGTGATGGCGACGGCAGCGGAGGTGGCGCAGGCCCCGGCCCCGGCTGAGGTTGTCCTGTACCGTCCGGGGCCGTCACGGGCCCCGGACGGTACGACCGGCCTCTCGAGAGGATCAGTGGGGCGCGACCGCCGCGCTGATCGTATTGAGTTGCCGATGATTGAACCCGCCCACGTCGGTGGTGGCAAGGCCGTCCAGCTGGCGCTCCATCTCACCGAATGCTTCATCTGACAGCGCCCATCCGAGCGGCAGGCGGTACTGGCCGTTGCACAGCCGGAAATGAAACACGTAGTCGTCAGTGAAGGGGTCCCGTGAGTCCTTCTGGATGAGCCCCTGAGTGAACAGGTGCCTCACCGCAACTCTGGCGGCTACCCCGCGCGCATCGCGTGTATTCACGAGCGCAAGCAGCGGAGCGCGGATTTCGCCGTACTTCGAGTAAGGTACGTCGTATCTGTTGGCGTCCGGACAAGCGTCGTCGCTGCGCATGGACTCGACACCCGGATCGTTGCTGATGTGGATGAGCCTGACGGGGCAGTCTTTGCCGCCGTAGGGCGTTTCGCCGCCGCAGGAAGACGCGTAGTCGGAATGCAGCAGCACCAGCAGCTCGCCGAGCGTCGTCGTTCCCGAATTCTCGAAGTAGCCTCCATCGACGAGCTGCCGCGTGAACGACTTCCCTTGTTTGAGCAGGGCCGCATCGGTGAGGCTTCCTGCTGGACTCACATACGTGAATCGCGCGCTGTTGTGGACGACCGCGCTCAGCGGACTGGAAGCCGGGAGGAGCCCGTAGGAGAACACCGCGAAATTCGCAACATCCGTGTCCTGGCCCGGAGCGCGCAACGATTGAAACGGCTCCTGGACGAATCGTTGACCGGTCTGAACCTCGGTTGAATTCAGGAACAGCAGCGGCACGTGCTGCGTGCCCGCCCAGAGATCTTTCCAGGGTCGGGCGAACTGGGAGCACACAGCCTGCTCGGCAGGGCTGGGGGACGTCGCAGCAGTGGCCGAGGGCCGGTGCCGGCACGCCTCTGACCAGGCAAGCTCGAACCGCGTCTCCAGACGCTCGCCCCGATCTACGAACACCGGCCGAAACCAGAACCGCTGGAGAAAGTCCGTAAGAAACATCGTCTCGACGGTCGCGCCGAGGTAATCGGCGGTCGAAAGCCGTTTAGTCAGCGTGTCGATGTCCTGCAGCCGAATCACGCCTTGGCGCTCGCCCTCGACGAGGGCTGCAAACCAAGCGAGTCCGAGGCTGCCTCCCGAAACCCCGCTGCCAAGGAGCATGTGCTTGGAGAATTCCCCGTGGGACGCCACCTCCAGCCTGGAAAGCACCAGCAGCGTCCAGGCCGCGGCGCGAATGCCGCCGCCTTCTGAGGAGACGAGATAAACGGGCTGCGACGCCGGCCGTCCCTGGTCCCAGGATGCGGCGTAGCTCAGGAACGACGATGCGATGGGAGCCCCAGCGTCGACATTGGCCGCGGTGGGGGTGTCGGACGAGTGCATTCCGGCATACAGGCGCACTCGGTGGTTGTCGTTGCAACCGAAGAACTGCAGCGCACAGGCCAGCACGAACAGGGCGGTCAGCAATGGGAACTGCCAACGGGCCGCTTGTATGGTCAGGAACGTCCCGGTGACGGTGAGGAATGTAGCGCACAGGAGCACGACGCCGAGCGCACCGGTCTTCGAAAGCAGCCCCGGCTCCTTGGCCGCGAGTATCAGCGCCACGACGTTCGCGATCATGATCACCGCGTAGACGACGCGAACGGACCGCGGGAGCTGCGACCAGCGCGACACGCGAGGATCACCGGAGGGGTGTTTTGCCAACCTGCTGACACCGCCGAACAGGTGTCGCCGGGCGATGAAGAACGCAAGCAGGACAATCGCTTCGACGCCGAACAGGATGGGCACCCAGGGGGAGCCACTCCCGGTCGCCGCGACCGACTTGTTTTGCAGCGCGATGGCCGTGCCCACCGCCATGAGCAAGGGTATGGCGGCCCCCAGTGCGCGGGGTAGCCATTCGCGCAATCCCTCGGCCTTGGGATCGGAGAGCGTCGGGAGGGTGGGAATGTCGAAACGGTACACGGTACGGGCGGTGTGCCAGACCGCGAAACCGAGGCACCCGGCCATCGCGAGCGCGCCCGCGCGTGCGGCAATACCCACACTCGATGCTACACCGGAATTCGGCAGCACCAGCAGGAGGAACAACTCCCAGATCTGGTCGACCCAGAATGTCAGGATCACGCCCAGGAGGATGATCAGCAGTGGAATGCGCACTGCCTTGACGTGATCGACCAGCAGTCCGACCGTCAGTGCCGGCATTCTTGACGCATGCGGCCCGGCGGCCTCGGTCGGCGTTCCCTCTGGCTTGCCCATCTCGAATTGCTCCCCATGGTCGCGCGCAAGGCGCTCGTTGTCGTTCGTCGCTGCTCGATGCGCGAGCGGTCGCAATTCTATTGCATCCGTACAGCGCCGCGCGGCCGTACGCGCGGCCGTACGTTCTGTAGGGTGAGTGCGCCTAGTCGAGCGCGGGTTCGGAATGGTGCTCGTGCGTGATTCGCCAGTCGATCACAGAATCGATACCGGGCAGTTACACATTCCGCCTCCAGTGCAACGAAGGTGTAACAGGCACTGACGCGATGGTAACCGTCACAGTGAATGCCGGCGGCGCCTGGCACCGGCCCAGGCGGCGGCAAGAGCGGCGGAGCCAGGTGGAGGTCGATCCGACGGACCGGAGCCGGCATGGTCGCCACCCGCCAACTGACCGCCTGGAAAACACGAGCGCCTCGGGTGACAGCGCCGGATTGACGGCCTTCCAAACGGGCCCCTATTCTGGGTTGCTCACCACCGGCGACCCATCGGACCACAGGGAGAATCGGATGAAGACAGAGCTCATCGCCGCCGCGTGCGGCTTTGCGTTGCTCGCCACGGCGAGCAACGCGCAGGTTCCCGTCAACATTGCCGAGAAGGTGCGCGCCGCGGGGCAGGCCATGGACCCCACGATCAGCCAGCTCTACGCGCCGATGTTCCCGAAGGAGGCCTGGGCCGGCGTCAGCATCCAGCGGGACATTGCCTATGGCTCCGACCCCCTGCAGAAGCTCGACGTGTTCACGGCGAACGGGGCCAAGGGCAAGAAGCTACCGGTGCTGCTGTTCGTGCACGGCGGCGGCTTCACGCGAGGCGACAAGCACGGCGCATTCTATCCCGACAACATCACCCTGTGGGCAGCCAAGAACGGCATGGTCGGGGTCAATATCAACTATCGCCTGGCACCGAAGGACCCCTGGCCGGCGGGCGCCAGGGACCTGGCCTCGGCGATCGCCTGGACCAAGGCCAATATCGCGCGCTATGGCGGCGATCCCAACCGCATCGTGCTCTTCGGACATTCCGCCGGTGCCAACCACGTCGCCGACTACGCCGCCCATCCCGAGGTGCGCGGCGCCGAGGCGTCCTCGGTCAAGGGCGTGATCATGCTGTCGCCGGCCTATTCGACCGCCCCCGGCGCCCGCCCGAACCCCTACTATGGCCAGGATGCCGCCGATCTTGGCGCGGCGTCGGGCCAGGTCACACGCCTGACCGCCAGTCCTTACCCGCTGTTTTATGGCTATGCGGAGTTCGATCCGCCGCCGATGAAAGCCACGGCCAGCGCCTTGATCGAGGGTGTTTGCAAGACCCGGAGCCGCTGCCCCAGGTCGGTGGAGCTGAAGGACTCCAACCACTTCTCCGAAGGTATGGCGGTCGGCACGCCTGATCAACAGCTGACCGGGCCGCTGTTGCAGTGGATCAAGGCGCTGCCGGCGAAGGGGTAGGGGGCGACCTCGGACATAGCCGTTACTTTCGCCGCACGAGTCACTCGAGCCGCAAGTCGGGGGCAGCGGGGAAGGGCGGTGTTCGGCGGCACTAACGTTGGGGTTGCGAGGCGCCCCGAGCGGCCGCTCCGGATGGAGTCGCCGGCGTATCGGCGCGATGTCCAAACTGCACCGACTCGGCCATGTTGGGGAATACATGGACCCGCGATCTGATACGCCAGCCGTTACGGGTCTTCACATAGACGTCCTCGTACCCTCCCTGCCGCTCGATGGTCGTCGGGTTGCCGCCGACGCCCAGCGCCACCAGTATCGACTTCCCCGTGGCGCCCGCCGCGGTGGGCGTGATAACGAGGTCGACGATGAGGTGCGTAATGCCGTAGCCCAGCATAGTCTTTGGGTCGCGGCAGCCGTCGGCCGTGCCGCCATCTACGCGCGCCAGAGCATCGCGGCCTTGCGCGTAGACCTTGCCGGGGGAACCCCACGCTTGCGAGACCGCGAAAGAGCCGTCATCGGTGTACAGATCGGCGTAGTCGTAGCCCCGATTCGTGCATGTCTCGATGGCGAACGCGTAACGTGAAGACAGTTGCTCGATCTCGATGTAGTCGAGCGCCGTAAGCTTCAGCGGCCTGGCCTCGTCGGCATGGGCCGGCAGGAACAGCAACGCGGTGAGTGCGACGGCGGCACATCGCCGAACCCGGATCAGTGTGCGGAGCATCGGAACCTCCAGCGAGCCTGTTTGCCCGTATGCGCGACTTGCTACCGAACCAGGTCGCGTTCACCGTAGAGTGCGGATAGATCGAGATCCCCGTGCCCTTGTCCGAGGATTGGGGCTGGATTATCTTTCGGCCGAGATAGCCTGGCAATCCGCAAGATCAGGCAGCCCGATGAGTTGAGTCGGTAGTGGAGGATTGCGATGAAGCGCGTGACAGGCACAGCACTATTCGGGGCGGGACTGGCGGTAGGCGCGGCGCTGACTTTGCTGCCGCAAGCGCAACTGATGGCCAAGAGCGAAGCCGCGCAGCCGTCGAGCCTTGCAGCACGCGTCCAGGAGCTCGAGGACCACATCGCGATCGAGCGGCTGTTGATGCAATATGGCGTTGCGCTCGACGGCCGCGACTTTGCGGCCTATTCCCAGCTGTTCGCACGAGAGGGCACCTGGAGCGGAAGCATCGGGACTTTCAAGGGTCCCGCCGCAATCAAGGAGGCGATGGAGAAAGCCTTCAAGTCCGATACGCCCGGTCCTGACGGGACGTTCCATCTGCTGACCAACCCGATCATCCAGGTGCACGGGGATCACGCAACAGCGCTCTCCAAGTGGACCTTCTGTCGTACGGCCGGCGGAACCCCGACGATCGCCCTGGCCGGGAGCTACGCGGACACGCTCGTCAGAGAAGACGGCGTGTGGAAGTTTTCCAGCCGGGTGGCTACTCAGGCGACGACAGCGGCGCC
>DATNEN010000298.1:0-3955 GCA_035552975.1 Steroidobacteraceae bacterium
CGGGTCGTCGTACTTCAACATGCGCGCGCGTTACGGGGTGTGGTACCGCTCGTGACGTCCAGAGATGGTCGTCCGGACCCGTGGAGGTGTGGCACAAGACAATGAAGACACGTAAAGCGTCGAAGGTCGTCAACGCTGGGGTCCGAGCCAAAGCTCGCGCTGCCAGAGCTCAGGCCAGAACTCAGACCACCGCACTTACCGGGAACGAACCCGCTTCCCGTCTTCAACCCGTCAATTCGTATCTGGAAAAGAATTTCCCCGACTTCTTCGCTGAAGCGCGCTTTCAGGTAGGGGACGACGACTACTTCCTCTACGCCCGCTTCGGGCAGTACCTCGCCCGGACCATCGAGCAGAACCGGGCCTCCCGAGACAAGATCAACCGCGGTTTCACCGTGCTGAACAAGATGGCACGGGTGTCCGCTCGCTATCCCGGCATTCGCCAGATGATGGTCTCGGGCCCGCTCGAGTACATCGTGGACGCTCCGAAGGCCCGCGCGCTCGCGCTCAAGCGCCTCTCGCCAGTGGCGCAGGGCTATATGGAAAGTCTGTGCGAGTGAGCTCGACCTCCTGAGCCCGGGGTGCCAGGACCCCGGGGGCAGTTAGCACCGCAGAGGAGTGCGCATCAAGCCGGTGCCGTCACTGCGGATCGCGCGGCGTGAGCTCGATACGCAGGCTCTGAGTTCGGCGCACGATGTGCAGCGTCAGTGCCGTCCCGAGGGGCCAGCGGCTCAAGTGGCGGTGAAGGGCGTCGACCCCGTCCACGGGCGCATCGTTGACCGCGATGATGAGGTCACCCGGGCGCAGATCCGATTCGGCGGCGGGGCCCTTGTCATCGCGACCCAGAATCTCCACGGCGCGTCTGACGGGCAGCTCGAGCGCCCGAACCAGCCGCAAGTCGAGTGGCCGATCACGCACCGACACGCCGAGATAGGCGCGCCGCACACGTCCCTGCGTCAGAATCTCAGTGAGAACCCATTGCGCGGTGGCTGCCGGAACGGAGAACCCGATCCCTTGAGCCATTGCGATGATGGCGGTGTTGACACCCGCCACGCGTCCGCTCGCATCAACGAGCGGTCCGCCGGAGTTTCCGGGGTTCAACGCCGCTGTGTGCTGCACGATGCCCTCGATGGCGCGGCCCTGGCGGCTGCGCAACGAGCGCCCCAGCGCGCTGACAACGCCTGCGGATACCGTCGACTCGAAGCCGAGGGGGTTGCCGACCGCCACCACCAGCTGCCCGACGCGCAGCGGTGTACTGATCGACAATGTGGCATAGGGCAAGGAGGCGGCCTGCGCGCGCAACACAGCGAGATCGGTGGAGGCATCGCGCCCGACCACGACGGCAGGAACACTGCGCCCGTCGACAAACGCGACGCGGGCGTCCTGAACTCGCTCCACGACATGCTCGTTGGTAAGGATGTAACCGTCGGGCGTGACCACGACGCCAGATCCCGCGCCACCGCGCGCCCGGGCCGCTTCGCCCGCCCCACCGACGTAGATACTGACTACCGCGGGGCCGACAGCCTCCACCGCCCCGATGACCGCCTGGGAATAGGCATCGAGCACTTCCTCGGCGCCCGCCACCTCATCGGACTGATCGCCACCCTGATCGAGCATGGGAGCAGGCATGGGGCCAGGGGGCGGGGATCTCAAGTAGGCTCCGATCTCAAGTAGGATGGACGCGTGATATCGCTTTCCCAAACTGCCCTGCTGCTCGCGGCAGCCGTCATCGCCGTGGCGCTGTTCCGGCTGCTCAAGCTCAGCTCGATCCTCGGCTACGTGGCCGCGGGGCTCGCCATCGGCCCCTGGGGCCTGGGCCTGTTCCGCAACGTCGAAGAGGTCAGGAACATCGCCGAGTTCGGCATCGTGCTGCTGCTGTTCATCATCGGTCTGGAGCTGCAGCCGACACGCCTGTGGGTGATGCGGCGCGTCGTGTTCGGCCTGGGATCGGCGCAGGTGATCTTGTGCACGCTGCTGCTGGGGGGCGCCGCGTGGCTCTTTGGTCTGCAGCCCACCGCAGCACTGATCATCGGCTTCGGCCTGTCGTTGTCTTCCACGCCGCTGGTCCTGCAGGTGCTGGCTGAGCGCGGCCAGCTCAAGTCCCAACACGGCCGGTCGGCGTTCGGCATCCTGCTGTTCCAGGATCTCGCGGTCCTTCCCATGCTGGCCATCCTGCCCCTGCTGTCCGCGGTCCCGGGCGCCCAGGCGGCCGCACCCGCGTGGTGGGTCATTCTGATCAAGCTCGTCATCGTCGTCGCCATCGTCATCGTCGGCGGACGACTCATCGTCCGCCCTGCCCTGCGCGTCGTCGCCCTCATCAAGGTCAGCGAAGTGTTCACGGCGGCGGCGCTGCTGACCGTGATTGCCACCGCGCTGCTGGCAAACGCCGCCGGACTGTCGGCATCCCTGGGTGCGTTCCTGGCCGGCGTGCTGCTCGCCGACAGTGAATTCCGTCACGAGCTCGAAGCGGATCTCGAGCCGTTCAAAGGCTTGCTGCTGGGGTTGTTCTTCGTGACCGTCGGGATGTCGGCAAACCTGCAGCTGCTGCTGTCCGAGCCGCTGCCGCTGCTCGCCCTGACCGTGGGCTTCATGGTAATCAAGCTGCTGGCCGTGTGGGCGCTGGCGCGGATTGCACGCCTGGAGCCGCCGGCGGCACGCCGCCTCGCCTTCGCGCTTCCGGCCGGAGGGGAGTTCGCGTTCGTACTGTTCACCCTGGGGTTCGGGGAGCGCATCCTGGATCGCGGGACCGTGGACCTGCTGATCCTGGCCGTCACCCTGTCGATGATGATCGCACCGCTGCTGCTGCTGTTGCAGGATGCCATCGCGGTGCGCCTGAAGGGCCGCTCGCAGCGACCCTTCGATCAGTTCGAGGACCAGGACATCCAGGTGCTGATTGCAGGCTTCGGCCGCTTCGGCCAGATCGTCGGGCGCATCCTCACGGCACGCCGCATTCCCTTTACAGCCCTCGACAGCAACCAGACGCATGTCGATTTCGTGCGCCGCTTCGGTAACAAGGTCTACTACGGCGACGCCTCGCGGCTGGATCTCCTGCGTGCGGCCGGCGCAGCCAACGCTTCCGTATTCGTGCTGGCGATCGACGACGCCGATGCGTCCGTGCGCGCAGCTACCCTGATCCGGGAATACTTTCCGCGCGTGAAGATCTATGCACGCGCCCGCAATCGACAGCATGCGTTCGCGCTGATGGATGCGGGCGTAAAGAACATCATCCGCGAGACCTACGCATCCAGCCTCGAAATGTCGGAACAAGTCCTGCAGGCACTGGGGGAGACGGCGGAGTCCGCGCGCACGGCCGTGCGCCGCTTCCGCCGCCACGACGAAGGTGTGCTGGCGTCTCAGTACGCGGTAAAAGAGGATGAGACGAAGTTCAAGGCCGCCACCGTAGAAGCCGCGCAGCAGCTGGAGAAGCTGTTCGAGGCAGACGAGGCGAAATCGGAGTAGCGATGGACGAGGCTCTGCGGGTGCGCGAGTTCTGGTTTGGCTCGTTGGTCAAGCCTCAGCCGGGAACGAAGTCAGCGCGCCCTGCGGCGCGGGGCGCGGAGCTGGACCGACGCATGCAGCTCTGGTTCGGAAGCGACGCGAACCCGCAGCTGCGCGCGCAGCAGGACGCCCTCATCACCACGGAGTTCTCGGAACTGGCGGCACGAGCGCTGAGCGGCGCCTTGGCGAGCTGGGCGGACAGCCCCCGACGGCGGCTCAGTCTGATCATTCTGCTGGACCAGTTTCCGCGCCAGATCTTTCGCGGCCAGGCCCGCGCCTTTGCGGGTGACGAGCAGGCTCTGGGCCTGGCGCTCTCGGGCATGCAGTCCGCTGCCGACGGCGCGCTGGAGACGCTCGAGCGGATGTTCTTCTACATGCCGTTGCAACACTCCGAATCGCTCGAAGTCCAGGACGAGTCGGTCGCGGCGTACCGGCGGCTGCTGAGCGAAGCGCCGGAGGA
>DATNEN010000299.1:0-11704 GCA_035552975.1 Steroidobacteraceae bacterium
TTCTAAACTGTCAACAGTGATGGCCGATTTCATACACGAGCATCAACGATCCATGGAATCGACTCGCCCGATTCGCGCTTTGGTGCGGGGCCTCGATGCCCTGACCATGCTCAATTTACGCAACGGCGCCACCGTCTCCGAGATAGCCCAACAGATCCGGCTGCCGCGCACCACCACCTATCGCATCCTCGAGACACTGACCCACGCGGGTTACGTGTACCGGGACCCGGCCGATGATCGCTATCGGCTGACGATCATGGTCCATCGCCTCGCGGACGGATTCGATGACGATGCGTGGGTCACCCAGGTGGCCCGCCCGTGCATCGACGATCTGGGCAAGGAAGTCCTGTGGCCCGTTGCCGTCGTCTCGCTCTCCGGAACTCAGATGCTCGTGCGCGAGACGACCGACCACCGCAGTCCTCTTGCGATCGAGCGGCTCTCCGCCGGCGTGCGCCTGCCGCTGCTGGTGACTGCCGCCGGACGCGCGCATCTGGCTTACTGTCCCGCGGCACAGCGCGAGTCGCTGCTGGAGATCCTGCGCCGCTCCAACGCTGAGGCGGACAAGCTGGCGCACAATCGTCCGGAGCTGGACAAAATCCTCGAAGACACTCGTGCGCGCGGCTTCGCGAGCGCCATTCATCCGCGCCGCGTCTCCGACGAGGTCACCATGGCGGTCCCGGTGATGCTGGACGATCGCGTGCTGGCATCCGTGGTGGTGCGATTCGCCGAGACGGCGGTGCCTTTCAAGATCGCCGTCGAGCGCTTCGTGCCGAAGCTGCGTGAGACCGCTCACAGGATCCGCCAGGGCTTTATCGAGCAGCAGCGCAACCCGCCCTACCGCCAACCGCAGGTCGTCCAGGCGCGCTGAGCACGAAGCGCGGCCCCCCGATGGGCCGGCCCCGATGGCCAGCCGACGATGGGCCGGCGGCTCGGCCGAAGACGCAATGGTGACCCGCGCCGGTCCGGCGCGAGCCCCGGGGCTTCCCGGGCCCTTCCGCACCCTCGAGCCGTTATACTCGAGAGCTTGGCTCAGGCTCTCTCGTTGACGGGTTGGAGGTGCAGATGAAGCGCATTCTGGTCGGGATCAAGCGCGTAGTGGACTACAACGTGCGCATCCGCGTGAAGCCCGACGGCAGCGGCGTCGTCACCGACGGCGTGAAGATGAGCATCAACCCCTTCGATGAGATTGCCCTCGAGGAAGCGCTGCGCATCAAGGAGCGCGGCGGCGCCGAGGAAGTCATCGTCGCGACCGTAGGCCCAGCCGACACTCAACCCCAGTTGCGCAACGCCCTCGCCATGGGCGCCGATCGGGCCATCCTCGTCCAGGCGGACGGAGCCGTCGAGCCTGCCGTGGCCGCCCGGGCACTGCTGAAGCTCGCCGAGCGCGAACAGCCCTCCCTGGTCATCCTCGGCAAGCAGGCGATCGATGATGACAACAGCCAAACCGGCCAGATGCTGGCGGCGCTGTGGGGACGGCCGCAGGCCACGTTTGCCTCCAAAGTCGAGCTCGCCGACGGCAAGGCCCGCGTCACCCGCGAAGTCGACGCAGGCCTGGAGACGCTGGAGGTGGATCTGCCGGCGGTCATCACGACGGACCTGCGCCTCAACGAGCCGCGCTACGTGAAGCTCCCCGAGATCATGAAGGCGAAGAAAAAGCCCCTGGAAACGCTGGCCCTCGCCGCCCTCGGAGTGGAGGTGCGGCAGCGCCTGAAGGCGGTTCGCTTCGAGCCGCCCCCGCAACGCCAGAAAGGCATCAAGGTGAAAGACGCCGCCGAGCTCCTCGAGGTGTTGAAGAAAAAGGGGGTGCTCGCATGAGCACCAGGATACTGATCGTTGCCGAGCACGACGGCACCCGCCTCAATCCCAGCACCGCGAAATGCGTCGCGTGCGCCAGAACGATTGCCGATGCGGACATCACGGTAGCGGTGTGCGCTGCCAACGCTGCAACTGTGGCGACGCAGGCAGCGCAACTGCAGGGCGTGGCTTGCGTGCTCAAAGTCGAGAACGCGGCGAACGAGCATCCCCTCGCCGCCGTGCTCGCTCCGCAGATCGTGGCCGTGGCGCAGGGCTACGCCCTCGTGCTGGGCCCGTCGACAACCTTCGGCAAGGACCTCATGCCGCGTGTCGCCGCGCTGCTGGATACCGTTCAGGTGAGCGACATCATGGCCGCCGAAAGCGCTACGCGCTTCCGGCGCCCCATCTATGCCGGCAATGCGATCGTCACCGTCGAAGTCGAGTCGGGCGTCCAGGTCGTGGGGACGGTGCGCATCGCCTCCTTCGAGGCTGCGCCCACCGCAAGCTCCGCGGCCCCGATCGAGTCTGCGCAGGTGCAGGCTGACATCCCCACTCACACGCGCTTCGTGTCCGTGTCGGCCGCGCGCAGCGACCGCCCCGACCTGCAGACCGCCGCCCGCGTCATCTCCGGCGGGCGCGCCCTGGCGAGCGCGGAAGGGTTCCAGATCCTCTACAAGCTCGCCGACAAGCTCGGTGCCGCCGTGGGCGCCTCCAGGGCCGCCGTAGACGCCGGCTACGCGCCCAACGAGCTGCAGGTGGGTCAGACTGGCAAGATCATCGCGCCTGAGCTGTACGTGGCCATCGGCATCTCTGGGGCGATCCAGCACCTGACGGGCATCAAGGACGCCCGCACCATCGTGGCGATCAACAAGGATGCCGAGGCGCCGATTTTCGAAGTCGCGGATATCGGCCTGGTGGGGGATCTGTTTCAGATCGTGCCGGAGCTGGAGCGGTTGCTCGGTTCCTGACACCCGGCCCGGGGATAGGCCGCGGCACCTGCGGTGCCGCGGCATGTGCAACTACAGCTGTCCGAGGATGTGCTCGGCTGCCGAGACCTTGAACTGGCCAGGGGCCTCGACGTTGACCTGCTTGGCAACCCCATCCTGCACCAGGATCGAGAACCGCTGGCCGCGGTTGCCCATGCCGAAACCCTTGGCATCCAACTCCAGGCCCAGCGCCTTGGCGTAGTCGCCGTTGCCGTCGGCGAGCATGAGGACCTTCTCGCCGACGTTCGAGGACTTTCCCCAGGCGTTCATCACGAACACATCGTTCACCGCCATGCACGCGATGGTGTCCACGCCCTTCGCGCGCAGCTGATCGGCGAGCTGCACGAATCCGGGAAGGTGCTTCGCGTCGCACGTCGGAGTGAAAGCGCCCGGCACGGAGAACAGCACCACCTTCTTGCCCTTGAAGAGCTCATCGGTGGCGACATCCCGGGGGCCGTCCTTGGTCATGGTCTTCAGCGTGCCCGAAGGCATGCGCTCGCCTGCTTTGATGCTCATCGATGCAATCCTTCCCGTTGTGCTTCAGGCCGCCTGCTTGGCGTGCAGCGACCACAGATTCGCGATCCGCTCCAGCGTCGGGTCGCCCTTGACGGCTTTGAAGGACTTCACGGCGTCCTCCTTCTTGCCCTCCTTGAGCTGCGCGATGCCCAGCAGCAGGTGCGCCTCCGGGTCGTTCTTCAGCCCGCCCTTGCTGACGCCCTTGGACAGGAAGTCGGCGGCCTTGTCGTACTGCTGATAGCCCAGGTAGGCGAGCCCGACGCCCACGTCCTTGTCGCCCGTCGGGGCGCTGTCGGCATCCCCGGCGATCTTCGACAAGCTCTGCTGATCCTGCTGAGCAGCTTTCTGCGCGGAGGCCAGCAGGCGCTTGTTCTTGTCCTGCGAGCGCGTGTCGGTGAACACGTTCTTCTGGAATGCCTTCTCCAGCACGCGCTGCGCCTCACCCGGGGAGCCCGCCTCGATCGCCAGCTGCGCGTACTCGGTGTAGTCATCCGGGCGCTTCAGCACATCCACTTCGTTGGCGAGGCGATAGGTGTTGAGCAGCGTTTTATCGTTCTGGTTGGGCGCCTGGAACAACGTGATCACCAGGTTGCTCCAGTACTCGGGCTTCGGGTAGTAGGTGACCAGGCGCTCGAGCGCGCGCGAAGTGCAGCTGGAGTCATCCAGCTTCAGGCAGGAGCTGAGTACCAGATTCAGCGTCTGTTCCTTCGGCTCCTTGCCCTTCTTCACCTCATCGTCGACCTGCTGGCTGACGAACTTCAGCGTCCCCTTGAAGTCGTTCTTGAGGTAATACGACTGCCCGACGATGGTATCCATGTCGTCATCGTTGACGCCCGCCTTCATGGCACGCTCGCCGAACTCGATCGCCTTGTCGTAGTTCTTCAGCTGGTAGTTGATCTGCGCGAGCACTTTCAGCTTGCCGGGAATCTCTCCCGGGTCGGTGAAGCCGTCGTTCACGGTCGCCTCGACCGCCTTGGCCGCCTCGGCCAGGTTGTTGGTGCGCACGTAGATGAAGCCGTACATCTCGTTGATGATGTGCTGATCCCACGGCGTCTTGCCGGAGACGCCGTCCGCCTGCTTCAGCAGCGCGAGCGCATCCTGGTACTTCTTCTCCTTCATCAGGTCGTTGGCCTTGGGCAGATACTTGCCCTCGCCCTTGCTGATGGTGTGCTTGTCGCCCTTTTCCTTGGACTCGTTGTTGTGCGCCGCGGTGGCGCGATCGCCCTGAGCCTGCGCGGTATGCATCGGAGCGAGCCCGGCGCCCGCCGTCAACAGCGCGCCCACCGCGAGCGCCACTTTCCAGTTGTGCCTCATGTTCATGTTCTTGGCTCTACTCCTGGGCGAATTCCTGGTTGTTGACGAAGCCGATCTTCTTCATGCGGTTGCGCTGCGCGGACGCCAGCACCTTCGCCACGAAGTCGTACTTCACGCGCCGATCGGGCCGCAGGTGGATCTCGGGCTGCGGGTCCTTGGCGGCTTCCGTATGGAAGTAGCCCTCGAGCTGATCCATGCTCTGCACCGGAGTCCCGTTCCAGACCACCGTGCCGTCGAAATCGATCTCCAGATCGATGACTTCGGGGCGGTTCTGCTGCGGCGGCGGCGGATGGCGCGGGTCGGGCATATCCAGCTTCACCGCGTGGGTCATGATGGGCAGGGAGATGATCAAGGTAACGAGCAACACGAGCATGACGTCGATCAGCGGTGTGGTGTTGATCTCACACATCGCCTCGCCTTCACCCGAGCCGCCGACACTCATTGACATTAGGTACGCTCCTTCAAGCCGCGCTCAGCGGTAGCCGCGGATGCCGTGGTCCGGCTCGGTGAGGAAGCCGACCTTGACCACGCCGCCGCGCTGAATCGTGAAAATGACCTTGCCGACGGCCTCGTAGCGCGCATCCTTGTCGGCGCGGATGTGGATCTCCGGTTGCGGCTTCTCCACCGCGATCGACTTCACCAGCTCCAGCAGCTGGTTGCGGTCGGTGATCTTCTTGTCCGCCCAGTAGATCGCGCCCTCCTTGTCGACCGACACCGTGATGTTCTCCGGCTTGGTCACCGTCGGGATATTGACGGCCTTCGGCAAGTCGACCTTGACGTTCTTGTTGATCACCGGGATGGTGATCAAAAAGATGATCAGCAGCACCAACATGACGTCCACCAACGGCGTCGTGTTGATGGCTGCCATCACCTCGGGGTTGGAACCACCCCCGGAAGATCCCACACTCATCGCCATGAACGTTGACTCCTACACTGGGCGCGGGTTGCGCCGTGCATGGCGAGCAGCGAGCTCGTGAGCTGCCGCGAGGCAGCTCGACACGGCGCGACCGTCATTACTTGCGGATCGCGGCGGCCGGAGCCGCAGCCGGACGTGCACCGCCCATCTCGCTGCTGCCGATGCGTGCACCGCTGACCAGATAGGCATGCAGGTCGCTGGCAAAGTTCCGCAGCGCTTCCTGCAGCGTCTTGTTACGCGCCAGCAGCCAGTTGTAGCCCATGACCGCCGGCACCGCGGCGAACAGACCGAAAGCGGTCATCAGCAGGGCCTCGCCGACCGGGCCGGCCACCTTGTCGATGCTCGCCTGGCCGGAGATGCCGATCGCCGTGAGGGCGTTCAGAATGCCCCACACCGTGCCGAACAGTCCGACGAACGGGGCGACCGAGCCGACCGTGGCGAGCAGTCCCAGGCCGGACTGCATCTTGGTTTGCACCTGGTCGACCGAGCGCTGCAGGGACATGGTGATCCACTCGTGCAGGTCGATGCGGTCGGTGAGGCGGCCGTCGTGATGCGAAGCCGCACGCAGGCCATCCTCGGCGATGAAACGGAAGTCATCGCCCTTCTTCAGGCGCTCCACGCCGTCCTTGATCGACGGGGCGGTCCAGAACTGCTTCTCGACGACCCGCGCGGCCTGTTTCAACCTGCGCTGGTCCCACAGTTTCGTGAAGATCACGTACCAGGAGGACAGCGACATTATCATGAGAACGATCAGCACCGAGCGGGAGATGAGATCGCCGGAGGTCCACAGGGCCTGGACGCCATACGGGTTTTCGACGGTTGGGGCGGCTTGATTATCCATAGTTTCCTCGAATCACAATGAAGCCGGACCTTGCGAGCCCGGCCGCTTGAATCGACTGTTAGTTTCTGAGCTGGAATTTGATGATGAAGCTGGTGCACGACGCGACTGGGGTTCCGTTCTCCGTGCCGGGCCTGTAATGCCCGGAGCCGGCCTTGGCGAGCTTGACGGCCCCGTCATCCAGACGCGTGTTGCCCGAGGTCTTCGCCACGGTCGGCTCCTCGGTGACCTTGCCTTTCGCATCGGTGCACACGTGTACGGTTACCGCGCCCTCCTCGCCCAGACGCTTGGAAGCGGCGGGGTAGTAGTCCTCGGTATCCGGGAATCCCTTGCCGGGACCACCGGCGACACGGTTGACGGGTTTCGGTGGCGGCGGCGGCGGCGGCGGCGCTTTCGGCTGCGGCTTGTCAGTCACGTCCTGGATGGCCGTTGACTGCGTTTCCACGGGCAGGTCGATGTTGACCTCCGGAGGCGGAATCTCCACCGGCGGGCGCTCCATCTGCGGCGGCGGCGGCGGCGGCGGCTGGTCGTGCTTCTGGACCTCCTCGACGATGTCGGTCTGCAGCGGAGGTGCGATCGACTCGATCGCGCGGCGCGCGAGGCCCGAGGCAAACGCCCAGATGATGAAGACGTGCACGCCGATGATCAGCAGAAACACCACGGCACGTCGCGTGAAAAACTGAGAATCTTGTACGTAGGCGCTCATTGGATGTGAAAGTCGCTGTTACGTCCTATCTACCTGTCCGAAAACGTCAGTTCAAAACGCAAGCCTTGCAAAGTAGCTTTCTTTACAGCTGCTCGCAAGCAGTCAGTCTGCGTACGCGCATGACGCGACTGCCTCGTGGGTACCCCCGTCAACATACGGCGGGCACACACACAGGTGCGCGGGTGCGGCACGCGCTCGAGTTCGCTATCCCCCTAAATGATTTGATGTGCATCCGCGGAACGCCGAGGCAGAACGCCGTGTCGTCAGCGAGTGCGTCGCGAACTCTAACCGCTGACCCGTGTACTGACAACTCCGCTCCAGCTCAGGTTTTGGTTGGAGATGGCTGATTGGGTTCGGTCACCGCACCCGCCGAGGCGCTTCCCACGAGCCGTGCGTACTTCGCGAGCACGCCCGACGTCGCATACGCCTTGCGGGGTTTCCACGCAGCGCGGCGTCGGCGCAACTCGGCTGCCGGCACCTCCGCGCTGATCTGACGTTTCACTGCGTCAATCGTGATACGGTCCCCGTTGCGTAGCAGCCCAATGGCACCACCGACTGCGGCCTCGGGCGATACGTGCCCGACGACAAACCCGTGACTGCCTCCTGAAAAGCGTCCGTCGGTAATCAACGCGACCTGCTCTCCGAGGCCGCGACCCATGATGGCCCCGGTGGGGCTGAGCATCTCGCGCATGCCCGGCCCCCCCTTGGGTCCTTCATTCTTGATGACCACCACATCCCCGGCCCGGACGACGCCGTCGAGGATCGCCTGGGTCGCACGCTCTTCGCCGTCGAAGACGCGCGCGCGCCCGGTGAATTTCAGGCCTTCCTTGCCGCTGATCTTGGCCACCGCGCCCTCGGGCGCCACGTTCCCGTACAGGACGACCAGATGGCTGTCCTTCTTGAGCGGGTCCGACAGCGGTCGCACGATGTCCTGTCCAGCAAGATACATACCTGTATTTGCAAGATTTTCTGCCAACGTACGACCGGTGACGGTGAGCGCCTCGCCGTGCAGCAGGTCCCCTTCGAGCAGCATCTTCATGAGCGGTTGGATGCCGCCGATCGCCACCAGCTCGGACATCAGATAGCGGCCGCTCGGGCGCAGGTCCGCCAGCACCGGCACGCGTTTGCCGATGCGTGTGAAATCGTCCAACGACAACCTGACCCGTGCATCGTTGGCGATCGCCAGAAGGTGCAGCACGACGTTGGTGGAGCCGCCCAGCGCGATGGCCACGGTGATGGCGTTTTCGAACGCCTTGCGTGTGAGGATGTCGCGCGGCCGAATTCCATCGGCGAGCAACTTCACCACAGCCTCGCCGGCAAGACGGCAGTCAGCGAGCTTCGCCTCGCTCACCGCTTCCTGCGCGGAGCTACCCGGAAGCGACAACCCAAGTGCCTCGATCGCCGAGGCCATGGTGTTGGCCGTATACATTCCGCCACAGCTTCCCGGGCCCGGGATGGCCGTGCGCTCGACGTCCTCGAGCTCCGCTTCGCTGATCTTGCCCGCAGCGCGGGCACCGACGGCCTCGAACACGGAAACGATGTCGCGCCGCTGACCACCCGGACGGATGGTGCCGCCGTACACGAATATCGCGGGGCGGTTCATGCGGGCGATGGCCATGGCGCAGCCCGGCATGTTCTTGTCGCAGCCCCCGACCGCCACGAAGCCGTCGAAGCCTTCCGCGCCGACCACCGCTTCGATCGAATCCGCGATGATCTCGCGCGAGACGAGCGAATAGCGCATCCCCGGGGAACCCATCGAGATCCCATCGGACACGGTGATGGTATTGAACAGAACGCTCTTGCCGCCCGCAGCATCGGCGCCGGCGGCGGCGGCGCGCGCCAGCTCGGCGATGTGCATGTTGCAGGGGGTCAGGTTCGCCCAGGTGGAGGCAATGCCGACCTGGGGTTTTGTAAAGTCGGCGTCCTCGAATCCCACTGCACGCAACATCGCGCGCGCGGGCGCCTGTTTCAGGCCGTCGACGACGAGTCGGGAGAATCCGCGTGGATCGTGGCTCGGCTTACGGGGCATCGCTGCTCTTGAGTTAATCCGCCGGTCTGCAGGGTCTTATGATCGTGTCAGAGTCGAATGCGGACCCCGAGAGTAGCATCTGACGCGCACCACAAGCCCGGGAGTTTATCCCGAGTGTTCTCAGGAGTTATCCGTAGGCACCTAGCCGTAGCGCGCTCTGATCAGACGGTACAGGCCGCGCACGCACTGCGCTTCGGCGCCGACCGGGCGCCCGGGACGCTCCTTGGCGTTCCAGCCGTACAGATCGATGTGCAGCCACGTGGGCGTCGCTGTCACAAAGCGCTTCAGGAACAGCGCACCGATGATCGATCCTGCAAAGGGCGCCGCGGAAACATTGGACAAATCGGCGACCTTGCTCGCGAGATCATCCTCGTACCCGGCCCACAACGGCAGCGGCCACACGGGATCGGCCTCGTGTTCCCCGTACGTGCGCAACGCACCCAGCAGGCTCTCATCCGGACTGAAGGCCGCCGGGATCTCCGGACCCAACGCAACTCGCGCGGCACCGGTGAGCGTTGCCAGATCCACCAGCAGATCCGGCTGTTCCTCATCCGCGGCCGCCAGCGCATCCGCCAGCACCAGGCGCCCTTCCGCGTCGGTGTTGCCGATCTCGACCGTGAGTCCCTTGCGGGATCGCAGGATGTCGCTGGGCCGATAGGCCCCGCCATCGATGCTGTTCTCGACAGCCGGAATCAGTACCCGCAGCTGCACGGGCGCCCCCAGCTGCATGAGCATTTGTGCAAGCGCAAGCGCGCACGCCGCGCCGCCCATATCCTTCTTCATCAGCAGCATGCCGGCGGAGGGCTTCAGATCCAGTCCGCCCGTGTCGAAACACACGCCCTTCCCGACGAGTGTCACCCGCGGAGCCTCGGCATTTCCCCAGCGCAAATCGATCACTCGCGGCGCACGCGGACTCCCCGCCCCCACTGCCCTCACCAGCGGGTAGGACTGCAGCGCTTCGCCCCGCAGAATCTCGCACTGAGCGCCAAACCGGGCGGCCAGGGCCGCGGCCGCTGCGGCGAGCTCGGCCGGGCCGAGGTCGTTGGCGGGGGTGTTGATGAGGTCGCGGGCCAGCGTGGTCGCAGCCACGGCCGCCTCGACATAAGCCAGATCCGCCTCCGCAGGCGGTATCAGAGTCGCGCGCTCCACCGCTGGCGTGGAAGGCCGGTAGCGCGAAAAGCGATAAGCGCCCACCTGCCACCCCAACACGAAGACGGTCGCAGCATGCGGTGGGAGCGGTGTCGCGAGATGAAAGGCCTGGGCGGGCAGGCGCTCGGACAATCCGGCGCAGTGCCAGAGCTTGATGTCCTGGATTTGCGCGAGCGGCCCCACTCCCAGCAGCGCGCCGGCGACCTCCCCTCCCGGGCCGGGGAGCGCCAGCACGCGCCAGCGCTCGGCCTGAAAGCCATTGGCGCGCACCCAGGCGGCGAGCGCTTGCGGCTGCTGCGCCAGCCATTGCGGCAAATCCGCTTCGGTCACCAGCCAAAGCGGCCGGCTGGCGGCGCTCTGCGGGGGTCGGGAATCGTTCGGCACGGGCGCGAATGGTAGCGAAATTCGCGCCGCGCCGGGGGGATCGGCGCGTTGACAAAGTCGGCCGGGTTGTGATGACATCCTTTGAATTCGCGTGAACGCGCGCACTTTTTCGACCTGCATCCGTTCAGTCCATGTCCCTGACATTCGCTCAGCCCCGGAATCCGATCAGTGCAGCCCGCGTGCGGCGGCTCTCCGGTGTGCTCGCAGCAGGTCCGGTACGACTGGCGCTGCTCATTTACACGCAGCCACCGGTGCGGGAACCTCGCCTGAAATAGAAGTCCTTTCAGGCACGAGCGAGACAGATACCAACAACCCCGCACCGGTCCGAAACAGGATCGCTGCGGGGTTTTTTATGTTCTAAGCGCGGCTTCGCCGCCGTGGGAGAGTTTCGATGAAGTTGTACTCGCAGAAGGACGTCGACAAGAAAGCCCTCAAGGGCGCGCGGATCGCGGTGCTCGGCTATGGCAGCCAGGGCCGCGCGCACGCCTTGAATCTCAAGGACAGCGGCTTTGACGTAGTGGTCGGCGTGCGCAGGGGCGGCGCGAGCTGGAAAAAGGCCAAGCGCGACGGGCTGGCCGTTGCCACTCCGGAAGATGCGGCACAGGGCGCCGACCTGGTGGCGATGCTGGTGCCGGACCTGGCGCAGAAGGCGCTCTACGCGGCGGTCGAGCACAGCCTCGAGCGCGGCGCCGCGCTGCTGTTCGCCCATGGGTTCAACATCCACTTCAAGCAGATCAAGCCGCGCAAGGATCTGGATGTGGTGCTGATCGCCCCGAAGGGCCCCGGCGATCTCGTTCGCCGCCAGTACCAGCAGGGTCGCGGCGTGCCCTGCCTGATTGCAGTTGCCCAGAACCCGACCGGCCGCGCGCACGCGAAGGCCCTGGCCTACGCCCACGGAATCGGCGGTACGCGCGGCGGCGTTCTCGAGACCACCTTCGGCGAGGAGACCGAGACGGATCTGTTCGGCGAGCAGGCGGTGCTGTGCGGCGGCGCCACCGAGCTGGTGGTGAAGGGCTTCGAGACGCTGGTGGAAGCCGGCTATCAGCCCGAGGTCGCCTACTACGAGTGCCTC
>DATNEN010000300.1:0-13660 GCA_035552975.1 Steroidobacteraceae bacterium
CACGACCAGCAGCCGCTGCGCGGCGGCTCACTCATCATCACGCTCTTCGGCGATGCGATCGCCCCCCGAGGAGGTGTGATCACTCTGGGCAGCCTCATTCAGGTGGCCGGCGTGTTCCGCCTGACCGAGCGCCTGGTACGCACCTCCGTGGTCCGCCTCGCGAACGAAGGCTGGCTGGCGGCCCGCAAAGAGGGGCGCCAAAGTGAATACCGCCTGGCGCCCGGGGGTGAGCAGCGCTTTGCCGAGGCCACCAGGCGTATCTACGGCCTGCCCCAGGGGGACTGGGAAGGTCAGTGGACCCTCGCAGTTTTGCCTCCCGGCGCAGGCACGCGGGCCCGCGAAGAGCTCCGTTGGTTGGGTTTCGGTCAGCTCTCTGCGGGGACGTTCGCGCATCCCAGCTGCACCCTGGTGCAGGCAAAGGAATGGCTCGAGGACATCGAGGGCGCTGCAGGCGCACTTTGCTTGCGCAGCTCGAGCAGCGATCTCAGTGTGGATCGTCAGCTCGTGGCCCGCGGATGGGATCTCGGCGATCTGACGCGACGTTACCGCCGGTTCGTCGCAACGTTCGAGCCAATCGATGCGGCCGTTCGCGCATCCGCGCGCGTGCAACCTGAGGATGCGCTGGTCATCCGGACCCTGTTGATCCACCAGTACCGCAAGATCCACCTGCAGGACCCTCTGCTGCCCGCAGCGCTGCTGTCTGATGACTGGATCGGAGCCGCCGCTTACGAGCTCACGCGACGCCTGTACTCACTGGTGTTCACCGCTGCGGAGCAATTCCTCAGCGCAACGGCTCGGACGATCGATGCACCGCTGCCCCCTGCCGAACGCGCAGTCTACGACCGGTTCGGAGGGGTCCTCACGAGTCGGGCCAGGCCGCCAGGTGTGCAACGAAGCTCTGCAGGAACCGGTTCGCGCGGTGCCCGTCCAGGACTCGGTGATCGATCGTCAGAGTGACATAACAGCGTGGCTGCACCACGAAGCGATCCTCCCGCTCCTGCGTGTCCTGTATGACCACCCGCTTCTCCAGCTTGCCGACACCCAGAATTGCGGACTGGGGCTGATTGATGACGATCGGTGTCGCCAGGAGACTGCCGCTCACGCCATGGTTTGATATCGTGAAGGTGCCGCCTCGCACGTCGGCCGGACGCAGCCGATGCTCACGTGCCCGCTGGGTCAGATCGTTCAGCTGCCGGGCGGTTTCCCACAGGTCGAGTGCCTCGACGGAGCGCAGCACCGGTACCACCAGCTCGTTTTCCAGCGCGGTCGCAATCCCAATATGCAGCGAGTCGAATATCTCCAGCGCCGCGGGTGTCCATCGGCTGTTGACCTCCGGCACGGCACGTATGGCAGGCACGCAGGCTTGCAGGAAGTACGCGGTGAGGGTCAGGGGTATGCCATCGCTCGCGTAGCTGTCGCGATGCTTGGCTCGATGGCGTAGGACCGCAGACATGTCGGCCTCGAACACCGTCGTTACGTGCGGGGCCGTGTGGAGCAGACTGCGTGTCATGTGCTCGGCGATGCGCTTGCGCACTGCCGAGTGCGGAACGCGACGAGCCGGCTCGGCACCCGCAGCGGCGCCGCCGTCGCCGCGCGCGCCTTCACTGCCGCGTTCACCCGCGGCCTTCAACACGTCCTGCACGGTAACGCGGCCGCCCTCCCCTGATCCCACAATGGAGGACACGTCGAGCGCGTGCTCAGCAAGGAGCCGGCGCACCGCGGGACTCAACAAGTGCGCGGCGGTTGGTTTGGGCGACGCAGCGCCAGCCGAGACGTCGGCCGAGGTCGCGGTCGGGACGGCGGGAGGCGCCACGGCCACCTCGCCAGCGGGAACGTCGGCGGAATTCACCACCGCGCCGGTCACCGTCGCGTTCGTCGTCCCAGCCGCAATGCGCCCCAGCAGGTCGCCAGGATCGACGTCCTCCTGCTCGCCCTTGAGAATCTCGTGGAGAACGCCCGTGCCGGGAGCCGGCACCTCTACGGTGACCTTGTCGGTCTCCAGCTCGATCAGCGGCTCATTCAACACGACGCGCTCGCCGACGGCTTTCAGCCAGCGCAGCACCTGCGAGCGGGTTCCCTCGGTCTGCTCGGCCGGCGCACGGATTTCGAGAAGCGCGGGGTGAGAGGACCCACCGTCAGAGGATCCACCCTGAGCGGGGCCATCGTGACCGGGCCGATCATGGGCTGGCCCGTTGCCGCAGACGGCCTCGTCCATCTCAGATGCTCGCCGTCGCCTGGATGGCCGCGGTGATGCGCTGCACGCTGGGGACGGCGACCTCGAGGAGGATCGGGCTGTGAGGGCTGGGAATGTCGGGCATGGTCAAGCGCTCGATGGGTGCATCGAGATCGAAGAATGCGTCCTTTGCCAGCACCGCTGCAATCTCGGCACCGAAGCCGCCGGAGAGGTTGTCCTCGTGAACGATCAGGCAGCGACGGGTCTTGCGCACGGAGGCAAGCACCCCCGCACGGTCCCAGGGGGATAAAGTCCTGAGATCGATCACCTCACCGTCGACGCCAGAAGCTGACACCGCCTGTTCGCAGCGCTCGACCATCGCACCCCAGGTGATGACGCTGAGCTCAGTCCCCGGTCGCACGGTGCGCGCAACCCCGAACGACAGAACGTACTCGTCACCGGGGTAAGGCCGGCGCGCCGCAGCCCCATCGAGCATCGCGCGGTGCTCGAAGAAAATGGTCGGATCGTTGCCGCGCAGCGCCGATCGCAGCAGCCCCACCGCATCCTCCGCGTTGCAGGGCACGGCGACGCGCCAACCCACACCGTGCACCCAGGCAACTTCGTTGGTCTGGCTGTGCCAGGGATCACCGCACTTGGAGAAGCCGCCGGGCATGCGCACCACGAGCGGCGCGGCGAAGCGGTTGTGGGTCCGCCAGCGCAGCGTCCCGCAATCGTTGAGCTGCTCGGTGGCCGGATCGGCGTACTTGCGAAACTGGATTTCCGCCACCGGGAGCAGCCCGGCGAGGGCCATTCCTACCGCACGGCCGATGATGCCCTCCTCGGACAGGCTCGTATCGAACACCCGTGCGGGGCCGTATTTATCCTGCAGCCCCAGCGTCGCGCCGTGCACTCCGCCCTTGCGGCCCACGTCCTCTCCGAATACGACCATACGAGGGTTGCACGCGAGCTCGACGTCCAGCGTGCGACGAATGGCCGTCTGCATGTTCATCCGGGCAGCTTCCGGCACGGGCGTGGCGCGCACGGCCGCGTGTCGATACCCCTCTGGCGCGAGACCACCCTGCTGCTGCAGTTCCGGCGCACCGTCCGAGCCGCTCTCCGCGAATACGTATCTCGTCACTTGCCCCGGGTCCGGATGTGGGCGAGCAAGCGCGTTTGCAATTGCCGCCGAGGCGTCATGGCGAGCCTGCGCGGCGATGCGCAGCCACTCGGCCTCGTTCACGACGGTCGGCACCATGAAGCGATGCAGCGTATCCACCGGATCACGCGCACGCTCGGAAGCGACAACCTCGGCTGACTTATAAGCCTGTGTGTCCTGCCCGGAGTGTCCTGACAGACGCGGGACTGTCAGTCGCAGCAAGACTGGTGCACGCTGCTCGCGCACGAGCCCGACTGCGCTCTCGGTCAGTCTGGCGGTCTCCTGGGGATTCGTGCCATCGCCCTCGAGCACGGTGAGTCCGGCGAACGCACGCAGGTTGGCGGCAATGTTGCCGCCGGGAGTCTGCATGTGTGCCGGCACCGAGATGCCGAACCCGTTGTCTTCGATGTAGAAGAGCATCGGCAGGCGCAACGTGGTGGCGATGGTGAGCGAGGACCAGAAGCCATTCGTTGCTACCGAAGCGTCGCCACCAAGAACGACAGCGATGCTGCGCTCGTAGCTCGCATCCCGCAGCACTTCGCTGCGATAGCGGATGGCCTGTGCCCATCCTGCGGCGGGCGTGTACTGCGCTCCAACACCACCGCACGCCGGCAACACCGTGGGCCCGCCATGGGCCGGCAAGTTGAATACAACCCCGATATCGCGCCCATCGCTGCAGGACCCTGCGCGCGCCAGCGGACCCGCAGCCAGATCCTCGAGTCCTGCACCAAGGGCCAGCATGAGAGGCCGAGAGCGGTAGTAGACGCTGACCCCGTCGTGAACGTCCTTCAGTTGCTGGCCGAGCACGATCTGCGCGAAGTCGTGCCCTCGTGCGCAGAACTGGTAGAGAACTTTGCGCTCGGGCAGCAGCTTCGACTCCTCGATGTCGTCGAGCGTGCGCGAGGCGTGCAGGAGATACGCAACCTGCCTCCAGTCCGGCTGCCAGGCGTGGACCGCTCTGCGGGCACTCTGGAAAGAGGCAACGGCCATGCCGATCTTCCTGAAAAAGGTGAATCTCAGCATAGCCTATGCCCTAAGAGCGGCAATGAGCTTGCTCATGTTGCTCATTTAGTGGTCATATTGGCAATATTATTGCTGCATTTAGGTCATTTAATGACTAAAGCTCTCGACCGCCTCGACCGCCGCATCCTCGCGGAGCTGCAGAGCGACGCGCGCATCTCCAACCAGGAGCTCGCCAAACGAGTGGGACTATCCGCGGCGCCGTGCTGGCGGAGGCTGCGTCAGCTGGAGTCCGACGGGTTCATCAGCGGCTACGTCACCCTGCTCGATGCGCCGGCGATCGGGCTCCCCATCCAGGCCTATGCCCTGGTGTCGCTCGAGAACCACCACCCGGAGACCGTACGCCAGTTCGACCAGGTCGTGAACGAGCGTCCCGAGGTGCTCGAGTGCCACTCGATGAGCGGACCGAACGATTACCTGCTGCGCATCGTGGCGGCGAGCATGGAAGCGTACGAGCGCTTTCTCTCGACGCACATTCTGCAGGTCCGCGCCGTGCGCTCTGTGAACACGAGCTTTGTCCTGAGCACAAAGAAGTTCACGACGCGGCTGCCGGTGTGAGCGCATGCGACCAAGCGACTTGCTTCCGGAGTCCGCTTCAGGGAAGCTCCTGATACTGGCTCCGTTAGGAGGTTCCTCACCAGACGCCTTCGGGCGTTATCAGGTCTGACACGGATGAGCACCTCGACAACCCACCGCTCGGGTACCCTCGCATACGCGGGCGTGGGCGCTGCGCCCGACGACCCGCAGTTTCACGTTCGCTTCACACCCGAGAATGGCCCCGCATCGGAACTGCCGCTCAACAGTTTCCGCTGGATCGGGTGGGCCACGCTGCACATCGGCGCCCACGGCGTGTTGGTATCCGCGCGGCGCAGCGGCTGGATGGGATTCAAGAGGCGCGAGCGCCGCTTCTTCACGTCGGCGGAGATCCGCAGCGTGTATCGCGAAAGCGGCGCGGTGCGCGTCGAGCTCGCAGAGACCTCCACGGGACCGCAAAGCTTTCAATTCTGGCCGGCGGATCTGAAGACGGCGGCCACCATCGTAGCGCTCCTGCCGACCGCCAACACGGTCGAGATCGACGCTCCAGTCCCGAGCGAGGCCGCAGCACCGGTTCGACGCACGGGCCTCTGGATCTTGGGTGCCGCGGCCACGCTGATCGCCGCTCTCGTCGTGGCCGGTATCGTATTTCTGCGCCAGAGCGAGCGGACGCTGCAGGCGGCAGGCTCGGTCACCGTCCTGCCGATTTCCGCGGCGACCGTACCGGGTGCAGGGGACGAGGCCACCAAGCTCGCGATTACCGCGGACCCGGAAGCCTTCAGCGGTGTACAGGAGTTCGAGCGGATCGAGCCGCAGATCGAAGGGCTGAAGACGCAGTTCTCGACCGCGCTCACGGCATTGCAGCTGGGGTCGCTCTCGCAGATCGAGTTTTCCGACGGCCTGGAGACGTGGCTGATTCCGCAGTGGCGCACGTTGAGCAACGAAGTCGGCGAATCGACTCCCGCGCAGAGCTCCGCTCGCTATGACCTGCACGAGGATCTCGTGAACGTCACCTTGACGTGGGAGAGCGCCCTGGATTCCTACGCAAATGGCCTGCGTGAGCAAGACACAGAGAGGAACCTGGCCGCGTTTGCCCAACTGCGACACGCACACGACCTCGAGCGGCAAGCGTGGGGCGCGTACGCCAAGCTCGAGAAGCAGTCAGCCCTCGGAAGCGGCTCGCCCTAGCCCCTCCGCGGGGCCGCCCACGCTCCCGCAACCGCGCACGTCCACCCACAGCGCGGCTTGGCGCTAATAACCGCCCCGTTACCCCAGCTCCCGCAACTCCTCCGAGGTGAGCCGAACGCGGGCCGCGGCGAGGTTCTCCTCCAGATGCGCCACTGAAGACGTGCCCGGGATGGGCAGGATCGCCGCCGAGCGGGCCAGCAGCCACGCGATGACGGCCTGACCGGAGCTCACCTCATGCTGGGACGCCAGGCGTCCCAGCGCCTTGCTGGAGCCCGAGCCTTGCGCAAGCCGGGAAGAGCCCAACGGCGCCCAAGGTATGAAAGCGATGCCCTGCGCTTGGCAGTAATCCAACACACTGTCGGAACCGCGGTCGGCGATGTTGTAACGATTCTGTACTGACACGATGGGCGTGAGGCTCTGCGCGAGCTTGATCTCCGCGACGCTCACGTTGGAGAGGCCGATCATGCGGATCTTGCCCTCATTCTTCAGACGCACCAGCTCGCCCACGGACGTTTCATAGGGCACCCGCGGATCGGGGGCATGCAGCTGGTACAAATCGATCCGCTCCAGCTTCAGGCGCCGCAGGCTCCCCTCGCAGGCCGCGCGCAGATGCTTTGTCTGGCCGTTGCGATTCCAGACATCCGGGCCGGGACGCGTGAGCCCGCCTTTGGTGGCAATGACGAGGCCGGCGGGATAAGGGTGCAGCGCCCGGGCGATGAGCTCCTCACTGACATTCGGCCCGTAGGAGTCGGCGGTGTCAATGAAGTTGACGTTCAGCTCGACCGCCCTGCGGAGCACGCGTACCGCTTCCTGTGCATCCGCGGGCGGACCCCAGATGCCGGGACCGGTGATGCGCATGGCGCCGAACCCCAACCGGTTCACCGTCACGCCCGTGCCGAGCGTGATCGTTCCAGCAGCGGATGCATCGATGGAATCAGTGCCCTTGGCGGTCATGCACGGCTCCTTCGGGTTTTGTGTTTGCAGCCACACTCTTCCAGCCGTGCCCCGATTCGGCAAGCCGCAGCAGCAGCGGTGCAGGTTGCCAACGCGAGCCATTCGTCCGAGCAAGCCGCCGCATCGTGGCGATGATCCTGTCGAGCCCGACCTGCTCGGCCCAGTACATCGGACCGCCCTTGTAGGCCGGGAATCCGTACCCGTTGACGAACACCACATCGATATCGCCCGCGCGCATCGCGATACCCTCCTCGAGCACGCGAGCACCCTCGTTCACCAGCGGATGCAGCAGGCGATCCAGGATCTCCGAGTCCGGCAGGGGCCTGCGCGTGATGCCCTGTTCCGCGGCGACGGCCTCGATCAGCTCCAGGACCTGCGGGTCGGCGCTGCGTGCGCGGCCTTCGTAACGGTAGAACCCCCGGCCGCTCTTCTGTCCCAGCCGCCCGGCGGCGACCAGCCTCTCCAGAATCGGCGAGTGGCGCTCGTCGGCAGGGAGCTTGCGGCTGTTGCGAATGAGCAGTCCGACGTCGTTGCCGGCGAGATCGCGCACCGCCAGCGGACCCATCGCAAACCCGAAGTCCTCGACCACCCGGTCGATCTGCTCGGGGGTGGCCCCCTCCTCCAGCAGGAACTCGGCCTCGTACGAATAGAACTGCAGCATCCGGTTACCGATGAAGCCGTCGCGGTTGCCGGCCAGCACGGGCACTTTTCCCAGCCGCCTGCCCAGTTGCATTACGGTCGCGATCGCCTGCGGTGAGCTGCGCTTGCCGCGCACGTTTTCCAGCAGCTTCATCACGTTCGCGGGGCTGAAGAAATGCGTGCCGACGACGTTCTGCGGCCGCGCGGTGGCCGCGGCAATCGCATCGATGTCCAGTGTCGATGTGTTGGTCGCGAGAATGGCTTCGGGGGCTGCGACCTGATCGAGCTTGCGGAAAATCTCGCGCTTGACCTCCAAGTCCTCGAACGCCGCTTCGATGATCAGGTCCGCGCGAGACAGCGCTGCGTAATCGGTCGTGGCGTGGATGCGGCCGAGCAGCTCATCCATGCGCTCACGTGCCAGGCTCCCCCGCGATACGGAGCCCGCATAGTTACGACGAATCGTCCCCAAGCCCCGATCCACCGCCTCCTGCGAGACATCGACGAGCGTCACCGGAATGCCGGCGCCAGCAAAACTCATCGCGATGCCGCCGCCCATCGTGCCGGCACCCACGATGCCCACCGTCCGGATCGGCAACGCACGCACATCCGGGGGCATGTCAGGGATGCGGCGCGCCTCACGCTCGGCAAAAAAGCCGTGCATCAGCGCCGCGCGCTGCGGGCTGTCGCGACACTCATTGAACCACTCCCGCTCCAGCCGGAAGGCTTCTTCCTTCGAGCGGGTGCAACAAGCCTCGATGGCGTCGACGGCTTTCCAGGGCGCGAGCTGGCCACGCGCTTTGAGCGCGATCCGCGCGCGAAAGGCCGCAAAGACAGCCGGATCGATGTTGGTAATCCGATCGGAGACCGCGCTCGCCAGGCGCAACTCGCGTTTTTCGCGCACCACACGCCGCGCCAGCTCGATGGCCGCCGACACCGCCTCATCGGCAAGCTCATCGACCACGCCGATCTCCAACGCCCGTGCAGCCGATATATGCGCGCCGGAGGTGATGGCCTCCAGCGCCGCCTCAGGACCTGCCAGGCGCGTGAAACGCTGCGTGCCCCCTGCACCCGGAATCAGGCCGAGCTTCACTTCCGGCAGCCCCACCTTCGCCGAACGGGCGCACACACGCCAGTGACACGCCAGCGCCAGCTCGAATCCACCCCCGAGCGCTGTCCCTTCGATGGCGGCGACGATCGGCTTGTCGGAGGCCTCCATCCGGGCCTGCACTTCGCGAATGATCGGCGACTTGTGCGACAGCCCGGAGATGATCTCGTTGATGTCGGCGCCGGCGGGAAACGCTCCGCGCGCCCCCGCAATCACGATGGCCTTCACCAGCGGCTCGGAGGCCGCCCGCCGCAACCCTTCCACCAGACCCTCGCGCACCTGAATACTCAGCGCATTGACTGGCGGATGAGCGATTTCCAGCAACGCGACATCGGAAACGGGGCGATAGGTCACATCGGGCACGCGATTCTCCTCGTTCGGCACAGATATTCTCTAAAATAGTCCATCGGCAAAAGCCGCCTACGGCCCTTTTGCGGACAGTAGCTGCGTTTCCGCCGGCCAAAAGCGCGGTTTTTGCCGGCCGCTCGCTCGATCTCTTGGGCTCACCGGCATGCATACACCCTGAACCCCATGGACAACATCGACACCGTGGTGATCGGCGCAGGCGTCGTGGGCCTGGCGGTTGCGCGCGCCCTCGCCTCGGCCGGCCGCGAGGTCCTGATCCTGGAGGCGGCCGAGAGTTTCGGCACTGGCACCAGCTCGCGCAACAGCGAAGTCATCCACGCCGGGATCTATTATCCGCGCGGGTCGCTGAAAGCCCGATTCTGCGTTGCCGGACGCGAGCGCCTCTACGGGTTCTGCGAACAGCACGGCGTACCGCACCGCCGCTGCGGAAAGCTCATCGTCGCCGGATCCGACGGACAACTGGCCGAGCTGCAGAAAATTCAGGCGGCGGCGCGTGCCAACGGTGTCGAGCTCGAGCTCTGGGAGGGTTCGCGAGCGATCGACCTCGAGCCGCAGTTACGCTGCGTTGGTGCACTGCACTCTCCTCTGACGGGCATCATCGATTCGCATTCGTACATGCTGGCGCTGCTCGGCCAGGCGGAGCGTCATGGGGCCACGCTGGTGTGCGAGAGCTGCGTAACAGGTTTGCGGCTGGAGCGCGACGGCGTCGTCCTCGCCATCAACGGCGAAGAGCCGGTTCTGCGCGCGCGCGCACTGATCAACAGCGCCGGCATCGAGGCGCCGCGCATCGCCGGACTGATCGAGGGATTCCCGGCCGAACACGTGCCGCGCGCGTACTTCGCCAAGGGCAACTACTTCACGCTGGCCGGGCGCTCGCCCTTCAGTCGCCTGGTATATCCGGTTCCGGAGCCGGGCGGCCTCGGGGTTCACCTGACGCTGGATCTCGCCGGGCGGGCCCGCTTCGGTCCGGATGTGCAGTGGGTGGATGCGCCCGACTACACCGTCGATCCGCAACGGGCGCAGAAGTTCTACGCAGCGATCCGCACTTACTGGCCCGGGCTGGCCGATGGCGCCCTGCAACCGGCGTACGCCGGTATTCGGCCGAAGATCTCCCCACCGGGCGCACCCGCCGCCGACTTTCGCATCGACGGCCCCGAGGTGCATGGGGTGCCGGGCGTGGTGAATCTGTTCGGCATCGAGTCGCCCGGGCTCACCGCTTCACTCGCCATCGCCGACCACATAGCGGGTCTGATCCGCTAGGGGGCGAGCCCCAGAGCCTTTCGCTGCCCGCTCGCCGCAGGTCACAGTCCTGACAGCGGAAACGCCTCGACGATAATGCCCCGCTCGCGTAGCGATTGAACGACGCGCTGCGCCGACTCTTCCGCCGATGCACTGGAGGTGTCGACGACGATCTCCGGACTGGCCGGGGGCTCGTAGGGCGAGTCGATGCCGGTGAAATTCTTGATCTTGCCCTCCAGGGCGCGCGCGTAGAGGCCCTTCGGGTCGCGCCGCTTGCACTCCTCGATCGGCGTATCGACAAAGATCTCGATGAACTCTTCAGCCCCCACCAGCTCGCGCACCATCTGCCGCTCGGCGCGGAACGGGGAGATGAACGAGCACAGCACCACCGTCCCCGCATCGACGAACAGCTTCGCCACCTCGCCGACGCGGCGAATGTTCTCGACGCGATCGGCGTCGGTGAATCCCAGGTCGCGGTTCAACCCGTGGCGCACGTTGTCGCCATCGAGCATGTAGGTATGCACGCCCTGGTTGTGCAGCTCGCGCTCGACGATGTTGGCGACGGTGCTCTTGCCGGAACCGGACAGTCCCGTGAACCACAGGATCGCCGGGCGGTGGCCGTTCATGCGCAGCCGGGACTCTTTATCCACCAGCAGGCTCTGGCGATGGATGTTGGTTGCACGGCGCAGCCCGAAGGTGATCATGCCGGCGCCGGCGGTTGCGTTGCTGAACCGGTCGATCAGGATGAACGCGCCGGTCGCGCGATTCTCCGCATAGGGATCCAGCGCCACGGGCGTGGCGGTCGACAGGTTGCACAGGCCGATCTCGTTCAGCCCGAGCGTCTTGGCGGCGATGTGCTCCAGCGTGTTGACATCGACTTTGTGCTTCAGGGCCGTGATGCGTGCCGGGACGTATTTCGTGCCGATCCGCATCAGGTACGAGCGGCCGGGAAGCATGGCGTCCTCGGCCATCCACAGCACGTACGCGGCGAACTGGTCGACGACTTCCGGGCGGCCGGAGGCGTGCGCCAGCACGTCGCCGCGGGCGACGTCGATTTCCTCCGAGAGTGTCAGGGTGACCGCATCGCCCGCGCGCGCCGAGGGCACATCGCCATCCGCCGTCACGATTCGGGTCAGGAGCGCTTCCTTGCCGGAAGCGGCCGCGACCAGGCGGTCTCCGGGCTGGAGGACCCCGGAAGCCACGGTCCCGGAGAACCCGCGGAAATCCAGGTTCGGCCGGTTGACCCACTGCACCGGGAAACGAAACGGCTTGCCGTCCAGGTCCTGCTCGACACTCAGGCCTTCCAGGTGCTCGAGCAGCGTCGGGCCGTCGTACCAGCGCATCCTCTCCGAGCGCCGCGTGACATTGTCGCCAAAGCGCGCCGACAGCGGAATCGGCGTGATCGAGGTGAATTCCAGCGACTGGGCGAACGCCAGATAGTCGGCGACGATGTGATGGAAGCGCTCGCCGGAGTACTCCGCCAGGTCGATCTTGTTCACCGCGACGATCACATGCCGAATGCCGAGCAGCGAGCAGATGTAGCTGTGGCGGCGCGTCTGGGTGAGCACGCCCTTGCGGGCATCGATGAGAATCACGGCGGCGTCGGAGTTGGAAGCTCCTGTCGCCATGTTGCGTGTGTACTGCTCGTGCCCCGGAGTGTCCGCGACAATGAAGGCGCGCCGCGGCGTGGCGAAGAACCGATAGGCGACATCGATGGTGATACCCTGCTCACGCTCGGCTTCCAGGCCATCCACCAGCAACGCGAAATCGATGGCATCGCCGGTGGTGCCGTGCTTGCGGCTGTCCCGCTCGAGCGCGACCAGCTGGTCCTCGAGGATGAGCTTGGTGTCGTACAGCAGCCGCCCGATGAGGGTTGATTTACCATCATCGACGGAGCCACAGGTGAGAAAGCGCAGCAGAGACTGTGTAGGGCCCGCGCCCCCGGAGCTGACCGTGACGTGCTCAGGCGCGTAGCCGATCATCAGAAGTAACCCTCGCGTTTCTTCTTCTCCATCGAGGCGGCCTCGTCGGAGTCGATCAGCCGGCCCGAGCGCTCGGAAGTGCGGGCCGCGAGCATCTCATCCACGATGTCATCCAGCGAGGTGGCCCTGCTCTCGATCGCGGCCGACAGCGGATAGCACCCGAGCGAGCGGAAACGCACCATGCGAGTCTCCTCGACCTCCCCCGGAAGCAGCGGCATGCGCTCATCGTCGCGCATGATCAGCAGTCCATCGCGCTTGACGACCGGACGCGGGGCGGCAAAGTACAGGGGTACGACCGGAATGTCCTGTGCCCGCGTGTACTGCCAGATATCCAGCTCGGTCCAGTTCGAGAGCGGGAAGACCCGGATGGTCTCGCCCTTGGAGATCCGGGTGTTGTAGAGGCTCCACAGCTCCGGGCGCTGGTTGCGCGGGTCCCAGACGTGGCCGGCGGAGCGGAACGAGAAGATGCGCTCCTTGGCGCGGCTCTTCTCCTCGTCGCGGCGGGCACCCCCGAAGGCGGCATCGAACCCCCACTTGTCCAGTGCCTGCTTCAGGGCGTCGGTCTTCATGACCTGGGTGTGCAGCTGCGAGCCGGAGGCGATGGGATTGATGCCGCGCGCGACGCCCTCGGCGTTGGTGTACACCAGGAGCTTCACGCCATACTGCTCCGCGATGCGATCGCGGTGGCGGATCATGTCGCGAAACTTCCAGAGCGTATCGACGTGCAGCAGCGGGAAAGGCGGCTTGGAAGGATAGAAAGCCTTCATCGCCAGGTGCAGCATGACGCCGGAGTCCTTCCCGATCGAATACAACATCACGGGATTGCGGAACTCGGCGGCGACCTCGCGCATGATGCCGATGGACTCGGCCTCCAGGCGCTGCAGGTGCAACGAGAGGGTCTGTGACGATGGCGAACGCACGACAGCGCTCATGAGGTCCTTCAGGCAGCCAGCGGTAGCGGCACGAGGGTGCCGGTGGCGATGAATGATGGGTTGCGAAATCCCGGCTTGCCGTAGCGCAGAGGCACTCCTCCGGGAGCCAGCACACGGCCCCCAGCAGCCGCGAGCACTGCGTGGCCGGCGGCCGTATCCCACTCCATGGTGGGCCCGAGCCGTGCATACAAGTCGGCGGAGCCGGCGGCGACCAGGCAGAACTTCAATGAGGAGCCGACCGCCACACGCTCGGCAACGGTGTAATGTGACAGATACGTGTCAGTCTCCGGTGTTGCGTGCGAGCGTGAGGCGACGATTGTCAATCCCGCCTGGGGCGCGGGTCGCACCCGGATCGGGAACCGGGGCGCCTGC
>DATNEN010000301.1:0-3316 GCA_035552975.1 Steroidobacteraceae bacterium
AATAGGTGATCGGACGCTGCCGCGTGTATACGTCAGCGTCTACGACGAGCAGGCGCTCACCGACAACAAGCTCGCGGCTCTGCTCGATGAGCGACGCACTGCGCCCAGGGACGTCTACGATCTCGAAGTGCTGCTCGCACGAGGCGCTTGTCCGAGCGGCGCCGCGATAGAGCGCGCCGGAGGTTCCACCCTCCTGATGCGGCGAGTGGGCGAGAAGCTCGATCTGTTGAGTTGGACCCTCTTTCGGGACCAGGTGATTCCGGCGCTGCCGGATGAGATACAGGTGCATATCGACGAAGATGAGTACCTGGCGGTGAAAGTGCGATTGCTCGAATCGCTGCAGCGTTGCTTATCGAGCTGCGACCACGGGGGAAGCCAGCCGTGAAGGCGCTCGAGTGGACGACGCGTCTCGAGCTCGCCCTTGCCGATCCGGACGCGCTGCGCGTGCTCGACAGGAAGTCCATCTTCGGACTGGCGCGGGGCGTGCGACCTGGTGTTTCCGATCCAACGGTGGAGCGCTGGCTGCAGGATGCCGTAGGGGCAGAACGCCTGCGGCGGGTCGTTCGCGGACTGTACCTCAATTGCCTGACCCATCCGCCGGCGCAGCTTCCCGAGGCGGCTGTATGGCTGCGCCCGGGCGCGGTGATCTCGTTGCAGACCGTCCTCGGTGATGCCGGAGTCTGGAATAACTATACTGGATGGATCACGGCGATCGTGCCGCTCTCGCGTCGATACGCGACTCCCTCGCTCGGCAAGCTGGAAACAGCCGGTGGGACGTTTCTATTCCGCGGTCTCCCGGAGCGGGTGTTGGAGGCGGGGCGCGAGCAGGATCGATTCGCAGCCGGAATCACCTACCGACGCGCCACTGCCGAGGCGGCCTTGCTGCATTGGCTCTACCTATCGCATTCTCCCCGCAGCCGGATGTCCCCTCCGCCACTGGATCTGGAGCTGAGAGCTCTCGACTTGCGCAAGCTGAACACGCTTGCCTCGGCGATGAGCCTATCCCAACAGCTTGCGTCGTGGCTCAACCACGCCAAGACGACTCGTCAGCGTTCGCACGATCTGGCGCGCAGCTGAGCGACGCGTCGCTCGCGCCTAAGACAGTTTTCGGGCGGTAAGAAGGGGAACCGCTTCGGCGGTCACGGGCGCCGGGTGTGCGCCGCTCTCCCGCAGGCGCCTGAGCTGGGTCTGGGCGTCGCTCAGCTGCTGGTGCAGCTCTGCGTTCTCACCGTAGAGATTGAGGCTCTCGTGCAGGGCCTGGAGCAAGCTGCGGCGTATCCGCAGGAGCAGGTTCTGCAGATCCGAATGACCTCCGTCCTTGGCGATCTCGTAGGCGTCCCGCAACTCGTCGAGAACGCTCACCAGATGAAGATTCTGGATGTACTCCGCCACTGCTCCGTCGGGCTGATACCCGGATCGTCTCCGCCTGTCAGTTTCCCATTCACGATCCACAAGCAAAGCGCATTCCCAAGCGGAGGGGGCCGCCGCGCCCCTCGGGCTCAAGGTGGCGGCGGCAGGTCGTCCTGCGATCCGTCGGGCGGTGCGCCCCGGGGGCGGGCTCAGTGCGCGGGAGTCAGCAGAAAGGCTCGCGTCCAGCCGGGGTCCCGGGAGTCGGTGCCGTTGACGGCGATCTGGCCGCTCGTGTTGATGCCGACCGCCTGCTGCAGGTCGAGGTCGCCCGCCGGCGCGCTCGCCGGATCGATCAGGGTGTTCAGGTCGTACATGTGGCCGTTCTGGTAGAGGAAGGCCCGCGTCGTGGTGTCGCTTTGCGACTGGCCCACGATCTGCCCGCTGTCGTTGATCGAGCTCGCCGTGCTGTTGGAATCGCCGTCGAGGGTGCCGAGATCGGTCATGACCCCGGCGTGGTAGAGGAAGGCGTGGGTCGGCGCCCCGGAAGCTTGACTCGCTCTGGAGCCGCCGACGATGTCGCCGCCGCCGTTGACCGAGTAGGCCGCGCTGGTGTCTGCGCCCTGCAGTGCCCCGAGATCCGTGGCGCTGCCGTTTTGCCAGGCGACCGCGTGAAGCCCGCCCGTCACGTAGTTGTCGTTGCTGTCGTAGACGCTGTATTCGCTGCTGCCGACGATCATCCCGTCGTCGTTGATGGCGCTGGAGGTGACGTTGATTCGATCGCAGTGGTCGCAGCGGAGCCCGGGCAAGGCAGTCTCGGCGTACGACGGGGCGGCCCACACGAGGGGCTCGCTCGAAACCGTGCCCGGGCCGCCTTCATTGCCGATGATCATGCCGTTGTCGTTTGCCGCGACCGCCTCAGCGGAGTACACATACGGGGTGAGCAACATCGCCCCGCCGGAGACCGTCCAGAAGCCCGGGACCGGAGGCTGGCCGGCCGGCAGCTCGGCGCCGGCGATCACTCCGTCGTTGCTGATGCCATTGGCGTATGCACCGGCTTGCGCGGGATCCAATGAGAGCGGGTTGAGCACGCCGCTTCTCTCCTGATACATCCAGGCTTGCGAGGCCGCGGTGGTTTCCTGCTCGCCGACGACGGTGCCCTGGTCATTCAGCGCGTTCGCGGTGACGGAGCCGGTGGGGGTGAGACGGGGAATCTCGATGACTTCGTAAAGAGGAGTGTCCGTCGTGGACGATGCGGGGGAAGACGATGAGGTGGACTGCGCCCCGGCCGGGGGCGAGACGGAAGGGGACGGCGATGACGGTGGCGGTGAGCTCGATGGGGGCATCGCGCCGGGAGAGGAGCTGGTGGACCCGGAAGGAGCCGGGGTCGAGGGCATCGATGAGCCGGCGGGTGCCATTGCGGAAGTGCCGGATGAGGGACTCGCTGAAGAGCCGGTCGCGCCGCCACCGCCGCAGGATGCGCAAAGCAGCGCGCCCAGGACGACTATGAGTGATCGCATCGCGGCACCTCCTCTCCATGCCAGCCCGTCTGCTGCGGGTTGCAGCTCTCCCTGAGGCTCCGCATATAGCGTGCCCGCGGCCTGGACCGTGGGTTCGGAGCAGGCGTGACGTTGCCGCTTGCGGCGGACCGCGCCGGAGTGGACGCGGCTTGCTTGCTTTCGGCAACGAGCCGCCGCCGGCGATGACGATGTTGTCGTAAAAAACAACGGACAACATCGACCGCGGCGGCGTGCATGTCAGTGTTGACGAGGTCATCCGGCTCCGACGCCGGTCACTCTGTCGGCCGGTCATGCGGTCGCCACGCTCCCCGTCCGAAATGCCGCAGCCGCTCCAGATCGCGCATGCGACGGATCTCGGCCGCAAGCGCTGTTTTCAGGCGCTGCACGTCGGCACCCGCGTCTGGGCCCGAGGCACCAGTACAATGCGACCTCCGCCTGCCCGAGGATCC
>DATNEN010000302.1:0-14882 GCA_035552975.1 Steroidobacteraceae bacterium
CGTGTACCGCTCCTCCGGCGCCGGCGGCCAGCACGTCAACAAGACCGAGTCGGCGGTGCGCATCACGCATATGCCCACGGGCATCGTGGTGGCCTGTCAGAATGAGCGCAGCCAGCACAAGAATCGCTCCACCGCCATGAAAATGTTGAAGGCCAAGCTCTACGAGCTGGAGGTGAACAAGCGCAACGCGGCAGCGAAGGTGCTGGAGGACTCCAAGTCCGACGTCAGCTGGGGCAACCAGATCCGCTCCTACGTGCTGGACCAGTCGCGTATCAAGGATCTGCGAACGGGGGTCGAGGTGGGCAATACTACGGCCGTGCTCGATGGCGATCTGGATCAGTTCATGGAGGCTTCGCTGAAGGCGGGCGTCTGACCACTCATGACTCAGGACTCTGACGAGAACAAGTTGATCGCCGAGCGGCGCGCGAAGCTCGAGCAGCTGCGCCGCGCCGGCAACGCTTTCCCCAACGACTACCGGCGCAATGCGCTGGCGGCGCAGCTGCACTCGGCATTCGGGGACCGGGACGCGCAGTGGCTGGAGTCCAACCCCGCGCGTGTGAATGTCGGCGGCCGGATGTTGTTCAAGCGTGTGATGGGCAAGGCGAGCTTCGCCAAGATCGCCGATCGCACCGGGCAGATCCAGCTGTTCCTGCAGCAGGATGCGCTCGGGGAAGCCTACGAGGCGTTCAAGAGCTGGGATGTCGGGGACATCGTCGGCGCGGCCGGAGTGCTCTTCAAGACCAGGACCGGCGAGCTGTCGGTGCGCGTGGATACGCTGCGCCTGCTGGTGAAGTCGCTGCGGCCGCTCCCGGACAAGTGGCACGGCCTGGCGGACACCGAGACGCGCTATCGCCAGCGCTACGTCGACCTGATCGTCAACGACAGCAGCCGCAACGTGTTTCGCACTCGCACGCGCATCATCCGCTTCCTGCGGGACTTCCTGGATGCGCTCGACTTCCTCGAAGTCGAGACGCCGATGATGCAGCCGATCGCCGGCGGAGCCACCGCCAAGCCCTTCATCACCCACCACAACGCGCTCGACATCGACATGTACCTGCGCATCGCTCCGGAGCTGTACCTGAAGCGCCTGGTGGTCGGGGGCTTCGAGCGCGTGTACGAGATCAACCGCAACTTCCGCAACGAGGGCCTCTCGACCCGCCACAATCCGGAGTTCACGATGCTCGAGCTGTACCTCGCGTACGCCGACTATCGCGCGCTCATGGACTGGATCGAGAAGGCGGTGCGGGGGCTGGCAGATGCGCTCAACGGCAAGCAGCAGCTCACCTATCAGGGCCGGGAGTACGACCTCAGCAAGCCCTTCCGGCGGCTGACGATCGAGCAGGCGCTGATCGCCAACAACCCCGGCATCGATCCGCTGTCGCTGCGCGATGTGACCTACCTGCGCACGGTCTGCGAGCGGCTCGGCATCCCCGTGAATGCCCTCGACGGGGCGGGCAAGCTGCAGCTGGAGATCTTCGAGAAGACCGCCGAGCACACCTTCATGGACCCCACCTTCGTGCACGCCTACCCGGCGGAGGTGTCGCCGCTGGCACGCGCCAACGACGCGGATCCGTTCCTCACCGAGCGCTTCGAGTTCTTCCTGGCGGGCAGGGAGATCGCCAACGGATTCTCCGAGCTGAACGATCCGGAGGACCAGGCGGCCCGCTTCCGCGCCCAGGTGCAGCGCAAGGACCGGGGCGACGAGGAAGCGATGGTGTTCGACGCCGACTACGTGCGCGCGCTCGAGTACGGCATGCCGCCGACGGCGGGCCTGGGGGTGGGCATCGATCGCGTCGTGATGTTCTTCACCGACTCCCCCTCGATCCGCGACGTGATCCTCTTCCCCCACATGCGCCCGGAGGACGGTTGACCGACCGTCCCATCGGCGTATTCGACTCCGGGGTCGGTGGACTGACCGTACTGAAGGCTCTGCGCGCGGAGCTCCCGCACGAGGACTTCATTTATCTCGGGGACACGGCGCGTCTGCCCTACGGGACCAAAAGCCCCGAGACCGTCGAGCGCTACTTTCTGCAATGCGCTGAGGCGCTCGCCGACCGTGAGGTGAAGTGCCTGGTCGTCGCTTGCAACACCGCTTCATCGGTTGGATTGACCCACGTGCGGGAGCGCATCACCAACCTGCCGGTGGTCGGTGTCATCGAGCCGGGAGCCGAAGCGGCGTGCGCGGCTTCCAAGTCCGGACACATCGCCGTGATCGCCACAGAGCGTACCGTCAATGGTGGTGCCTACCAGGATGCGATCCTGAGGCGACGGCGGGATGCGCGGATCACGGCACGCGCGACTCCCTTGTTCGTAGCGCTTGCCGAGGAGGGGTTGTGCACCGGTCCCATCGCGGAAGGCGTCGCGCGCCACTATCTCGACTCCATGTTCGTCGGCCGGCTGTCCGCTCAAAGCATCGACGCCACGGTGCCCGACACACTGCTGCTGGGGTGCACCCACTTCCCCATGCTGGCCGAGACGATCCGCCGGGTCGTCGGATCCGCGGTCAGCATCGTCGATTCGGCCGCCACGACTGCGGCGTCCGTGGGCAAGATGCTCACGGACACCGGGCTGTCGCGCTCCTCCGGCGGTGGCAGTGTCCGCTTCCTCGCAACCGACTCCATCGAGCGTTTCGTGAAGGTCGGGGGCGGATTCCTCGACCGACGGATCGCCCCCGAGGAAGTCGCGCTCGTCGATCTATGACTTGATGGGAATCCAGATCTCCAGCCCCCCTTAGAACGCGAGCTGGAAGCGCGTCAGAAACGCCCGCTCATCCGGCCGGTCGGTGCCTCCAGCCCCGCCCCCGTCGAACTTCGTGTGCTCGTAGTCGAACATCCACCTGACGTACTTATCCAGGTACCAGTTCAATCCGATGCCGTAAGCAAAGGCCCGCCGAGGCGCGACGCTGGGGTCGGCAAAGGAGCTCGCGCCGCCGGCAAAGGCGGCCCGGTCGATGCGCAGCTCCTGGAGACGGGCGACCAGCTCCCACGCGCCCCATCCCGATCCCTGGCGGCCCGGAGTGAAGCGGCTCCTGGGGATGAAATTGTTGTAGGACTCGCGCTCTCCGGTGAGGAAATAGGAAGCAGAAACCTGCCACGCCGAGTTGTCGATGGTGTCGGAACGCTTCAAGGCCGTGCTCACCTGGCGGCTGACATCCTGACTGGATCGCACGTACTCCGCGAGCAACCCGAAGCTGCCTGCGTAGTAGAAGAGCTGCGGCGCCAGCCGCTCGCGACGTCCGTCCGCGTACGTGGCCGACGTGCCCGTCCGATAACCGAAAAAGCTCTGGGTCGAAGTGGTCTTGTACGTGGCCAGCAGCGTATTCGTCGCACTGCCGGTGGCGTTCACGTACGTCCCGCCGACGCCGAAACCCAGGCCGCTGAGATAGGGATTGCCGGAGCTGAGGAACGGCTGCGAGAACAAGCGTCCTTCCACATCCTTCTTGCCGTCGTTGTCCACATCGGGCGACGCGTTCGCATCGGTGCTGCTGCCATCGGTGACGCCGTCGAAATACCCGACCGCGTAGCTGAGCGCCCCGCCGAACAGGTCCCCGCCGAGCTGCACACCCAGATCGCGGTTGGGGACGAGGTCGCTCGGCAGGCCCAGCTCCAGGAAGCGGTTGTACTGATCGGGCTGCAGCCTCTCCAGGCCGACCGGGCCTTTGAACTTGCCCGCCTGCAGCGTGAACCAGGGCCGGAAGCGCCCGGCGACATAGGCATCCACGAGGATGGCCTTGCCCTGGCCGAAATCCGGCATGACCCGGAAGTCGTAGATGTTGTCCACCGTGCCTTCGAGGTAGGGCCGAGCCTTGCGCACCAGGAAGGTGTCCGCGCTCTGCGGCGTCCCTTTGTCGGAGAACCAACGGCCATCGACCTGCAGGTTGGCGCGGAAGCGGATGATGTTGGCGCCATCGGCGCTTTGCAGAGCCAGCTGCCGTGCGCCCGATCGCGAGCTGGGGGCCGGCGCGACGGAGTTGGAAGTCTGCGGCCCCAGCTGCGATACCCCGGGTTGAGATACCGCGGCGGCTCCTCCTCCTGGACTCACACTCGGCGCTGCGGTGTCCGCGCCGGAGGCTCCATTGCCGCCTGCGGTTGCACTGCTCACGGCGGCGCCGCCGCCAGGCTCCTGCGCGGCCTGCAGCTTCTGCTCCAGGCTCTTGATGCGCTTGTCCTGTTCGTCCAGGCGCCTCAGCAGCGCGGCGACCGAGGGATCGGAAGCTGTCTGAGCGAGGGCCGCACTCATGGGTAACGCGAGCGCCGCGACGACGCCCAACCAAACGCGAAAATTCATCGAGGTTCCTTAGCGAGAGCGTGGGAGCATGCTAAGGAGGGGGTGGTTATGCCGTCAGTCGGACGGCAGTCACAGAGCGGTTACGTAGCGGCTCACTCCGGTAGCATGTAGGGAAGGGGAAGCGAATCCGCCTCCAGCGTCGCGGTGTCGGATGGCGCCGACGGCGCTGGCGGTGCCGGTGGTGCCAGCGGCGCGCGCGGTGCCGGCGGCGCTGGTGGTGCCGGCGGCGCTTCTGCCGAGCCGGTCTCAGCCACGGCGAGAAACTCGCAGCGTCCGTCATCCAGTTGCACGGCGTCGACGACCTTGAACGGGCGTCCGTCGGACAGCTTGCCGCTGTCGCCCGGCGCCAGTGTCTGCGGCGCGCGAGTGACAAATCGTTGCAGGCGCCGTTTTACCCGGCCGCGATAGTGCGCGCGCGCGATGACCTCCTGCCCCGTATAGCAGCCCTTCTCGAAAGACACGGCATCGAGCGCATCCAGATTGAGCATCTGCGCTACGAATTCCTCCGAGGTGGCTGCAAAGACCTGGGCCTGAGCCGATGCGACGTCGAGTCGGTGCCACTCCCGGGGATCGCCGTTGAGGAGGGCACCGACCGGTGAGTCGGCAGGCAAGACGATCAGCCATCGCGCCTTCCCGACGAGCGCGTGAGGAGTCGCTGCGGGCGCACCCATCGAGGCCAATGCATCCGCTGCAGTCTCGGCATCGATAACGCCGAATGCGCGCCACGCCGTGCTCTCATCCGCGATTTTCACTTTCGCGCGCAGTACGAACTTCGCCAGTCGCGCAGCCACCGTGGACGCCAGCTCGCGAGGCAGCACTGCAATGACATCCTGCGCACCGAGCCACAGCAGCCTCATCACGGCGATCGTTCGACCTTGCGGATTGTGATAGCCAGCGAGCAGGGCGTGCTCGGGAGCAAGGCGCGTCAGATCGTTCGATAGTTGTCCCTGCAGAAAGGGGATCGTGTCCGCGCCGTGCACGCGGATCATTCCCAGATCGTCCAGCCGGACAAGGAGAGGTTCAGTGGGCATTGGAGCGCGAATTCTGGCAAAATGAGCGCCTGTATGCGAATTCCTTCCGATCATCTCGAGGCGCCGCCGCGCCCCGACGCTCCCTCTCGGTCCGCTCCCCCCATCCCTGCTGCAGAGCCGGCCTCGGCGCCTCCTGCGGTGCAGGAGATCGGCGGCCCCGCGGGCCCCGAGCCGACGCGTTACGGAGACTGGGAGCGCAACGGCCGCTGCATCGACTTCTGATCCAGAACAATGACCGAACGACCGCTGTCTCCCCACTGGCAGGTGTACAAGTTCAAGTACACGCTGACGACTTCGTTCCTCAATCGCATCACCGGCGTGGTGCTGTCGCTCGGATTGATCGTCCTCGCCTACTGGCTGATGGCGGTGGCCAGCGGCGGCCGTGCGTACACGCAGGCCCTCGCGGTGCTCTCGATGCTGATTTTCAAGCTGCTGTACGCGGCGCTGCTCGTTTCTTTCTGCTATCACCTGGTGGCCGGCATCCGCCACCTGATCTGGGATACCGGACGCTACATGGAGCGGGCGCAGTCCAAGCGCAGCGCCGCCATCGTCAGTGTCGTCAGCGTGCTGCTGATGGCCGTGTGCCTGTACTTCGCTTTCTTTGCCGGAGCGCACGCCCCATGAGCCTGCGCAGTCCGCTCGGCCGCGTGCTCGGCTTGGGCTCGGCAAAGGAGGGCGTGCATCACTGGTGGGTGCAGCGCCTCACTTCGGTCGCGCTGGTGCCGCTGGCCGTGTGGTTCCTGGTGTCGCTGCTCTCACTGCCTGCGCTCGACCACACGACGGTGATCGTCTGGATGGCCCAGAGTGGGACCTCCCTGCTGCTGATTCTGTTTGTGCTCATCGCAACGTGGCACTCGCAGCTCGGATTGCGCGTGGTGGTCGAGGACTACGTGCATGGCGGCGCGAAAACCGTCGTGCTGGTTCTCGTCACGTTCGCGCACGCACTCATTGCCGTGGCCGGAGTTTTCGCCATCCTGAAAGTCGCCTTCGGGGGCTCACCGTGAGCGCCTACGAGTTCATCGACCACAGCTACGACGTCATCGTCATCGGAGCCGGAGGTGCCGGCCTGCGAGCGACCCTCGGGCTGGCCGAAGCGGGCCTGTCCACGGCCTGCATCTCCAAGCTGTTCCCGACTCGCAGTCACACCGTTGCCGCGCAGGGCGGCATCAGCGCGGCTCTGGGCAACATGGGCGAGGACGACTGGCGCTGGCACATGTACGACACCGTCAAGGGGTCGGACTGGCTCGGGGACCAGGACGCGATCGAATTCATGTGCAAGGAGGCCCCGGCGGCGGTCATCGAGCTGGAGCACTACGGCCTGCCGTTCTCACGCACCGCGCAGGGCAAGATCTATCAGCGTCCCTTCGGCGGCATGACGACTCATTACGGCAAGGGTACGGCGCATCGTACGTGCGCGGCGGCGGACCGCACCGGACATGCGATGCTGCACACGCTGTACCAGCAGTCGATCAAGCACTCGGCGACGTTTTTCGTCGAGTATTTCGCGATCGACCTGATCATGGAGAACGGCGTGTGCCGTGGTGTGGTCGCTCTCGACATGAACGAGGGCAAGCTGCACCGCTTCCGCGCACACACGACCATCCTGGCCACGGGCGGCTACGGACGCGCCTATTTCTCCTGCACCTCGGCGCACTCGTGCACGGGCGACGGTAACGGCATGGTGTTGCGCGCGGGTCTGCCGCTGCAGGACATGGAGTTCGTCCAGTTCCATCCGACCGGCATCTATGGGGCAGGGTGCCTCATCACCGAAGGTGCGCGCGGCGAAGGCGGGTATCTCACGAACTCCAAGGGCGAGCGCTTCATGGAGCGCTACGCACCCAACGCCAAGGATCTCGCTTCGCGTGACGTGGTCAGCCGCGCCATGACGGTGGAGATCCGCGAGGGACGCGGTGTCGGCCCCGAGCACGACTACATCCAGCTGCATCTGGAGCATCTGGGGCCGGAGGTGATCCACGAGCGCCTGCCGGGGATCGCCGAGACGGCGCGCATTTTTGCCGGCGTCGAGGTGACCCGGGAGCCGATTCCGGTGCAGCCGACGGTGCACTACAACATGGGTGGCGTCCCGTGTAACTACCATGGCGAAGTGCTGGTGCCCAGGAACGGGGACCCCGACTCGGTCGTGCCTGGACTCATGGCCGTTGGCGAGGCCGCCTGTGTGTCGGTTCATGGCGCCAACCGGCTGGGGTCGAACTCGCTGCTCGATCTGGTGGTGTTCGGTCGCGCCGCAGCCCACCGGTGTGCCGAAATGCTCGAGCCAGGCGCGGGCCACAAGCCGCTGGCGAAGGACGCGGGCGACGCTGCCGTGGCGCGCCTCGACCGGCTGCGCCAGGCCAAAGGATCGCGGCCCACCGCTGCGATCCGTCTGGAGATGCAGAAGACCATGCAGGCGGACGCCGCCGTGTTTCGCACGGGCGCCTCGCTCCAGGAGGGTATGCAGAAGCTCGCACGCACGTTTGAGACCTTCGCCGACGTGCGGATCTCCGATCGCTCCCTGGTGTGGAACACGGACCTCATCGAGACGCTCGAGCTGGAGAACCTGCTGATACAGGCGACCGCGACCATCCACTCGGCCCACCATCGGACGGAGAGCCGCGGAGCGCATGCTCGCGAGGATTTTCCCGAGCGCGACGACGCCCGCTGGATGAAACACACCCTGGTGTGGGTCACAGGTCCCGGGCAGGTGCGCTTCGACTATCGGCCGGTGCATCTGTCCACTCTCACCGATGAGGTGGAGTCCATTCCGCCCAAGGCCAGGACCTACTGAATGGCACGGTACTTTCTTCCGCCGAACTCCAAGATCCGCACCGGCGTGACGCACAAGGCGCCGCAAGGCACTCGCGAGGGCGCGCGGGAAGTGCGCACCTTCCGCATCTATCGCTTCGATCCGGACTCGGGGGAGACCCCGAGACTGGACTCCTTCGAGCTCGACATCCGCAGCTGCGGGCCGATGGTGCTCGATGCCCTGATTCAGATCAAAGCGAGCATCGACTCCTCGGTCGCTTTCCGTCGCTCGTGCCGCGAAGGCATCTGCGGCTCGTGCGCGATGAACATCAACGGGGTGAATCGCCTCGCGTGCACGACGTACCTGAAGGACCTGGGAAGCGACATCCGCATCTATCCGCTTCCGGCCATGGGCGTGGTGAAGGATCTCGTGCCGGATCTGACCAATTTCTACGCGCAATACGCCTCCGTAAAGCCATGGCTGCAGGCACGCACTCCGCCGCCACCGGACGGGGAGCGTCTGCAGTCCAAGGACGAGCAGCAGAAGATCGACCGCCCGGGAGCGTGCATTCTGTGCGCCTGCTGCTCGACCGCCTGCCCGAGCTACTGGTGGAACAGCGATCGCTTTCTGGGGCCCGCGGCGCTGCTCGCGGCCTACCGCTGGATCGTCGACAGCCGCGATGAGGCCACCGGCGAGCGGTTGGATGAGCTGGAGGATCCCTTCCGGCTGTATCGCTGCCACACCATCATGAACTGCACCGATGCCTGCCCGAAGGATCTGAATCCGGCGAAAGCGATTGCCGAGATCAAGAAAATGCTGGTCGAGCGGCAGTCGTGATGTCCGACACTCCTGCCGCAGCTCCCGCCGAGCTCGAGACCGAAGCACGGCGGCTACTGTGGCGGTGCCGGCGCGGCATGAAGGAGCTCGATGTGCTGCTGGAGCGCTTCGCGCGCCGCCATCTGCCGGCCGCCGGCGGTGGCGAGCGGGAGCTGTTCGCGCGCTTTCTCGAGCTTCCGGACCCGCTTCTGGCCGAGTACCTGCTCGGCGATCGCGAGCAGGCCGCACAGCTGGGCGGGCCCCCGGAGTTCCACTCCCTGGCCCTGCGGATCACAGGTTCGATAATCGAACCGGCATCCCTGGTGGACAACTGTTAGACTGATCCCAGGATCGTTATTCCGTTTCGCGCGCCCCCTGAACTTTCAATCCGGCTCAGGGTCTATTCACGCCGTGGCGCAGCGGCCTTCTTGATGGGAGTAGAGGGCGCCATGAGCGCCGATGTGAGTGACTTGAGCTTGGTTCGCCGCGTACAGCGTGGCGACAAGGGGGCCTTTGATGCGCTGGTTCTCAAGTACCAGCACAAACTCGTCAAGCTGGTCATGCGGTATGTACGCAACCCGGCCGAAGCGGAGGACATCGCGCAGGAGGCCTTCATCAAGGCCTATCGGGCGCTGCCGCAATTTCGCGGCGACAGCGCTTTCTACACTTGGCTCTACCGCATCGCCATCAACTCGGCCAAGAACGCCGTCGTCTCCCGCGACCGCTCGCCCATCGACTATGACCTCGACCGCAACAACCCCGATGAGTCCTACGATATGCAAGGCCGGATGAAGGACTCCGAGACCCCCGAAGGGTTGGTGCTGACGGATGAGATCCGCTCGACCGTCAACGCGGCCATCGAGGCCCTGCCGGAGGATCTGCGCACCGCGATCGTCCTGCGCGAGCTCGAGGGCTTGTCGTACGAGGAGATTGCGGCCTCCATGGACTGCCCAGTAGGGACCGTGCGTTCCAGAATTTTCAGAGCGCGTGAAGCCATCGACCGCCGCCTGCGTGAGGTCTTCGAAGGCGGGCTCGGTCGCGCGGAGGAATTGGGATGAACGAGGAGCTCGACAGCCAGCTGTCCGCCATGTTCGACGGCGAGCTGCCCATGGCTGAATGCGAGCTGTTGGCGCGGCGGCTCTCCCGCGACGAGCAGCTCAAGGCCCGCTGGGGCCGCTATGCCGTCATCGGAGCCAGCATCCGCGCCGAACGCGGAGTGCGGCTCAACGCCGACCTCGCGCGCCGCGTGAGCTCGGTGATCTCCAAAGACCCCAACATTGCCGTCCGGTTCGTGGAGCGCCAGGCGGCACGGGCGGCCTCGAAGTGGATCCGGCCGGTGGCCGGCTTGGGCGTCGCAGCCGGGGTTGCCGCGTTGTCGATTCTCTGGATGCGCGCGCAGGTGCCGGGCGAGACCCCGGAGCTGGCACAGGTCATACCGGCCGCACCGGCCGCAGCCATCGCAACCTCCACGGAGCCCGACAGTTATGTCGTTCCGCGCCCGAGCCCGCGCCCGTCGCTCGTGCCGGCGACTCAGCTCGCCAACTATGTCGTCGCCCACAGTGAGTTCTCGTCTCCCGTCGCCCGGCGCAACCTATTGTCCGCTTTCATGACGGGCGAAGCGGGAACCGCCGGTGCTTCCAATGGGTCGGAGGAGGGATCCGAGAACGTGTACGACGATGCGAAGAACCCTGCTCAATAGCGAACGACTCGGGTGGATGGCGCTGTGCCTGGTGGTGCTGAGCGCAACCTCCGTCCGGGCGGCGACCCCGACCCCTCCCGCGCCTGCCGCCGCCGCGCCCGATGAGCCAGCCCAGTGGCTGGACCGCATGAACAAGGCGCTCACCTCGACCAACTACGACGGCACCTATTCTCTCTGGCTCGGCGGCAAGGTCGAGCTGCTGCGGATCATCCATCGCGTGAAGGACGGCGTCATCTCCGAGCGGCTCGTCTCGCTGGACGGCTCGGGTCGGGAGTTCATCCGTACCGGCGGGGACCTCACGTGCTACCTGCCCGACAAGCGCACCGTGCTGGTCGAGCGCCGTCCGGCCGAAGAATCGCTGTTTGGGAATTTCCCCGCCATCAACGCCCAGACGGTGAGCTCGTACGACATTCGTGAGGTGGCGCGAACGCGGCTCAACCGGCGCGCCATGCGAGTGATCCTGGTGGCGCCGAAGGACGAATATCGGTACGGCTATCGCCTGTGGATCGATGAGTCCACGGCCATGCCCTGGAAGACGCAGCTGTGCGATGCGCACGGACGCGTGATCGAGCAGACCGTATTCGCCAACCTGACACCGGCGGCGCACATTCCCGACTCGGCGTTCAAGCCGGACATGTCCACCGAGGGCTTCCGGTGGCTGCGGACGGAGACGCCCGGGCCGCCGAAGGAGCCTGTCACCTCCACCTTGTTGTTCTGGAGCGCGCTGAAGCTGCCCCCGGGGTTCAAGATGACCGTGCACTCGGCGCAGGTCCTGCCCGGCTCGAACGACCCGGTCGATCACCTGGTATTCACCGACGGGATGGCCTCCGTCTCGGTGTTCGTCGAAGCCCATTCCGCAGATGGCGCGCCATCGGTGAACGAGGACGAGTCTGCGACCGTGGGTACCTCCTCGGCTTTCTCCACTGTCGTCGACGGGCACAAAGTCACGGCCGTCGGCGAGGTTCCCCCCGCGACCGTGCGCTTCTTCGCAGACTCGGTGAAGCGGCAGGGCGTGACCATGTCGCTCTCCGGTCCCCCCCGGCACTAGGGATGTCCCGCCTGACGCTCGTGCACCGCGATGGCTGCGGTCTGTGTGACGAGATGATTGCGGACCTGCACTCACTCGGGCGCTCCCTTGCGCTGCCGCCGGTGGATGTCGTGGACGTCGACTCCGATCCGGAGCTGCAGCGCCGCTACGGCGTTCAGGTCCCGGTCCTTCTGCTCGATGGCGCCAAGGTGTGCCATTTCCGCCTGGATGAGGATGAGCTGCGGCGCCTGCTGCGCCCGCGGGGCTGATCCCGCTAAGTCCCTGAAAAACGGTCGAACGGTCGCTATAATCCGCGCGCCGCTACGGTACTGGCGCGGCGCACGCGACAGACATCCCATTCATGCGGCTCATACGTAATTTCTCGATCATTGCGCACGTCGATCACGGCAAGTCGACCCTGGCCGACCGGCTCATCCAGCTTTGCGGGGGCCTGGAGGCTCGCGAGATGCAGGATCAGGTGCTCGATTCGATGGAACTGGAGCGGGAACGCGGCATCACCATCAAGGCCCAGAGCGTCACGCTCTACTACCAGGCCGCCGACGGCGAGCGCTACCAGCTCAACATGATCGACACCCCCGGGCACGTGGACTTCTCCTACGAGGTGTCCCGATCGCTGGCCGCTTGCGATGGGGCTCTGCTGGTCGTCGACGCTTCCCAGGGTGTCGAGGCGCAGAGCGTCGCCAACTGCTACACCGCCATCGAGCAGGGCCTGGAGGTCCTGCCGGTCATCAACAAGATCGACCTGCCGTCCGCCGACCCCGACAAGGTGTCGCAGGAGATCGAGGACATCATCGGCATCGACGCAACGGACGCGCTGCGCGTGAGCGCCAAGACGGGGGAGGGCGTTCCGGAGCTGCTCGAGTCGCTCATCCGCCGCATTCCTCAGCCCAAGGGCGACCCGCAGGCGCCGTTGCAGGCGCTGATCATCGACTCGTGGTTCGACAACTACGTGGGCGTGGTGTCGCTGGTCCGAGTGATGAACGGCAGCCTCAAGAGCGGCGAGAAGATTCGCGTCATGTCCACCGGGCGCAGTCACACGGTGGACAAGCTGGGGCGGTTCACACCGAAGTCCGTTGTCGAGCGCGAGCTGGCCACCGGCGATGTGGGCTTCGTGGTCGCGGGCATCAAGGAGCTCGATGGCGCTCCGGTCGGTGATACCCTCACGCTGGAACACAATCCGAGCGCACAGCCGCTCCCAGGCTTCAAGCAGATCAAGCCGCGGGTGTTCGCCGGACTCTTCCCGGTCAATTCCGAGGACTACGAGAGCTTCCGCGATGCCCTCTCGAAGCTGCGCTTGAACGACTCCGCGCTGCACTACGAGCCGGAGGTGTCGGGCGCGCTGGGCTTCGGCTTCCGCGTCGGGTTCCTGGGGCTGCTGCACATGGACATTGTGCAGGAGCGCCTCGAGCGCGAGTACCAGCTCGATCTGGTCACGAGCGCGCCGACGGTCGTGTACGAGGTGGCACGCACCGACAGCAAGCTGGAGTACGTGGACAATCCGGCCAAACTGCCCCCGTCCAACGAGATCGAAGAGATTCGCGAGCCCATCATCATCGCCAACATCCTCGTGCCCCCCGAGCACGTCGGATCGGTGTTGCAGCTGTGCACCGAGAAACGTGGCACGCAGAAGAAGATGCAGTACCTGGGCACGCAGGTGTCGCTGCAGTACGAGCTGCCCCTGGCGGAGGTGGTGCTGGATTTCTTCGACCGCCTGAAGTCGGTGAGCCGCGGCTACGCCTCTTTCGATTACGAGTTCAGCCACTTTCAGGCCGCCCCGCTGGTGAAGCTCGATATCCTCATCAACGGCGACACGGTGGATGCACTTTCGATCATCGTGCATCGTGACAACGCCTACCATCGCGGTCGCGAGCTCGTGGACAAGATGCACGAGCTCATCCCGAGACAGATGTTCGAAGTGGCCGTGCAGGCGGCGATCGGCAGCGCCATCATTGCGCGCGCAACCGTCAAGGCGTTGCGCAAGAACGTGCTCGCGAAGTGCTATGGGGGCGATGTGACCCGCAAGCGCAAGCTCCTGGAGAAGCAGAAGGAAGGCAAGAAACGCATGAAACAGCTCGGTCACGTCGAAATCCCTCAGGAGGCTTTTCTGGCCGTCCTGAAGGTCGGCCGCAAGTCATGAGCGGCGTCCCATGTTGATTCAGATCGTCACCATCGTCGCCTGGATCGCCATCCCGGCCGTGCTCATCGGCGCCGCCGATGATTGGTTCCGCCGGCCGCTGCGGCGCATCGCGGCCGCTCCCCAGCCCGCATCCGACCCGCCGCTGATGGCGGCGCTCTACCTGGCGCTGCCGCTGTTCGTCGCCGGCGCGATCATCCGGTTGCTGGTCGCGGAGCGGCTGGATTTCAGCTCCGTGTTGTTGGGGATCACCGTCGCCACCGGCATCGTGTGGGGCCTGGATGCCGCGTTCTTCCGCAAGCGGCGCTTCGCGGCGGCGAACGCCGGGGGCAAGGACTTCCAGAGCATTCCCGAGCCGACCACCGTCGACTATGCGCGCAGCTTCTTCCCCGTCGCGCTCATCGTGCTGCTGCTGCGCTCGTTCATCTTCGAGCCCTTCCGGATTCCCTCCGACTCGATGATGCCGACCTTGCTGGATGGGGATTTCATCATCGTCAACAAATACACGTACGGGCTGCGCCTGCCGGTGCTGGATCACAAGTTCGTGGACATCGGCGAGCCGCAGCGCGGGGATGTCGTGGTGTTCCGCTACCCGGTGGATCCGTCGGTGAACTTCATCAAGCGCCTGGTGGGCCTGCCCGGGGACCACATAGAGGTGGACAGCGACCGGATCACGGTCAACGGCAAGCCGGTCCCCTTCACCGTGGTCAGCCAGTACAACGACGGCTGCTACGTCAACTTTCAGCTCGCCCGCGAGCAGCTGGGAGCCCACGACCACCAGGCGATGCTGTGCCCGGTGGACATCGATTTCCGTCCCGACCCGCTCCCGGGGTGCAACCGGCGGGACTCGCGCGGCTATTTGTGCGGCGGAGACCAGGGGGCCCCGGGTTTGTTCCGCGAAAGCAAGAAGTTCGTCACGGACGTCCCCGCGGGTATGTACTTCATGATGGGGGACAACCGCGACAACAGCGACGACGGACGGTCCTGGGGCTTCGTGCCCGAGGCCAACCTGGTCGGCAAGGCGACGCGGATCTGGTTCAATTGGGATTGGGGCCGCTCGGGCGGCCCGAAGTGGAAGCGGATCGGTATGGCGATCCAGTGAGGTTTGCATGCGCGCGCAACAA
>DATNEN010000303.1:0-14258 GCA_035552975.1 Steroidobacteraceae bacterium
CGAGCACGTAGCCCCAGGAAGTGGTGGTGGGAAAGCGCTTGCCCGGGTCGACCTGGCCGAACTGGAAACCCGCCAGATTCGGATTGCCGCTCACGTCGGTGCCCGGCCCGTCGTAACGCACTCCCTGGGCGTTGGGCCCGCCCGAGAGCTTGTTCTCCAGCCCCGGGACGTAGTCGACGGCACTTTCGAACACCAGCACCAGCTGCGAGGCCTTCAGGATATTGGCCACCGTCTGGGTCGCGGTGAACTGCGCCTGATACATGTCGTGCTCTTTCCAGCCGCGGATCATCTGACCGGGGCCGAAGATCCCGAGCTGATCGCAACGGCTGAGCGTCGCTGCGGCGCCCGGCAGGCACACCGGCGGCAGCGTCTCGCCCGTCAGCTGTGCGAGCCCCTGCTCGAAGGGCGTCAGGGCCGCATACAGGATCTCCACGTCATCCAGCTGCAGCGGCACGTTGTGTCGATAGGTGAGCTCTCCCTGCAAGGCGGTGCCGGTCTTCTGCACCTGGGTGTTGAAGGAGGCGCCGATCATCTTGATGTTCTCGGGGAACTCCTCGAAGTAGCCCGCCGTCTGCGCGTACTCGTGCTCGGCGATGTTGGTCGCCTGCGTCGTGAGGTTGCCGCCGGCCAGCAATGTGTTCGCCCCGACGGTCGCGTACTGCCGGGCAGTGGCGGCACTGAGGTTGCCCCCTACCTGGGCGGCACGCTGTGATCCAACAGCGGCGCCGGTGGCAACGGCCGCCGCAAACGGCAGTCCGGCGGCCAACCCCTGAGCAGCCGCGCCCACCGCGCTCGCCGCGCCAAAAGCGTTGCCGACCCCGGCCTGGGTGCCGGTCATCGCCGACACCACGGGCAGGCGGCTGTGATAGTTGAGGAAGTACAGTCCAAGCTCGGTCCCCTGCCCGAGGTCCGGCAGATAGAACTTGAAATTGAAGCCGAACTGGCCGCCGTCGCTGGGAGTGCGGTCGGGCAGCCTGCCGACGGCCTGGAAGTTCGGGATGAACGGGCCGCCGAGCGGACGGAAGTCCACGCCCTGGTCGGAGAACTCCCCGAAGCCCAGGATCACCTTGCTACCGGCGGGAGTGCCGAAATCGTTGGTGCTGAAGTAGGAGCCGTCCGGCTCCGGCTTGGTCTCGTGCCACTGGAACAGATACAGGAACTGCGCGCTGACGGTCTGGTTGAAGCGCACGTTGAACACCGCCATCTCATCCGGGAGCAGCGCTTCCTTCAGCTCCGAGCCCGGCACGCGCAAGGCAGACACGTCGTAGTGATTGACCTCGTTCAGGCCATTCTGGATGAACGTGCTCTCACCCCAGCTCACCACCTGGCGCCCCAGGCGCAGCTCGGAGGGCATGGAGCCCAGATCGAAGCGCAGAAAGCCGAAGGCGTCCAGCAGGCGCGTATAGCTGCCCACCAGCCCCTTGGCGTCGTGTGTCAGGGGTGTGCGCTCGGTCTTCTCGCCCATCACCGCGAAGTCGTACAGGCCGTCACCCCGCACGAACAGCCCGGCTTTGTCCTTGTAGTTGAGGGACAGCTCCGTGACGGCCTTCAAGGCCCGGCTGAAGCTCCCCTGGCCGTAGTTGAGATCGCCGTCGTCGATGTTGGGCGAGAAGCCGCAGCCCCCGTCGGCGGTGCCGATGAGACGACAGTCCCGGCCCGAGACGCGCCATGCCTGCCCGTAGCTGATCGTCGTATCCCAGCTGCCGGTAATGTCACCCGAGGCGAGCTGGAAGCCGATCGCATGCACGCTCGCGCACCAGCCGAAGCACATGAGGGCTGCCATTGCCGACTTACTGGCCCATTTCGGGCCGGCCCACGTCATGGGGCTCGCGGAGACCGCACAGCGACGACCCAACGTACCTGTTCTCATAGTCCCCCCGGGGAGCCGCGCTTACCGAGTCTACGTCCCGCCGCCGCAGGGCGGCAAGGTGGCACGCGGACTCGCCGGCTAGGAATGGGTGACTTGAAGGATGCTGTGGCGGATCTGCTCGCTCAGGACGAATTGCGCATCCTCCGCCACGCGCAGCAGCACCTCATCGAACTCCAGCCGGCCGCCGTTGGCCATGCGGATCACCCGGCGCTCGCGCAGCAGGTCGATGAAGTTCTCGAACAGGGTGCGATCGAAGAACTCCGGCGAGTTGAGGCCGTAGAGCAGGCCCATGCGCTGGGCGGTGAGCTGGCAGCGCTGCTCCAGGTCGGCCTGGGTGATCTGGCCGCTGCCGCCCTTCACCAGCAGCGCAATCGCCAGGTAGTAGCGCTCGATGGTCTGGATCGTCGCCTGTGCCAGCAACGACAACTGCATGGCCTCGACCGAGCTGGGCGGCGGACGCCGCCATTCCGTGCGAGTCGGGTTCGCCTCGATCAAACCCTGCTGCTCGAGACAGGCCAGTACACGATCGACCACCCCCGCGAGCTCGCTCTCATGCCAGTGCAGGAACAGCTCCGCGGCGATATAGGGAAAGATACGCCATGCGAGCCGTTGCAGGTCCTCGGTCCGAACCATGGCGTTGCCGACGAACGCGCAGGCGACCAGTGACGGCAGAGCGAACAGATGCAGGATGTTGTTGCGGTAGTAGGTGGCCAGCATCGCCGCCTCATCGCTCATCCGCACGATGTCCCCCAACGGATGCTTCTCGCGCGAAAGCATCTGCATGTTCTCGCCGTAGGCGAGCATATCCGCGCCGGACAGTGGCGTGACCACGATCCTGTCGCTGTAAGCCACGCCGTGCAGCATCTGCCGATATAGATCGAGCTGCCGCACCAGATCGACTTCGGGCAGCGCCTGACGCGGGGTCGCCAGAAGCGTCATCGCCAGCAGATTGATTGGCGTAACCGCGGCTGCCGAGTTGATGTTCCGCATCAGCGTGGCCGCCAGGTCGTCGACGACGGGATTGAGCCAGGGAACACGCAGATCGTCCGTACCGGCGTACGTGCGCCATTGAGGCTCATGCCTGTCGAGGACGTCCGCGAGAGCAATCGGCTCTCCCAGGTTCACGTGCACCTGGCCGAAGCGCCCGCGCAGGCGTCGCAGCGTGCGCAGCAGCCCGAGGACGCTCTCCTTCTCCTTCGGCTTGCCGGAGAGCTCGCCAATGTAGGTGCGACCTTCGACGATGCGCTCGTACCCGAAGTACACGGGCAGGAACACGATGGGCCGCGACGGATCGCGCAGGAAGCTGCGCACTGTCATGGCGAGCATGCCGGTCTTGGGCTGCAACAGACGTCCCGTACGGCTACGCCCTCCCTCGATGAAGAACTCGATGGAGTGTCCGCGCTCCAGGATCGCCGCGAGATAGCTCATGAAGACGACTGCATAGAGCCCATTGCCGCGGAAGCTGCGCCGGATGAAGAACGCGCCCCCCTTGCGCAGAAACCGGCCCACGACCGGGATATTGAGATTGATGCCGGCGGCGATGTGCGGGATGGCGTAACCGTTCACATAGATCGCATAGTTCAGCAACAGGTAGTCCATGTGGCTGCGGTGGCAGGGGACGTAGACGATCTCGTTGTCCTCGGCCACGCGCTGCAGCGTCTCGACATGGCCGAACGCCACCCCGTCGTACAGTCGATTCCACAACCAGGTGAGCGCGTGCTCCATGAAGCGCACGAAGGACGGGGAATAGTTTGCCGCGATCTCCTCCGCGTAGGACATCGCCTGCAGCAGGGCCTGGTGACGCGTCAGCTTTTTTTCCCGCATCTCCTGCGCGACGGCGGCTCGCACCGCGCGCGCGCGCAGGACGCGGGCGACGAGCGTTCGGCGATGCGACAGGTCAGGGCCGATGCGTGCGGCACGTGTCTTGGCATACAAAGTCCGCAACGTGCGTGCCACACGGCGGCCTTCGGATCCGGAGGTCTCTCCAAGCAATGCCCGCAGAGAAAAAGGCTGGTCGAACTCGATGATCGTGTCGCGGCCGTTGAACAACACCTGTAGAAACTTGCGGGCTCGGCTGGCCAGGGCCCAGTCCTCCACCAGCAGCAGACGGAACCAGGAGCCCTCCTTCTGCGGTGCCCGTCCCCAGTACACGGCGACCGGCACCAGGTCGATGTCCTTCTGCGGGTGCGCGCGCAGCACTTCGATGATCTGCCGCAGCTGCGGGGGAGGCCGGCGATCCAGGCGCTCGCCCCAGAAGCCACGCGGCCGGCTCAGGTAGAAGAAGGATCGCAGCTCCTTCGACTCGGCGACCAGCCGCTTCGCCGGCCGCGCCAGCCGCAGTTGCACGCAGGCGTTCTGCAGGATCGCCAGATCGGCCGCGCTGCGCGTCTCGAGCACGTAGCAGATGGGGTTGGTGCGCGCGTGCAGGCGCGCCACGGCATCCTCGGGACGAGCCCTGAAGCGCACCCACAGGGCGAGTAGCCGGCGCAACAGCCAGTTCATTTAGGTGAATGATGCGCGCATCGCGCCTACTCGAACGCGGTGGCGGGCAGGTCGAGGGCGATGAGGAAATATTCGAACAGATACTGGATCACACGGACCTGATTGTGCAGCCGGTGATCGCTTTCCAGCACGTGCAGGGCGGCATGGTAGGTCTCGGCGAAGCGCACGCTGTGATCGAACGGGATGACATCGTCACGCCAGCCGTGCACGACGGTCGTCGGACAGTCGAGCAGCCCGGCGCGCAGCTCCGGCAACCCCTCCACGTACAGCGCGGGCGCCATCAGAAAGACCCCGCGGGCATGCAGCAGCGAAGCGGAGGCCACCGAGACGTAGCCCCCCATGCTCGAGCCGACCAGGACCAGGTCACCCGCCAGCTCCTTGCAGAAATCCACCAGCTTCGCCACGCGGGCACGCGGCTCCTCGATCCCTCGATAGTCTACCGAATGCGCTTCGTAGCCCTCGCTGCGCGCCACCTCGGCCAGCGCGGAGATTTTCTTGCCCCAGGGTCCGCTCTCCTGGCCGTGGGAGAACACGACGTACCGCGTGGGCACCGGTGGCTCATCCATCAGTGCTGCTCCGGCGGGCGCAGTGCTGGGGTGCAGAGTGCCCTCGGAACGGGGTGCAGGAGGATTGGCAGCGCATTCATCGGGTACCCAGTGTGCCGTCAGTGCAAGGCCAAAGCCAAATGCCTTTAGCGATTTTCCCGTTTTTTCGCTCTTTCTGCGAGCCTGGCGTGGCGAGCGTCCAATACGGCTTGAGTGTAGACACCGGCTCGCATAAATTCCGGGAGGTCATCCGGCGGCGCAACTGAAGAATGTGTGCCGCCACACGCCGCTGACCGTCAAGTCATCGAAGGCAATGCCTTCGCAGGAGCTTCGTCATCGCCGCGGATCCCATCGCCACCCGTCAGCAGATGGATTGGCTCACCATGACACATACCAATGCCGTCGGCGCCACCCTCCGCTCATGGCAGAAACGCTCGGGCTCCCGCTTCGGCCGCTGGCTGTTCGGCCGGAGGGTGTGTCGCCGCGCACCCCACGTACGTGCACTCAAGCCACGCTTCATCGAGTTACGGCCCGCGCTCTGCAAGGTAGCCATGGCCAATCGCAAGCCGGTCCGCGACGCGCAAGGCTCGGTGCAGTGCCTCACCAACTTGTGCGAGCTGGCCGCGGGCATGGTGGCCGAGGTCACGATCCCACCCACTCTCACATGGGTCACACGTGGTATGACAATCGAATACCTCCGCCGCGCGCATACTGGCGTGACGGCCACGGCACGACTGGACAAGACGGAGTGGAGCGACACTCAGAACGTCGGTGTTCCCATAAGTGTCGTGGATGATAATGGCGCCGAGGTCGTGCGCGCCGTCATCAGTATCAACGTCTCTGCCAAGGGACCCGCCTGATCGAGGGGACAGCGGCGGGCGAGGACTCCTCGGCCGTCAGTGGCCGGATAGCTTTCTCAGGATGGAGGTCTCGATCTCCCACCCCACGCGTTGTCGCGAGGTGGTCAGGCGATTGACTGACACCGGGCGGGCGCGACTGCCGGCGGCCTGGTGCGTAACCAGCCAGGTATCGAACTCACCGGGCTTGCTGGTCGCAAAGCCGAACAGAATGTTGAGCTTGCCCTCGGCGATGGTCTCCGCGCGGTTGATGCGCTCGTCACAGATGACCAAGTGGCTCTCACCCGCGGCCTGGCCGCCGAAAGCCCCCCCATCGGCGAGCGACTGCAAGAATGCAGCCACCTGCGTGCGTGCCTTCTCCCACGTGGCTTGCGTATTCGGCTCCATGAGCACCCACCGAGTCCCCTGCTCGATACTCGAGGCCACGAACAAAGCCAGGCGGCGCGCGGACAGGTACTTCCAATCGGAGGTCCCGCGGCCCCCGGCCGCCAGCGTCCTCGGGCTCACTCCGCCTCGATAGGTCGATCGCACGGAAGCCAGAACATTGATGCCGGTCTGCACGAGGCGCATGCGTTCGGCTTCGGACACCGGCACGGCGGGCCGCAAACCCGGCCGCAATACCGCGTCGTCCGTCTCGGCTGCGGCCCACACCGGCCAGGTCTCATCGCAGCGCGCGATCATCCCCGCCGCGGCGCCGCACGAGGCGAATGTCTCTACCTTGCCCCGCAGGCGGTCGAAGGCCTGCACCCGCGGGAAATACATTACCGAGTTATCGCTGCGGAACGGCCATGTGCGCATCGCATCGAGGGCCGTGCGCGAGGACACCCAACTCATGGGCGGGTCGACGATCAGCATCGCGTGGCGCTCGCGACAGAATCTTGCGGCGACCAGCAAGGTGCTCGAGCCGACGTCCTGCTCCCGGGCCAGCGGCGGAATGCACAGAAAATTGAAATCCGCCGGTAACGCAAACATGCCGGTGCGATCGCTCGCCGAGCCGATGACGTCGTAGTCGGTGATCGGGCCACCATCGTCACCGTCAGGATTGGAACCGGCATAACCGATGGCACCACCGCCGGGTCCACCCGCGGAGCGCTCAGGCCGCTGCGCCGGCGGCGCCCCGACGACACGCACCAATCGGGACTCTGCCAGCACGTCCGGTACCCAGCGACCGGACTCCTGCAGGACGGAAATGCGACGGAAAATCTCCTGGTCCTGAATCAGCTCCGAGCCTGCCGAGCGCACTCGCTGGACGACGAGGTTGAACCGGTCCGGCTCATTCTCGGCGATGCCGTCGTAGTCGACGGAGGCGCGCAGATACTCGCGTGAGCCGGGATTGAGGCCGACCAGCGTCAGCAGACCCGCCGACGAGCGCAACGAGATCGTCGGCGGCCGTGCGCCATTCACGACGCGCACGACATAAGCCTTCGATCCGCCATTCTCGAAGAACTGCTCGATCGCGTAGGACAGCGCGGCGGGCTGCCACAAACCGCCGAAATGGTGCTGGAACTCCGCGAAGCTGCCGATGAGCACCGGGTGATTGACGGGGCCCTTTAGAGTTCGCCCGACGAAGGCTGCCGTAGCGGTGGATGCGCGTGCGATCGCACGCTGCGCTCCGCCCTGTTCTGCGAGTTCTACGCCGCCGGCGCCGGAGATTCGGCTCTCAGCCACTGGTTTTTCTTCGCGGCCTCACGGCCATTTGCTGTCGATCGCCTGTGCGGGACTCTAACACAGGGCGGTCGGCGGCGCGTCGTCAATTGGCGACGGTGCGAAGATCCTCAACGGGGCTTGGCGGTCTCGTTGCGGGCACGCTCGGCGCCATCGTGGCGGCTCGACTCAGCCGACGCAAGCGGCGGGAGCGGAGTGGAAATCATCGGTACGCTGCCCACGTCACGAGACCGCTCGGCTTCCTCTTCGCGGGCACGCTCGGCGTCGTCCCTTTTGCGGGAGATCTCCGCGAGCATCAACTGCAGCCATTCCGATAGCGCGGGCATCGTTGCGATCTCAGGTCGGCGCGGCGCGCCCGCAAGATTCATTACGGCGCTGCATCAGCGCTCAAGTGCCTGTCTTCGCAGTCGACTTGACCGGCGTCGCGCTCTGCGCCTGCGCAGGCACCTTGGCGCTGGCCGGCGAAGCCGTCGCCGCGGGCGCGGCACCGTTGGATCCCGGCTCGATCTCCGAAAGCATCTGATTGAAGGTGGCCTGATCCATCGGCAGATCCGTCTTGCCATCCCAGGTGGAGCCCTCTGGGAGCTCGTTGCGAACCACGCTCGCCGACGCCACGATCTGCTCGGCGCTGGCGGCCAGGGGCGTTGCTGCGGTCGCGGTAGCGGTAGGCGTTGAGATCTGCGCCGTGGCTATAGGGGCTGAGATCGGCACTGGCAAGCCGCGAGGCGACTTCGACAGCGCGGACACGACGTCCCAGTTGACCTGCTCGTTGTGCGCCTTGAGATCCTTCTGCAGCGTGGAAGCCAGCGACTTGCTCAGCAGCTTCCGTGGCGCCTTCTTCCAGTCGCGAGTGTCGTCCGCGAGGACATCCAGGGGTTGCATGTAAAGCTTATCGTCGCGCCAGCCGAACACGAACGGCTGATTGACGACGCGCACTTTTGTTCCGATGGGCACCATGTCGAAGAGTTGCGCGATGTCTTCGGGGAACAGGCGGATGCAGCCGTGACTGGAGCGCAGACCCACGCCGGCCGGCTTGTTCGTGCCGTGTATCAGGTAGCTGGGCCACTGCAGATAGAAGGCATGTCGCCCCAGGGGGTTGTCCGGGCCAGGGCCGATCACACGCTGCAGCTCCTCGCCGTTCTCGCGGTGTTCCTTGAGGACGGACACCGGAACGGTCCAGGTCGGATCCTTCTGCCGCCGCACGATCTTCGTCACGCCTTCAGGCGTGGACCAACCTACTTTGCCGATGCCGATCGGGTGAGTGATCACCACCTGCGGCTCTCCGGCCTTGTGCGGAGGGAAATAGAACAGCCGCATCGCCGGAATGTTGATCACGACGCCTTCCCGTGGTGCGTTCGGCAGAATGAACTGCGTTGGCAGCACGACTTTGCGACCGGCTCCGGGCAACCACGGGTCGACTCCCGGATTGGCGCGCACGATTTCTTCGTAGCCCACATTGAAGCGGCGCGCGATGTCGGTGAGCGTGTCGTCCTTCCCGACCGTCGTGACCTGCACCTGGCCGACGATGTCCTGGCCGGGCGCGAGCTCGAACCGCTCCGTCTGCACAGGCGGCGGTATCACGGGAGCGGGCGTAGGCGGCGGAGGCGGAGGCGCTGCCTTGGGCTGGGGCTTGAACAGGGTGCAACCGCTGAGCGCAACAGCGCAGAGGGCCGCCACGAGGGCAGCCCGGATCGTGGGGCGTTCAAGATTCATAGGCGAAAGAATATATGACATCGTACCTGCCGCAAGACCGCGCTCGATGACGCGCGACCATCCCCTGGGCCGGCAAAAGCGCTGGGCCGTTTCGGGCCCGCAGCCGCCTTCGCGATCAAACTACAGGAGGACCGGCTGGTTGGGCAGCTCGTCCTCGCCCGGGCGCTGCGCCGGGAAGTGCCGGGCAAGCAGCCGCCCCACAGATTGCACGGCCGCGACTGAACCTTCCATGAAGCGACCGGCGCGGAACTGGCGCTCGATCTCCCTGCAAATCGCGTCCCACTCCGACTGCTGAACGAACGCGGCGATGCCTCTGTCGGCAACGATCTCCACGATGCGGTCGGCCAGCAGCACGTAGATGAGCACACCGTTGTTCTGCGCCGTGTCCCAGACCCCGAGCTGACCGAACACCCGCGTCGCGCGCCGGCGCGGTGCCAGGGCGTGCCATAGCTCAGGCAGGTCGAGCGCCGTCTCGATGGCGAAGCGAATCTCCCCGCCATGCTGTGCTTCCGCCTCGCGAATGGCTTTCTCGATGGCCGCGAGCGTCGCCGGGGGGAACCGCCACCGTGTGCCCCAGCGTGTGGCGAACAGATGGCGCAACAGCCGGCCGGCGCTCATAGATCTGCTACCAGCGGCCCGAGGCGCCGCCGCCGGCCCCCGTCCCGCCCCCGCCGCCGAATCCCCCGCCAAAACCTCCGCCGCCGGAACCTCCTCCGCCAAAGCCCCCGCCCAAGCCTCCCAGGCCACCGCCCCAGCCACCCGAGCGCGGGTAACTGGACCAGCCACGCGGTCCCGCGAAGCCGGCCAGTGAGACCAGCAGCGCGATGGCGCCGACGAGCACTGCGACCAGCAACGCCTGACCGGCGAACCACAGGAGCGCTCCGGTCACCCCACCGGTGAGAATCGACCCGAGAGCGCGCCCGAACAGCGTCCGCAGCAGCGGAGCGCCAATCAAGACGCCCAGGAACAGGAACGGCAGCCAGGCGCCCAGGCCCTGCGGGCGCCCTTGCCAGCGCCGATCGGGCGGGGGAAGCGGCTCACCGTCGACGACGCGAATCATCTGATCGAGCCCGGCGTTGATACCCGCGTAGAAATCGCCCTGCCGGAACAGCGGGGTGATGGTCTCGGAAATGATGCGGCTGGAAGTGAGATCCGTCAGCGCGCCCTCCAGACCCCGACCCACTTCGATCCGCATCGTGCGGTCCTCCTTGGCGATGATCAGCAGTGCGCCGTCATCGATGCCCTTGCGGCCCACTTTCCATTGGTCGAACACGCGGATCCCGTACTGCTCGATCTCCTCCGGTCGGGTCGTGGGCACCATGAGAACCGCCAGCTGCGATCCCTTGCGCGACTCCAGGTCCTGCAGCTTCTCTTCGAGCATGGACAGCTGGGCAGCCGTCAGCGTCCCGGTCAGATCGGTGACACGCGCCTCGAGCTTCGGAATCGGTTGCAGCGACTGCGCGGGGCACAGCGATGCCCCTAGCAGCGCCAGCAGGCTCCAGGCCAGATTGGCCCGCCACCCGCGGCTGCGGCTCATCGGGTGGTCGGTGCAGGCTCGACCGGCGAACGTGCCGGCGGCGGCGTGCCGGCCGGCGCCGGAGTTGCCGGCGCGGCCGCGGGCCCGCTGACCGGGCCGCCGGTCGGCCTGGCGCCGCCGAAATCCACCGTCGGCGCAGTAGCGATCGCCGACTCGTCCGCGACCGTGAAATTCGGCTTCACCTGGAAGTCGAACATCTTCGCGGTGAGATTGGTCGGAAAGCTGCGCACGTTGATGTTGTATTGGCGGACCGCGTCGATATAGCGGTTGCGCGCCACGGTGATGCGATTCTCCGTGCCCTCCAGCTGCACCTGCAGATCGCGGAAGTTCTCGTTCGACTTCAGGTCCGGATAGCGCTCCGAGACCGCCAGCAGGCTCTTCAGCGACTGGGTGAGCTGATTCTGCGCCGCCTGGAATTTCGCAAACGCCTCCGGGTTGTTGAGCACGTCGGCGCTCACCTGGATCGAGCCCACCTTGGCGCGCGCCTCCGTAACTCCGATCAACACCTGCTGCTCCTGCTGAGCGAAGCCCTTCACGGTGTTCACCAGGTTCGGAACCAGATCCGCGCGGCGCTGATATTGGTTGACCACCTCCGACCAGGCGGCCTTCACGTTCTCGTCCTGGCGCTGCAGGTTGTTGTAGCCGCAGCCGCCGAGGCCCAGGCACACGATTGCGGCGGCGAGGGCCGCAAGCCAGCGAAGGGACCGTGAATTCATCGAGGGTCTCTCCCTATGTCAAATCGCCTGCAATAGACAGGGATTGTCACATGGGCTTCCGGCCAGCGGTACCGGATCACACTTGCCGGGCGCTCATCTCAAGAGAAGCCGCCCTGCGGCCGATACCTGCAACATGGCCGGGGTCCTGGCCAGGGTCTCGCGCAGGGGAGCTTTTTCAATCGTGACCGGCACTTACAACTACTGGCTCGTACTTCTGTCGGTCGCCGTCGCGGTGTTCGTCTCGTACACCGCGCTGAACCTCGCATCCCGCGTGGCGCGCGCGAATGGTCCCTCGGCCCACATCTGGGCCGCTGGCGGCGCTGTCGCCATGGGCTCTGGGATTTGGTCCATGCACTTTATCGGCATGCTGGCTTTCTCGCTGCCTATCCCGCTCGCTTACAGCATTCCGATCACCGTCACCTCGCTGGTAATCGCGATCGCCGTGTCCGGCTTTGCGCTCGCTCTCGCCAGCCGCCCGGAGGTCGACTTGCTGCGGCTGAGCGTCGGGGCCGTCATCATGGGCATCGGCATTTCGGCCATGCACTACTGCGGCATGGCGGCGATCCAGATCGCACCCATGGTCCGCTACGAGCCCGGGCTGCTGGCGGCCTCGATCGCCATCTCCATCGTCGCCTCGTTCGTTGCCTTGTGGATGTTCGTCCATCTGCGCAGCGGCCGCTCCGTGCAGATGGCGCTGGCCCGCGTCGGCGCGGGCTTCGTCATGGGGTTCGCCATCAGCGGAATGCACTACACCGCCATGGCTGCCTCGCGCTTCGGCGCCGATTCCTACTGCACCGGCACCGCCGGAATGAACAGCCTGTGGCTCGCCACGACGGTCGGGGTCCTGGCATTCGCACTGCTGTCGATCACCACGATCCTGCTGGTCTACGACGCGCACCTGGAGTCGAAGACCCGCAGGCACAACGAGCAGCTGGAGCAAGCCAACGCGCAGCTGCAGCACGTCGCCACCCACGACACCCTGACCGGCCTGCCGAACCGCCTGCTGCTCGCCGATCGGCTGGATCAGGCGATCGCCAACGCCGAACGGCACCAGCGGCGCTTTGCCGTCATGGTGATGGACCTGGATCGCTTCAAATCCATCAACGACTCCCTCGGGCACCTTTCCGGAGACGAGCTGTTGAAGGAAGCCGCGCGGCGACTGGCGGCACGGCTGCGCAGAACCGACACGCTGGCGCGCCTGGCAGGGGATGAGTTCGTCATCCTGATCAATGAGATCGGCGGACTGCACGATGCGGAGTCGATCGCCAGCAGCGTGCTCGCGGACATCGGCCGGCCGGTCGCCCTTGCGGGCCTGGAGGTCCATGTCTCTGCGAGCATCGGCATCAGCGTCTTCCCGGACGACGGCAGGGACGCGGAGACGCTGCTGCAGCACGCGGACGCAGCGATGTACCACGCAAAGAAGAACGGCCGCAGCGGCTTCCAGTTCTTCACCTCGACGATGAATACGTTTGCACGCGAGCGCCTGGAGCTGGAGAACGGCTTGCGCCGCGCGATCTCACGGAATGAGTTCGAGTTGCACTACCAGCCGAAGGTTGACGTGGAGTCCGGCCGTGTCGACAGCGCCGAGGCGCTGATTCGCTGGCGCGACCCGAAGCGCGGCCTCATCGCGCCCAGCGGCTTCATCCCCGTGGCCGAAGAGACCGGCTTGATCGTCCCGATTGGGGAATGGGTGCTGCGCGAAGCGTGCCGGCAGGCGCGAGCATGGCAGATGACCGGCGTCGGCCCGATACGAGTGGCCGTGAACCTGTCGGCGCAGCAGTTCCGCCAGAAGAATCTCCTCGAAGTAGTCCGTGGCGCGTTGCATGAGGCAGGCCTCGAGCCCCGCTTCCTCGAGCTGGAGCTGACCGAGAGCGCGGTTATGCACGACGCGGAGACTTCGATCGAAATCCTCCGCAGCCTGTCCGGACTCGGGGTGCGCATTTCGGTCGATGACTTCGGCACCGGCTACTCGAGCTTGAGCTACCTGCGGCGCCTGCCGCTCGACAAGCTCAAGATCGATCACTCCTTCATCCAGGAAGTCACCACCAGCCGCGATGATGCGCAGATCGTGCGCGCCATCGTGTCGCTGGCGCACAGCCTGCATCTGAGGGTGATCGCCGAGGGCGTAGAGACGGAGGAGCAACTGGACTTCCTGCGCCGGCTCGGCTGCGATCAATACCAGGGATACTTCTGCAGCAAACCCGTACCCGCCGATGCGTTCGCCCGCTTCCTGCGCGAGGGCCTGAAGAACACCCGCGAAGTCCTGCCCGGCCTGAGCCTGAACGACACGATGATCAGCCGCGCGCTGCGCACGAAATGACCGCCTGCGCGAGCTAGCGATAAAGAAACGGAAGCGGTAAACGAAGGCACCGCGGCCAAATCGGCGGCCCGCGCCCAGCGGCAGCAACCAGCGACAAACGAAGCCGCCTGCGGCCCACGCTGCTTCAACGATACCTCGCCGGCAAAAGCCACGCCTTTTACCGGCCGCCCAACGAAGGCACTCACGCCGATGCCGCGAAAATGGCCCCCAACGATACCTCGCCGGCAAAAGCCACGCCTTTTGCCGGCCGCCCAACGAAGGCACTCACGCTGATGCCGCGAAAATGGCCCCCAACGATACCTCGCCGGCAAAAACCACGCTTTTTGCCGGCCGCCCAACGAAGGCACTCACGCTGATGCCCGCGAAAATGGCCTGCGGCCATTTTCGCCAATAAAAAAACCCCAGGGTTTTGACGCCCTGGGGTTCGTAAATGCGGACTTTCGATGAAGGGAAGGAAGTCCGCTAGGGGATAATCAGTGCAACCGGGCCCAGTGGAGAATCTTGATCTCGTCCGAGTCCAGCTCGAAACTCTG
>DATNEN010000304.1:0-3535 GCA_035552975.1 Steroidobacteraceae bacterium
TTCGCAGGCGCTCTGCGAGCCATCGAGGCTCTGGTAGTCAGAACCGGCGGGACCCCGTTCCAGAGGGAAGTCTGGGCGGCGCTCCGCACGATCCCAGCGGGCCAGACGGTCAGCTACGGAGCACTGGCCAAACGTCTCAACAGCCCGAGTGCGATGCGCGCCGTCGGCATGGCAAACGGAGCGAACCCGATCAGCATTGTGGTCCCTTGTCACCGGGTCATCGGTGCGGATGGCTCGCTTACGGGATACGGCGGAGGCCTCCCACGCAAGCGTTGGCTGCTCGAGCACGAGGGAGTGCGCCTCGCGGCTTTCCAGCGCGCGGCTTAGTCGGGGGGCGCACGCGCGCCTGACGGGCGCCCGGCCCCCGCGGTGCGGCCACACTGGGGCGCGGCTCGGCCACGCCGGACGCGAGGCTGACATCTCACGCGTCACGCGGTCTCGTGCGCGGCGCGCGCTCTATGCAAGCCCCGCGCGCCGCCGCTGCAAGAAGCTCCTCTCAGCAGCGTTCTCCGCCCGAGCGATCGCAGCGTCGTACGCCCGCTTCGCCTCACTGTTGCGACCCAGTCGCCGCAGCAGATCGGCCCGGATGGCGTGAAACAGGTAGTAATCGCCGAGATCCAGCCGATCCACCGTCGTCAGAGCTTCCTGCGGCCCCTGGACCTCACCCAGGGCAACCGCGCGATTGAGCGCCGTGACGGGACTCGGCGCGATCGACATAAGCTGTGTGTACAACTGCAGAACCTGCCGCCAATCGGTGTCCTCGACGCATGCCGCGTCGCTGTGAACGGCGTTGATGGCAGCCTGGATCTGGTAAGGCCCGGGCTGATTGCGAGCGATGCACAGGCGAACCAGTGCCTGTCCTTCCTCGATGAGCTCCCGGTCCCACCGGTTGCGATCCTGGTCTGCCAGCAGAACCAGGTCACCCCCGGGCGAGAGCCGCGCCGCGCGTCGCGAATCGATGAGCAGCATCAGGGCAAGCAGACCGATCACCTCCGGCTCCTCCGGCATCAGATCCCGCAGGAGTCGACCGAGTCGGATGGCCTCCACGCACAGATCCTCGCGAACCAGCCGCTCGCCCGAGCTGGCCGTATAGCCTTCATTGAAAATCAGGTAGATGACCGCCAGCACGGATCGCAGCCGATCCGGCAGGTCGGCGGCCTCGGGCACCCGATAGGGGATGCCGGCATCGCGGATCTTCGCTTTCGCCCGGACTAGCCGCTGGGCCATGGTTGCCTCGGGTACCAGGAACGCGTGCGCCACCTCGGTCGTGGTGAGGCCTCCGAGCAGCCGCAGGGTGAGGGCAACCTGAGCCGCGGTGGCCAGGGAAGGGTGACAGCACGTAAAGATGAGTCGCAGGCGATCGTCCTGCACGGCGGCGTCCTCCTCGGGTTCCTCTGGTGTGAACATCTCCGCGGCCTGTGCGTGCCGATGCTCGCGGGATCCCTCGCGGCGGAGGCGGTCGATCGCCCGGTTGCGGGCGGTCGTGATGATCCATCCCGCCGGGCTGGGGGGCAGCCCGGCGGATGGCCATCGTTGCACCGCCTCGACAAAAGCGTCCTGAACGGCTTCCTCGGCGGCGCCAATATCACCGAAGGCGCGAATCAGCACCGCCACCGCCCGGCCGTATTCCTCACGGAATACACGCTCGATTTCGGCTACAGGCAGCTCCGGCATGCCTATTCCGCGCCCTCGTAGAAGGGTCGGACTTCGACCGGGAGGGTGGTCGCCCGGGAGAGCTTCCGGCCCCACGCGAGCGCGGAGTCCAGATCGGCGGCGCGGACGATGGTGAAGCCGCCAATGTGCTCCTTGCCCTCGATATAGGGGCCGTCGGTCGTCAGGACCTCGCGATCCTTGAAGCGGACCACGGTCGAGGTGCTGGGAGGGTGCAGCCCGCCGCTGAAGACCCATGCGCCGGCCGCCTTCATCTCGTCCCGGAGGACGCCGACATCTCGCATGATGCCCTGCAGCACCGCTGGGGCGGGGGTGGGGCCGTCGGGCTGGTAGATGCTCAGAAGATACTGTTTCACGGGGTGCTCCTTTTAACTTTCCGGCGGCATTGCCGGCATTTCACCCCCTATACGAACGGCGCGCACGCAGATCGACAGTCCTCACCCCGTCGGCGCGCCGTAGTCGCGTTTCTTCCAGCTCGCCCCCCGCCCCAGCCAGTAGCTGAACGCCGAGCCGACGGTAGCGGCCATATAGAAGAGGGCAATGAGCGGCAAGGCGAGGGCCCAGAGAGGGCTCCGCCGATACCGGGCCAGCGTGGGGAGGTAGCTCCCCGCAGCCAGCAAGAACGCGATAGCGCCGAACGCGAACGCCATAACCCCGCGACCGCTGACGATCGCCCAAACCGGCACGAGCCACACCACCGTGAGCCCGGCCAGCGTCCCAAGCAGCACAACCCCGGAATGACGCAACTGCGTGAAGGCCGTGCGCGAGACCATGCGCCAGATGGATGCGAGATCCGGATAAGGACGGATCGACTGCGCCAGGCCTGAGTGTCCCAGGTAGAGGGGTGCGATGGCTTTGACCGCTTTCGCCAGCGTGACATCGTCGATCAGAGCTTCCTTGATCGCGGCGATGCCGCCGATGCGCTGCAGCGCCTCGCGGCGGATCAGAACCGTGCCTCCCGCCGCAGCGGCCACTTTCGAGGCGGGATCGTTCACCTTGGCGAACGGGTAGAGCATCTGAAAGAAGTACACGAACGCCGGCACGAGCGCGCGCTCGGCGACACTCGTGCAATTGAGCTTCACCATCTCGCTCACCATCGCCACGGCCGGCTGCTCCAGTCGCGCAACGAGAGTGGAGAGGTGCCTGGGGTCATGGACGATGTCCGCATCCGTCAGCAACACGACTGGCGCTCCGGTCGCGTCGATGCCCTGGCTGAGCGCCCACAACTTACCCGACCAGCCTTCGGGTTTTCGCTGGCCTCGAATTATTTGCAGCTGCGGTGATGTGCCCGCGAGCTCCGCGGTGCCGTCTGTCGAGTCATCGTCAACGAGGACGACGCGGAACTTGCCTGGATAGTCCTGCTCCAGGAGTGACGCGATCACCGGCGCGATCGTTTCAGCCTCATCGCGCGCTGGAACGATGATGTCGACGTCCGGTACAGGGTACGTCGGCGCGGTGGGCTCGAGCTCCGGCTGCGACCGCCAGAACCTGCCGTGCGCAAAGAACAGATACAGCCACACCAACAGCGACAGCAGGGAAACCAGGGACAAGGTCATCCCCGTATTGTGCACGAGTGTGCTTGGGCGCGGCGCCTACCGCGGTCGCGGCCACGGGCCCGCCGCGGGCTCAGGCTTCGGGAGTCCCCACCAGCGACGGCTTCGCAAACACCCCCGTCACCAGCTTCCGGTAGTGCTCGCTCTCCATCAGCTCGACGCGGTTGCGACCCTTCACCTTGGCCTCGTAGAGCGCCTGGTCGGCGAGCTGCACGGCCCCTCGCGGAAGGCGCTCGTCGGTCGGCTCGACCACTGCGACACCGATGCTGATCGTCACCGAGGGACCCGTACGGGACTCGCGATGCTCGATG
>DATNEN010000305.1:0-3398 GCA_035552975.1 Steroidobacteraceae bacterium
GCTCAGCACGGATCGCCGCGCGCCCACGGACCGCCGCCGCGTCGTCACGATCGTCGTGGAAGAGCGACGGTCCGGCGTCGAGCGCCGCGCCCAACCGGAGCGCCGCGCGCCCGAGAGCGCCGGCGCGCACATCCGCAACGCGCTGGAGCTGCTCACCAACGTCGCCGAGTCGGGTACTCTCGACGAGGAAAGCCTCCGGGATTTGGATGCGGCCATGTTCCGACTGCGGTTTGCGCTGGACCGGCTCGAGGCGCGCGGCTAGGGTCAGTTAAGCAGTTCTCACCGCTTGGGCGGACGTTTGCTCTTCCCACGATCCTTGACGTACACGGTGGTGCCGGGCGGCCCACCGCCCACCTCCGTCATGCCGAGCTTGGTGGCGATGGCGCGCGCCCCGTCATTGCCATCACCGATGGAGGCGATGACGCGCTCGAGTTTGGCTGTGTCGAATGCCCACGCCATGACGAGCTGGCAGGCTTGCTTTGCAAAGCCCCGCCCCTGCGCCTCGGATCGCAACGCACACAGCAGCTCGAAATCGCTGCCGTCGAGTGCTTTGGATCGGACGAGCCCGGCGACGCCCACACTCGCCTGACCCTCGATGATCGCGAACAAGTGGTGCGGATGCTCCTCATCGGGTAACGGCAGGGTGCCGACAAACTCCCACACGTCGTCTTGCTGCTCCAGGGAGCTGAGCAGCTCATCGTCGGATTGATTCAGCGGTCGCAGGTTCACTGGCCTAAGCTGCGGGCGAGTCGCTCGCCGGCGCAAGGGCGCTTCTATTGCGATGACGTGGGCGATTTGCCGGTGCGCGGCGTCGGAGTCTGGTTGAATTGGGCGGATTGCCCGGGCGGGATGCTCAAGTACTGCCACTCGGCACCGCGCAGCGCCTTGGCGACATAGACGATCTGGCCCACGTGGTAGCTCGCGTGCGCGACAGAACGCTGCAGCGCTTCGGCCACCGTGTGCGGCTGCCCCCGGATGGTCACCGTCCGCGCGAGATCCGCGTCGGTGAGGTCGGCGAGGGCCGCGAACACAACCCGCCAGCCGTCCTCCCACTCGGCCCGGAGCTCGGCGCGGGTCACATGACGCGGAAGGAACTCGGAGTCGCGGTCGCGCCACGGCTTCTCACCGTCGGAGGTCAGGAAGTCCGTGAAGCGAGACTTCAGATTCCCGGCCAGGTGCCAGACGATGGTAGCGATGGAGTTGCTGGTGCCCGTGGCATCCGCGAGCTGCGAGTCCGTGAGCTGGTCGATGGCGCGTTCGCCGAGGGTCTTGTAGCGGCGGTATTCGGCCTCGATGGAAGCGACCAGTGGCGTGGTCACGTTGCTTCCTCGTAGAGTCCGAACTCATTCCCGACCGGATCCGCGAACACGGCAAATGCGCCCATGCCTGCGCCGATCGCCGTACGAGGCGTCAGCACCTGGCCACCTGCGGCTTCAATCCGCTTCAAGGTGTCCGCAATCCGATCCACCATGATGTAGGTCCGCGTGCGCTCATCCGGTGTCCGGTCGCTCTCCTTCACCCAGGTCCCGCTAACGCCACCAGCATCATCGAACGCCAGCTCCCCATCGCCCCGTTCCCGGATCTTCCAGCCGAAAATGGTGCTGTAGAAGTCGGCGGACGCTTCGGCGGTCTTCGCCGGTATTTCTAGATAACAGATCTTGCCGTGGGGCATGTCGTCTCCAACAAGGATGGAACGGATCGCGGTCGACCTTCACCAGGTTCGCCGCTTCGAGATACTCAAGGAGTCCTTGCGTAGCTAGGGCGTCGGTCGATACCCGGCGCGGTCGCGCAGCGAATCGGCCAGGTCGGGCCGAATGTCGTCCGCCGTGTGCGGCACCCCGTCGGGACCGACGGAGAATAGATCGTAGCTCTCTCCATCGGCCGAGAGGTGGTACTCGTAGAAGCGAGGGATTCGAAGCAGGCCTGGCGCATGGTCATAGATGTTGATGAGGCGCGTGGGGACCGGTACCCCGACAAGGATTTGGAGGCTGGGTGGGTAGCGCCCCACTCGACCATGGTAGTCTTGCAGCGCAGCGACCAATTTGGTGAGGTCTTCCCGTGTTTGCTGGGCCTCCACGCGTGCGAACGTCTCCCCATGCTGCATCCTGAGTACGACAAACAATGGGACCGTCAGATTGAGCAGGGCTCCGGTTGCTGCGATGACGAGGCTTAGCCTGGCGCGCGGTCGGTCGGAAATCAGCGCCCAGGTCACGCCGGCGGCGCCGAAGAAGAGACCGAATACGGGGACAAAGGAGAGACCGGCCACCAGCAGAAGTGGCCATGCGCGCTTGTTGCCGATCGGCGGAGTGGGCGCCGTGGGAATTGCCAAGCTGCCTAGTCGCCCTCAGGCACGATCGCCCAGAGCACGAGGTACACGAGGATGCCTGGAAACGCGGCTGACACGATCGAGCCGATAACGTACAGCACCCGGGCGACGGTCGGGTCGACGCCGAAGTACTTGGCCAGCCCCGCCACCACACCCGCGATCATGCGGTTCGACCGTGAGCGCCGCAGTGGAGTGCGCAATTCTTCCCTCACACTCCAAATTGCCGGAGGTGGTGATCAAGGTGCTTGTGTTCGAGCACACCCCAACTCCGTCCGGAAATGCGCCCAAAGACGCGACTCGGGGGCCAATCAGCCATGGGCCCGCGATCCGCGAAGCGTTGAATCAAATCGCGCAGGCGGCTCACGTCCGCATTCCACGTCGTGGGGCGCGTGGCCAGAAACTCCGGCGGGCTCTTGCCCTTCCCTTTCGGCCATGGCACCACATGGATCAACAACCAGTTGAGGGGCGCGTGGGCCAGGGGCCCCGTGGGCGGTCCGGTTTCAAGCTCGCGGAGGCCTTGGCGAAGCGCGCAGCTGACGTGGCAGACCATCTCCGGTACGGTGAAGCGACCCCAGAGCGGTTTGCGATCCGGGGCTAATCGGCCGATGCGATCGAGAATGGCGTCTCGAGCTACGGGGTCGAAGAGTGAAGGCATCGTCCGGCTTGTTAGGCGGCTGGAGCGTTCACCGGCCCACAAGGATCAAGGCACCGGCTGCAATGGCAAGGACAGCCATGAGGGTGCCCAGTCCCGAAAAGCTAAGATTGAGCAGCGGTATGAGTCCTGTCACGATGAGCCAGATGCCCAGCAACAACATTCCGAGGTTCTTGGTCAATGTCATCGAGCAACTCCTGTGGGGGGGACTCCTGACTGCCCGCAACATAATTCCCGTAATTGATCTCGGACACTGCGAAACCACGGCAAACGTGCAACCTCATGCGCCCGGGAGGATTCGAACCTCCGACCAACAGCTTAGAAGGCTGCTGCTCTATCCACCTGAGCTACGGGCGCCAAAATGCTAGACGCACAGAACGAACGATGCCCGATAATTTAGCAATCCCGCGCTCCAGCCGC
>DATNEN010000306.1:0-12176 GCA_035552975.1 Steroidobacteraceae bacterium
GACAACTGCAAATCAACGTGCCGACGCCGCGTGCGTCGGAAAATCCCCCGGTGACGTCGTGCAGCTGGAGACTCCCACCGGTGCGGTACCCGCGACGTGCACCTTGACTGCCCGCCCAAACACTCCGAGCCGCGACGGGCCGTGAGACCCGGTCGCGCCCCGAGGGTGGCCGTCGAGCGCGTGGCGTGGGATGAACTCCTCCAGCACCGCCTGGCGCATGAGATCCGGCGGCAGAAGTCCCTGGCTCAGGATGAAATCATGGAACTGCCGGGCATCGAACTTCGATCCCAGGGCTTTTTCCGTCTCCTGGCGCAGTGACAGCAGACGTGTGTAGCCGTAGAAATAGCTATTGGCCTGACCCGGCGTGCGGTAGGTGAAGCGCTCCACCTCCTCCTTCGCAAAGGCATGGCTCAGACAGACATCCTTCTCCAGGACCTGGTACGCCTGCGCCGGCGTCATCTTGCCGCTCTGCAGCTCAGGATCCAGGAATGCCCGTGCCGCGCGCAGCAAACGCAGCTGCAGCGTCAGCAGCTGCCCCTCGGCAGGTTCGTACGGCTCCATGATGTGCTCGGAATACAACCCCCACCCTTCCACGTTGGTTGAGTTGAACGCATACAGCGCACGCGCGAGGCTCACGCCCTCCTCGACCATCGAATCGAACTGCAGCTCGTGGCCGGGCCTTGCCTCGTGAGCGATCAACGTCCAGGAGACGGCGTCGAAAGTGAAGTCATCGTACTTGTCTTCCGCGCCGCCCGTTGCAGATGGAATATTCAATGGCAGGACGAACTCGCCACGCTGGCCGGTGTTGTGGAGAAGCGCTGGCGGGGACATGTGAGGTGCCGGTTGCGCCGCGGTCTCGGCAGGCGTGGCAAGACGAATGATCGCCGGCCTGCCCGGCAGGGACACAAGGTTCCTGGCGCGGATGATGTCCTCGATCTGATGCAGGCGCTGCGTGTAGAAAGGCAGGATATCCGCGCCGGTGATCTGCTTCTTCTTGAGCTCTGCGATCACTGCACGATAGTCGCTGGAAGGATAGCCGTTCGCGCGCGCGACGGTCGCGGCCAACCGGCCCATTTGCGTTTGATATTCCTGGAAGGCGGCATGCGCTTGCGCCGCAATCTGCTCCGGAGAAATGTCGATGCCGTACTGTTGGAACGCCAGCTCATATCGGGCGCGCGGCAGGCGGAAATCGGTGCGCGCCTTGGGCAGGATGTTCGCCCGGATCCACGCGTCGTAGTCCGTCAACTGCGTCTTGAGCCGCTGGTAGCCGGCTTGCCAGCCGGTGAGCTTGTATTTGACGAACAACGAGCGGATGCCGTCCACATAAGCCTGGTCGCGGCCGAGCTCCGTCTCGATCTCATCCCTTGCCGGGTAGAGGACACCCGGCTTCGCCATCTGCTCTTCCGCTCGTTGCTTCAGCACTGCCGTGATCGGTGGGTAAGGCGGCTGCTGGCCTGTGTATTTCAGCAGCCTTTTTGTCGCTGCGGGTCTGCGCTGGGCTGCCACCTGATCGTCCAGCAGCACCCGCAAGCCCTGGAAGATCCGCTCGCTCGCATTCGCGAACGGCACTTCGTGCCCCAGCTCGTAGTCCTGCAAGCGGAAGCGCAGATCCAATGCCTTGTGCAGGATGTCCAGATCCTCCCGCACGCGTGCATCAGTCTCCTTCTCTCCAGCCGCGGCCAGCTTCGCCGCCACTGCCTCCAGCTCGTGCCGCTGTGCCAGCTCATCGGCGAGCGAGGGATTCGAGACGCGCTCATCGAACTGGGCCAGACCCTGGTTGGAGCCCCGCTCCGGGGAGTGCTGCACATCTACATCCAGCACCATGCGCGTGAACGTGTTGCTACGCTCGACCCAGTCGCGGTCGGCGGCCTGCGCGGCCAGGCCCACCACGCACATGACAAGGAAGCTCAAGAGTCGGCTCATCTGTTCCTCGGCGTGCCGGCAGGGACGCCCGGATTTTCCGGTCAGCAGACGATGATCCGCAAGTATCGATACTGCAGCAGGAACGCAGATCGTCCGTCCAGTCCATCATGCGGGCGGGCAGACCTGGAAGCTCGATCGGCCGACACCGCCAATCAAACGCCGGCTCTTGCGGTGCTGCGTGGACGGACGGCGCGAAGCTGCACAAGGGAGCAACCGCTGTTCCGAGAATTCGCTGGTGTGACATGTGTTGTCGCAGATCGATGGCTGCGATCGTCAGCTCGTCTGCGTAGACGATATCCGCTGCAGCACGGCCTGCAACGATCGCGCAGAAGATGCACTCCGCCGTCATGGTCCGCATCGTACCCGGTGGACCGCCAGCGCCGCAGGGGATAATACCGGACGAATCAGCAACTTACCGGTCACCCCGGGGAGGTCTTGACTCTGGACCAAGGTCTGCACTTTAAGATATGCACGTACAGGCGGAGATCGACCTATGGAATCCCTGGGCATTGGTGCACTCGCCAAGCGCGGCGGCGTCGGCATCGACACGGTCCGTTACTACGAGCGCAGCGGGCTACTCAATCCCAAGACGCGACTGGCCTCCGGATATCGGCGCTATAGCGCCGCCGAGGTTGCGCGACTGCGCTTCATCCGCCGCGCTCAGGCCCTCGGCTTCACCCTGAACGAGATACGTGAGCTACTGGCGCTTTCCAGCCGTCGCGATGTCGCGAGAGTGAAACGCGCGGCGCAGCAGAAGGTCAGCGACGTCGAGCAGCGAATCGCGTCACTGCAGCGGATACGCGAGGGGCTGGTGAGTCTGATCGACGTCTGCCCAGGACACGGCCGTGCAGAGAATTGTCCCATCCTGCAGGCGCTGGGGAGCGAGGAATCGGTGTGATCGATCCTGTGTGCGGAATGAGCGTCAACCCGCAGTCGGCGCATTTCATCGAGCACGCGGGACATCGCTACGTCTTTTGCTGCGGCGGATGCCGCGAGAAGTTTCGCGCGAACCCCGATCGCTACATCAACAAAAATCCTCAAGTGGGGCCGACGCAGGAAGCCGCAGACACGATGACCGAGGCGCCCCGCGGCACGACCTACACCTGCCCCATGCACCCGCAGATTCGGCGCGACGCACCGGGCAGCTGTCCGATCTGCGGCATGGCACTGGAGCCACTGCACCCAACCGCCGAGGCCGTCGACAATCCTGAGCTGCGCGACATGACACGGCGATTCTGGGTCGGCGCAGCCCTGGCAGCTCCGCTCTTCGTGTGGGAAATGACCGCACACGTGCCCGGGCTGGGCTGGCATCACCTCGTCTCGCCCTACATCGCGCTAGGGGTGCAATTCGCTCTGGGCACTCCGGTGGTGCTGTGGGCCGGGCGGCCGTTTTTCGAGCGTGCAGCGGCGTCCGTTCGCAACCGTTTGCTCAACATGTTCACGCTCATTGCACTCGGCACGGGCGCGGCCTATCTCTACAGCCTCGTAGCCACTCTCTTCCCAGGCGCATTTCCGCCGTCACTGCGAGGCCCGGATGGAACAGTCCCTGTCTATTACGAGGCCGCGGCCGTCATCACCGTACTCGTGCTGCTGGGTCAGGTGCTGGAGCTGCGCGCCCGAGAGCACACGAGTGGTGCGATCCGCGCACTTCTGACTCTTGCACCGAAGACGGCGCGCCGTATCAGCACGAATGGCAGCGACCAGGAGGTGCCCTTAGACGATGTTCGGCCTGGCGATCGACTGCGGATCCGGCCGGGCGACGCCGTACCGGTCGACGGTACTGTGCTCGAAGGCAACAGTGCAATCGATGAATCGATGATGACCGGGGAGTCGATGCCTGTAAAGAAAGCGCCGCGAGATAAAGTCATTGGGGGAACACTGAACGGCACCGGCTCCCTGGTAATGCTGGCCGAGCGCGTGGGCGCCGAAACCGTCCTCGCACGCATTGTGCACATGGTCGCAGACGCGCAGCGCAGCCGCGCGCCGATCCAGCGTCTCGCCGATATCGTCTCCGCCTGGTTCGTCCCCGCGGTCATTCTCGTCGCTGTCGTCGCCTTCGTTACGTGGCTGCTGTGGGGCCCTGCCCCCGCGCTTTCTTATGCGCTCATCGCTGCGGTGTCTGTACTCATCATCGCCTGTCCTTGCGCGCTGGGCCTGGCCACGCCCATGTCGATCATGGTCGGCATTGGCAAAGGCGCCATGGACGGCATCCTCATCAGGAACGCCGAGGCACTCGAACGCCTCGAGAAGGTCGACACGCTGGTGGTGGATAAAACCGGCACTCTGACCGAGGGCAAGCCAAGAGTCGTCGCTGTCGCACCGGTCAAGGGGTTTGACGAGGCCGCACTCCTCGGTCTGGCCGCAAGTGTGGAGCGATCCAGCGAGCATCCCCTCGCCGCTGCGATCGAGACTGCCGCACGCGATCGCGGTCTGCAGATTCAGGAAGCACGCGGATTCAGCTCGGTGACGGGCAAAGGGGTGAGTGGCGTGGTTGCCGGTCACCGGGTGGCTGTTGGCAATGCGAAGCTCGTTGACACTTCATCGCCTGAGGCTCAGGAGCTGGAGGGTCCGGCGGATAGACTTCGGGACCAGGGCTCGACGGTGGTGTATGTGGCCGTGGACGGCCGGGCCGTGGGAATTGTCGCCGTCGCCGACCCCGTCAAGGCTTCCACGCCAGCGGCGCTGCAAGCCCTCCGGGCAGACCACGTGCGTATTGTGATGCTGACCGGAGACAACCGCGCGACGGCCGCAGCGGTGGCGGCGAGACTTGGAATCACCGAAGTCGAGGCAGAGGTGCTTCCGGAACAGAAAAATGCCGTCGTGCGCCGTCTGCGAAGCGAGGGTCACATCGTCGCCATGGCCGGTGATGGCGTGAACGATGCTCCCGCGCTCGCGGAAGCGGACGTGGGTATAGCGATGGGGACGGGCACCGATGTGGCGATGGAAAGCGCGAGCATAACCCTCGTAAAGGGTGATCTGGCGGGCATTGCGCGCGCTCGGCACCTGAGCCGGAGCACCTTGCGCAATATCCGCCAGAACCTCGTGCTGGCCTTTATCTACAACGTTCTCGGCATTCCGCTGGCGGCCGGCGTCCTCTACCCCGCATTCGGCCTGCTGCTCAGTCCAATCGTCGCAGCCGCAGCGATGAGTCTCAGCTCCGTCTCGGTCATCGGCAACGCGCTGCGCCTGCGTCTGGCGCGCGTGTAACAGCCACCAACATCCCGGCGTCTGAAGCCGCGGCCCAGCGGCGCAGTTGACCGCCGGTGCCCGATTCAGGGCGCTACTTTCCCTCGGCCAGCTTTTTCATGTTCTCCAGGGCCGCCGTGAAATTCTTGGTGCGCTGCTCGCGGTCCTTGGTCTTGGCTTCATCATTGGGGAGCGGCGCCTGATCCCACACCAGGCTGTAGTTGATTCTCGACTTGTGCTTGCCCTGCGGCACGACTTCGAGAGTGCCGTGATAGAGAATCGTCGTGTTGGGCTGAGTGTAGGTGTAGGAGTGCTCGGTCTTTGCCACCATCACCTCCTCGATCTTGGTGCCGGCGCGCGGCACCGTCAGGCTGCGCACGGTGCCCAGGTCGCCCGACCCGGAAGTGATCTCGCAAGGCAGCTTCAGCCAATCCTTGATGTCGCAGAACCCGCCGACCTTCTTCCAGACCTCATCGGCGGACTTGTCCACGTCGATGTGCAGATGGACGTTCGTATACTCTGCGGCGAGTGCCGCTCCCGTGTGGAGCGCAAAGGCCAGCGCGCCCAACGCCAGCACCGGATGCAGCAGGCGGATATTCATTGACCGGTCTCCCCGTGTTCGTTGTTGGCTGCGCCGGATCGACGCGCAGGCAAGGATTTTAGACGGTCGCGGGGCTGAGCGATAGAGCCGCTGGAGCGTCCGCCAAAAGCGCGGCGTACTTGCGCTCGCTCTGTTGCCCCGCAGGGATGAAAATCAGCAGCTGCAGGTGCGGCGCGCCCTCCACTACATAGGAGGTGTGCTCGAAGGTGAGATCGCCAACTCGAGTCATGTGCGTGAAACAGCCTTCCGAGCAACCCAACACGGCAGGCTCGTGCCACAGCCGCTGGAATATCGGGCAGGCCTCGCTCAACTCCCGAATCAGCGCAGCGAAGGCGGGATCGCCGGCGATGCGGCTGTAGTCGAGCCGCGCCTTGGCGATCACGCGCCGCGCGGCGGCCTCGAAGTCGGCTGGGTCGCGGCGGAATTCCGGCTCCGTCATCAATATGCGCAACAGATTACGATCCCGCGGCACGCGCTCGGCTGGATCGGCGATGCAGCGTACCCAGGCGTCACTCCAGCCCACGATGTCCCAGCGTGTACTGATCAGCAGTGCGGGGTAATTCAGGCCCGCGAGCATGCGTCGAACCGCCGGGCTGACCTCCTCCGTCGGCGGAGGGATCAGCGGCGGCGGCCGCAGCTGTACCAGATTGAACAGATAGTCCCGCTCCGGCGCGGACAGGCGCAGCACCTCGCTCAGGCGCTCCAGTATTCCAACGGAAGGGTGCACATCCCGGCCCTGCTCGAGCCAGGTGAAATACGTAGCGCTCACTCCTGCGAGCGCCGCGACGTCCTCGCGCCGTAGTCCGCCCGCGCGGCGTCGAGAGGGCTGCGCGAGACCGACCGTAGCCGGTGTGATGCGCGCGCGACAACTTTTAAGAAAATGTCGCAGTTGCTCACGATGATTTGCAGTGCTCACTGTCTCATTCCCCAATAAACGTGACCGTGACGGATGCCGACTCTGAATCACAGGTAGGCGAATTACTAGAAAAATTCTTCACCCTGCCGCTGCACGGTCAGCCCGTACACAATCCGCAGCTTCGGCTGCCGCGTTCGCGCTAGCGCGCCTGCGTTTCAGCGATGCGTCGCTGCAACAAGACGGCATCACCGCTGTCAAAGTTGCTCGCTGAGCGCGTCCCAGTTCGCCACTTTCTGTCAACGATGAGGGGAAGATCCGCATGACCGCTTTGGTTGAACAATCCGTGACCCGAATCCTACGCGCGCGCGCGACGGCCGCCGTGACTTGCGTGTGCCTGGCCGCACCCGCCCTGGCACAAACCGCACCTGCCAGTCCGCCGGCGGCCAATGACCCGGACCAGTTGCAGGAAGTGGTGGTGACCGCCCAGTTCCGTTCGCAGCGGCTCCAGGACACGCCTATTGCCATCACTGCGGTCAACGCATCGATGATGGAACAGCGCGGCCAGACGAGCCTGCACGACCTGGCGGACCAGGCGCCCAACGTGACACTGCTGGAGACCGGCGGTGCATTCGGTCCGGGCATGACGGCCTCGATTCGCGGCATCGGCCAGTACGATTTCGATCCGGCGTTCTCCCCCGGCGTCGGTATCTACATCGACGATGTGTACTACACCAATCTGACGGGCTCGAATTTCGATCTGCTGGACCTCGATCGCGTCGAGATCCTGCGCGGTCCGCAAGGCACCCTGGCCGGAGCGAACTCCGAGGGCGGCGCCATCAAGCTCTATACGGTCAAGCCGGAAGGAGACAACACCGGCACGGTTCGCGCCAGCTACGGATCGCGCAGCCTCATCGACCTGCAGGCGATGGGCGATGTCGCACTGGTCCCGGGTTCGCTGTTCATGCGAGTCTCCGCCGTCTCGCATCAGCAGGACGGCTACGTCACGCGGGTGGACTACGGCTGCCAGAATCCGACCTCCGGCATTGCCGCCGTGGGCGCGACTCAAGGGGACTGCACGTCCGGCCGCGAAGGCGGCAAGAACTACATGGGCGGGCGCGTGGCCTTGCGCTGGGTGGCCGGCGACAATTTCGAGGCCAACCTGACTGGAGATGTGACGGTCGACAAGTCGGAGACCGCGGCCATCACGCTTCTCGCGGTGAATCCGAACGCCCCGGGAGCGTTCGCCGCCAACATCAACTCCGGCTATGCGCCAGGCAACCCCGCCGGCGTCGCCTACGACTCCCGCTTTGTGCCCAATGACCCTTTCATCAGCTACGCAGATTTCTGCGGTGCGGGCCTCGCGGGAAACAGGTACTGCTGGTCCTCCGACACCTACACCCGCTCATGGGGGACGAACCTCACCATGGACTGGAAGCTGTCCGATGCGCTGTCGTTGAAGTCCATCACCGGTTTCCGCGAGCTGGACAGTCAATGGACGGAGGACAACGATGTCTCGCCGCTCTCCGGCTCACTCGGCGCCGAGCGCCTGCGCAATCACACCCTCAGCGAGGAGTTGCGCCTCAACGGCAAGGTGGGCTCGCTCCTCGACTACACCATCGGCGGATTTTTCCTGGATCAAGTGACAACCTATGCCACTCACCAGGTCCTCGACTACGTCATTCCGGGCGTGAACTTCGAGTTCCTGGGCGACGATCCGGTGTGGGAGCAGGACTACGCGGCCTTTGCCAACGCCACCTGGCACATTACCGATGCACTGAACCTCAATGCGGGCGTTCGCTACACCCACCAGGACAAGAACTACACCTATGTCCGCGACAACCCGCCGACCGTCGGCGGCGGCGACAGCGCCTTCTTCGCACCGGGATTCTCCGGCACGGTGGGACCGTACTCGGGCTCCAAGGTGGACTATCGAGCCAATCTCGACTACCGCTGGAGCGAGCAGCTCATGACCTACGCCAGCGTATCGACGGGCTTCAAGGGCGGCGGCTCGAACCCGCGCCCGTTCATCAGCTCGCAGGTGCAGCCCTTCAATCCCGAGACGCTCACCGCCTTCGAGATCGGCGCCAAGTCCGACTGGTTCGACCGCACGCTGCGCGTCAACCTCTCCACGTTCTACAACAAATACAAGAACATCCAGGTCGTGTTGCTCAGCTGTCCGCAGTTCTCGGGTGGTAATGCGGCGGAGCCCTGCGCGGCGCCGGTCAACGGTGGCGACGCCAAGATCTATGGTGTGGAGCTCGAGAGCGAGTACCACCTGAAGGGTCTGTCGCTGGAAGCGACCGTGAGCAAGCAGCACTTCGAATACACGGACATCAATGCGGCGTCCGGCATTCCGTTGGGAGCGCCGGGACAGGCATTTCAGCCGATGAAGTGGAGCTTCGCGGCGCAATACGAGTTGCCGTTACCCACGGGAGCGTCGCTCACGCCACGCCTGGACTTCGTCTACAACAGCGGATTCTTCACCAACGCCAACGCGGATCCGCAGAGCTACAACCCGGGATATCACGAGCTGAACGGCCGCATCACCTATAAGCCGGAAGGCGGCAAGTGGGAGGCGTCGCTGCTTGGTAAGAACCTGGGCAACAAGCTCTGGTACACCTCCGTGTTCGACCTGTACGCCAGCTCCGGCGCGTTGTACGGGATGCCGAGTGAGCCACGGACGGTCGAGGTGCAGTTCAAGCGAAACTTCTGATTGCGATATGAAGGCGGCTGGCTTGGGTGAGAAGATCGCCCCTGCCAGCCGCCGCGCGCACTAGAACGTCGATCGAGTGGCACCGCCATCGACCACGATGCTCTGACCGGTGATATATCCCGCGAACTGACTGCAGAGCCAGGCTACCAGCGTACCCACGTCCTGAGGATCACCGAAGCGGCGCGCGGCGATCTGATAGGCCTCTGCGAAGCGCGCCACCTCATCCTCATATGTCGTGCCGGCGGCCACGGCGCGCTGCCCGAACTGCTCTGCGACAAAGGCAGTGTGGAACATGCCGGGCAGCACGTTGTTGATCGTCACGCCGTGCCGGGCGACTCGCAGGGCGACGGCACCGGCATAGTTGATGAGCGCCGCGCGCGGCGCTCCGGAGAGGATGCGCAGTTCCAGAGGATACTTCGCCGCGATGGTGGCGATATTCACGATACGGCCCCAGCGCCGCTCGATCATGCCATCGAGCACGGCCTTGATGAAATGCACCGGTCCCAGAAGACCGGTGTCGAGACCGGCCTGCCACTGTGCATCATCGATCGCACGATAGTCCTCGGTCATCGCGGGGGGCGAGCAAGTGGACACGAGGATATCCGGCGCCGGGCACGCCGCCAGAATGCGTGCGCGCCCCGCGACTTCGGAGTGATCCGCGCATACGGGAAGTACGTTCACGCCCGTGGCAGCCGCGATCTCCTGCGCTGTAGCAATCAAGCGCGGTTCGTTCCGCGCCGAGATCACGAGATCCACGCCTTCACGCGCCAACGCGAAAGCCGCCGCTTTCCCCATACCTGCGCTGCCGCCGTTGACGAGCGCCTTACGGCCGCGAATGCCCAGATCCATCGCCCCCTCCGCTTGCGACAGCCCTAGTCAATCCCGTCTGGTGAGCCCCTCACCTGTGAAACGGTGGCGGTATGCTCAGGCCGAGCTGCACGCGCGAGCGCAGAACGGGACTGAACGCCTGTGATTGAAAGTGAACACGATACATCTGCACGTCGCGAAAATAGCGTTGCAACCGCTCACCCCGCCGGACCACCGATGCCCCAATGCTGTGAAAGAGCATCTCGACCGCTTCGCAGGCCGCGCGACAGCCTTCGCGCGAGATGCCCCAGACCTGCAGGGAGTCCTCGGCGCGGACCGGAGACCCGTCCCGTGCCCACCGCCGACACTGATCGGCATAGAGGCGAGTCGCAGCGAGCGCGAGCGCCTCTGCAGCATCGGCACGGCACAGCGCCTCGCCGTACAGCCGCTGAAACTCCGGCTCCTCCATCCGCATGCGCGTTGGATCGGCAAAGCTCGGTTTGGTGCGCAGTTGTCGCTCGTACTCGCCACACGCTGCGCGCGCCGTACCCGCAAGGATTGCGGCAAACTCACAACTGAACCAACCGTAGATCAGGCCGAGGAACAGCCCCTCCCCGTGCAGTCGCGTCCCGGGAGTGCCGTCCGGCAGATTCTCGGTGGACAGACGAACGATCGGCGAAGCGGCAAAGTGATGGTCGGGGATGAACACATCGGTGAGGCGTACACTGTTCGATCCGCTGCCCTGCATGCCCATCACGGCGTCGCCGCCCCAATCGCTCTGCACGGACAGCTTGTCCTTCGCCACGACGAATACGACCGCGCGCAGCTCACCGGCCTCATCCGGAATGACGGCGCCGCCGAGGAAGTGATTGCAGACGGGAATGCCCGAGGCAAACGGCCAGAGTCCGGTGACGCGGTAGCCCCCCTCCTGGCGCTCGAACTTCGGCGCTCCCGCAGGTCCGGCCGCGTACGCGGCGCGAAAATCTCCGTCCGCGCCGAACAGCTCGCGTTGTGCGCTCTCGCTGAAGCACGAAGCAAGGATCAACGCATGGGACGAGGCCAGGGTATAGCACCAGCCCGCCGCCGGATGGCCCTGCGACAGCGTCATGATGACGCGAACGTAGGTCTCACAGTCGGTTCCGAGGCCACCGAACATCTTCGGTTGCAGGATCCGGTAGAAGCCGCCACGCAGCAGCCGGGTATGAATGGCATCGGAATAACAGCCGCGTGCGTCGGTCTCCTCCTGTACCCCGCGTAGCTCGGCAGCGATGGCTGCCGCCTCCTCTATGAGCCATTCCTTCGAAGGATGCTGTTCCACGGTATGCCCTGCGACGCAAAGTATGACCGTATCACAAAGCCGGACGGCCATGCCGGACAGCGGCCGCGGCAACCGCGCGGCAAACGGACGCAAGTGCGTGCATCAGGCGAGTACTATCCTCGTACGGCCAAGTACACCTGCAGAGGAGCCTATGCCGAACATCCCCGAGGACATCTTTACCGAGCCGGACGCCTCACCGGACACGCTCGCCAATCTGGGCCCGCTGCGCCGCCTGGCCGGGGAATGGCAGTCCGACCAGGGCGTGGATATCAACCCGAAAGCCGACGGACCGGAGCGGCGGGTGTTCCGCGAGCACATTCGAATGGAGCCGATCGATTCGCAAGCCAACGGCCCCCAGCTCCTGTATGGGCTCCGCTATCACATCCATATCAACACACCCGAGGAGGCGATTACTTTCCACGACCAGGTAGGGTACTGGCTGTGGGAGCCGGCTACCGGTTTGGTCATGCAGACCATCGCCATCCCGCGCGGTCAGGTCGTACTCGCAGGCGGAATGGCGAAGCCCGATGACAAGCGCATTTCGGTGGAAGCTCGGCGCGGTGACACCCGGTTCGGCATTTGCTCGACGACTTTCCTGGAAGAAGCCTTTCGCACCGACTACTATCGCATCGACATTACCTTCAACGACGACGGAAGCTGGTCGTACGTGACGCGCACGGACCTCGCGCTCCGCGGCGCCCTGCCACCCTTCGATCACCGTGATACGAATACGCTGCGGCGGATCGCGGCGCCCGCCCCGAACCCACTCGCC
>DATNEN010000307.1:0-3105 GCA_035552975.1 Steroidobacteraceae bacterium
TGGATGTCGACATCGACGACCGCAAGCGAGCGGAAGACGCCCTGCGGAAGAGCGAGCAGGAGCTGCGGGGGATCGTCGACGCCTTACCCGAGGCCATCGTCGTCATCGGCCCGGACGGCGTTGGCCTGTACGTGAACCGGCCCATGCTCGATTACACCGGGCTCACCAGAGAACAGCTCATGAGCCCGGACGCCCGGGGCAATCCGGTGTTGTACGATCCAGACGACTGGGCCCGACTGAAGGATGAGCGCCTCCGGGGGCTCGCCCGCGAGATGCCCTTCGAGATCGAGTGTCGCGTGCGGCGCAAGGACGGCCAGTACCGGTGGTTCCTGGTCCGCTACAATCCCCTGCGCGACGAGCAGGGACGGATCCTCCGGTGGTATGCGAGCGGAACGGACATCGACGATCGCAGGCGGGCGGAAGACGCGCTGCGGCAGAGCGAACAGGAACTTCGCCTGCTCATCGACACCCTACCAGCGATGGTGTGGCGTGCAGCGCCCGACGGTCAGCCGGACTACATCAATCAGCGCTTGGCGCGTGATACCGGCACATCCCTCATGGATCTAGCGGACGTCAAATGGCAACGGAACCTCGTCCACCCGGACGACGTCGACGTGGTCACCCGGGAATGGACGCGTGCCCGCGAGACCGAAACAACCTACAACACGACGCACCGGACCCGGGCCGCGGATGGCTCCTATCGCTGGGTCAAGTCACGCGCCGAGCCGATGCGCGACGAAGTGGGCCGCATCATCCACTGGTACGGTGTCAATTTCGACATCGATGATCACAAGCGGGCGGAGGAAGCCCTGCGCGTGACCGAGGCGCAGCTGTCCCAAGCCACGGCGCTTGCCACGGTCTCAGGCGTTGCCGCCTCCATCGCTCACGAGATCAGCCAACCACTCGCCGCTATGGTGGCTAACGGTCACGCCTGCCAGCGCTGGTTGGCGGCCGACCCTCCCAACCTTGAACGGGCGCAACTGGCTGCGGAACGGATCGTGCGCGACGGCACCTCCGCCGCCCAGGTGGTAAGTCGCATTCGGTCCCTGTTCAAGCGGACCGACCTCACGAGAACGCTCGTGAACTTGAACCAGGTGATCGGCGAGGTGAGCCGGCTGATGACCGACGAGCTTGCCGGTAAGAACGTCGGGATCGAGGCCGATCTGGCAGACGACCTGCCACCGATCTGGGCCGACCCGGTGCAGATGCAACAGGTCATCGCCAACCTGGCGCGCAACGGCGTCGATGCGATGGCGTCGGACGAGATTGGCCCCAGAGTGCTGGGCTTCCGGTCCCGTCGGGACGAGACGAACCGCGTGTTGATCGAGATCCGCGATCACGGCAGCGGGCTCGAAGACGTGGAGAGGGTGTTCGAGCCGTTCTTCACCACGAAGCAGGAGGGCATGGGCATGGGCCTCGCGATCTGCCGCTGGATCGTCGAGGCGCACCAAGGGCGGCTGTGGGCCGGGCACAACAGCCCGCGCGGCGCGGTCTTCAGCTTCACACTGCCGATTTCACCAAGAGACGCGTGATGGGCGCGCACGATCATATCGTCTTTGTCGTGGACGATGATTTCCGGCTGCGTGAAGCACTGCAGGAGCTGCTCAGCTCGGCGCACCTGCATGTCGTGACGTTCGGGTCCGCCGCCGAGTATTTGAACTATGCCAAGCCCGACCTGCCCGGGTGCCTGATCCTGGACGTCGGCCTGCCGGATATCAACGGCCTGGATCTGCAAGGGCAGCTGGCCGGCCAACCGCATCCGCATATCGTCTTCATCACGGGACATGGCGACGTTCCGAGCTCCGTGCGCGCGCTCAAGGCCGGCGCCGTGGACTTCCTGACCAAGCCGTTCAGCGAGGCGGATCTGATGGGGGCGATCCAGACGGCGCTGGCACGGGACCGGGCGGCTCGCCTGCAGCGAGGCACGCTGGCCACGCTGCAGCAGCGCTGGTCGACCCTGACGCCGCGTGAGCGGGAGGTCCTGCCGCTCGTGGTGAGCGGCCTGCTGAACAAGCAGGCCGCGGCCCAGCTCGGCATCAGCGAAGTCACCCTCCAAATTCATCGCGGCAAGATCATGCACAAGATGGAGGCCGGGTCGTTTGCCGAGCTGGTGAGGATGGCTGGAACGCTGGGGATCCCCGTCGTCCACTCCCGGCGCGCCCGAGCATGACATTCGTCGTGGCAGTCGTGGATGACGACACTCGGATCCTCGAATCGCTCGAGAGCCTGCTCGCATCGGCCGGGCATTCCGTCCGTCTGTTCACCTCTGCCAGCGAGCTGCTGGAGGATTGCGGCTTCGCGGACATAGACTGTTTGATCTCGGACATCGGCATGCCCGTCATCAATGGATGGGAGCTACAACGATTGGCCCACGCCGCGCGCCCGGAGCTGCCGGTCATCCTCATCACAGGTCGGGATTGGAGCGACCAGGCGATGGCGGCCGCTCAAGGCGGCCAAGGGTTCTTCCGCAAGCCGTTCAATGGTCAGGACCTGCTCGCGGCCGTCAGCAGGGCATTGTTACGCTGAAGACACAGGGCTTGGTCTTGTCTTCGATCGTAACGACGACGAATCGCATCAGGGGCCGGTTGGCCGCTCGAGCGCCGGCCGGTCCCACTTGGCGAGGTCCGCCGCCGCATCATAAGTGCTCTGGAGGAACGCGAGCAGCGCGTCGACCGGCGACGCCGCAGTGCGGACCGCCGCGTAGGGCAGGACGAATATGCCCATCGGCGCATGGTAGTACACGGAGCTGGGCCGCGGGACCAGCTCTCGCAACCCTGCCGGCTCGGGCGCGGCATACGCGTAGAACGCCGCCTCTTGCACGGCGCCGCTTCCGGCCCAGAACCCGGCGCTGATCACTTCGTGAGAATAGGCCTCTTGGGTCATTCGATCCGCCCCGGGCCGTTCGGGGGCCCGCCGCCCCGAGAACCGCGTCACCGCAAGATCGAAGCTGCCCCAGAAGAAGTGCACCGGGCTGCATTTCCCGAGAAAGGGCGCGCGAAACCTGCGGAACACCTCGTCCGCCTGGACCAGGATGCGCCAGTGCCGATTGGCATAGTCGGGATCGTACGACGCGTGCGTTTCGTCGTCCGGAAAGCGAATCGGATT
>DATNEN010000308.1:0-16984 GCA_035552975.1 Steroidobacteraceae bacterium
CGGCGGTGGAGGGGAGCCTGCGGCGCCTCGGCACCGACTACATCGACATCTATTACATGCATGGCTTCGATGCCACGACGCCGGTATACGAGACGCTCAGCGCGCTGGACGACCTGACACGCAGCGGCAAGATTCGTTACATCGGCTGCTCGAACTTCTCGGGCTGGCATCTGATGAAGTCTCTATCCACCTCCGAGCGTTACGGATGGGCCCGTTACGTTGCCCATCAGGCGCACTATTCGCTCGCTTCGCGCGAGTTCGAGTGGGAGCTCATGCCGCTGGCGCTCGATCAGAACGTGGGCACGGTGGTCTGGAGCGCTCTGGGCGGGGGCGCGCTCACTGGAAAACTGCGGCGCGGCAAGGCCGCACCGGGCGAGAGCCGGCTTGCAACGGCGGATTTCCTGGCAGGCACTCGCTCCGACAAGTTGTATGAGGTGATCGACGCGCTCGATGAGATTTCGCGCGACAGTGGCAAGACGATCTCGCAGGTCGCGCTGAACTGGGTGCTGCAGCGGCCGAGCGTCGTCAGCATCGTGATCGGCGCGAGGAACGAGGAGCAGCTGCAACAGAATATCGGCGCGGTGGGATGGAAGCTGACCGCGCAGCAGATGGCCAAGCTCGACAGGGCGAGCCAGACGAAGCCCATCTATCCCTACTGGCATCAACACGGGTTTCCAACGCTGAATCCGTCGCCGGTGCCGTATTACAGGGAGGACGAGTAGAGCTATTGTGATCCGCTCACAGCGGCTCGCCGAATGACCCGTCGGGGCGCAGCACCATGAGCACCCCGGTCCGGATCGAGAACCACGCGCCATGGAGCTTGAGGCTCCCCGCGGCGACCGGCGCTGCGATCCAGGGGAAGGTCATCAGATTCTTGAGCGAAACTTTGATGACGTCCTGTTCGCAGCACTGCTGCCGGTCCCTCTGGGACGCGAAGGGCAGGCTCAACGCGCGCTCGCGCGCCGACTCGGCCATGGACATCCAGGGGGCGACGAAGTCGCGAGCCGTGTCCGGAGCGCCTTCGAGCAGAGCGTTGACGCCGCCGCACAGCTCGTGGCCCAGCACGACAACGTGAGGCACGGCTAGCACGCGCACGCCGAATTCCAGGGCCGCGCTGGTGCCGTGGTAAGCGACGTCCGGAGCGTAGGGCGGAACCAGATTGGCGACGTTGCGAACTGTAAGCATCTCCCCGGGAGCTGCGTCGAAGATCACCGCGGGGTCGACCCGACTGTCGACGCAGGAGATCACGAGCGCTCGCGGGCGCTGCCCCGTATCCGCAAGAGATTGAAAAACAGCGCGTTGCTCGGGCCAGCCCTTCTCACGGAAGCGCCGGTAACCTGCCAGAAGAGGACCCATTTCTCAGTGCCGCTGCAGCCAAGGGTTGCGATTCATTGTCTGCGAAGTATGGCACGGGGGGTCTCTCATAAGGGTGAGACCCCGGACCCCCGCACCGGCTATTGCCCTTTGCGGCTAACTATCGATAATCGAGCAGCTGTCGACCCTGCGTTCTCGTCCGTATCCAGGCCCGTTTCCAGGGATGCCCTATGTGGATCGTGCTGCTGGCGCTCCGGCGCCCTTATACGTTCATCGTCCTCGCCTTGCTGCTCCCGCTCCTGGGTGCGCTGACCCTGCTCGGGACGCCGCTGCGGGCGGGGATGCCGACTGACATCTTTCCCGACATCCGGATTCCGGTCATCGCCATGTCCTTCAATTACTCCGGCATGTCGCCGGATGAGATGGCCGGGCGCATCACCGCCCAGATCGAGCGGTACGCGACGACCATCATCAACGACATCGAGCACGTCGAATCGCAGACGTATCCCGGCGCGACGGTCATCAAGCTGTTCTTCCAGCCGGGCGTGGACATCAACCTGGCCATGGCCCAGACGACCGCGTTCGGCCAGATCTCGCTCAAGCAGATGCCCCCGGGCACCCAGCCGCCGCTGATTCTCAAGTACAGCGCCTCCAGCGTGCCGATCATTCAGCTGGCCATGTCCAGCAGCCGCCTGACCGAGGCGCAGCTGTTCGACTTCGGCAACCAGATCATCCGCGGGCAGATCGCGACGATCTATGGAGCCTCCATTCCCTATCCCTATGGCGGCGCGACGCGGCAGATCCAGGTTGACCTGAAGCCCGAGGCGTTGCGGGCCCAAGGGTTGTCGGCAATGGATGTGAACAGTGCGATCTCCCGGCAGAACCTCATCGTGCCGGCGGGCACCGAGAAGATCGGCAGCACCGAGTACGACGTGCGCCTCAATGCCAGCACGGACAAGATCGAGCAGCTGAACGACCTGCCGATCCGCAACAAGGACGGCGCAGTCACATTCGTCCGCGATGTGGCATTCGTTCACGACGGCCACCCGCCTCAGACCAACATCGTGCGAGTCAACGGACGGCGCGCGGTGCTGATGACAATCCAGAAGACCGGTGCGGCCTCCACGCTCAACATCGTGAACTCGATCAAGGAGCGCCTGCCCAGGGTCCGCGAGCTGCTGCCCGCAGGCGCCAACATCGATGCGACGGGCGACCAGTCCGTGTTCGTGCGCGCCGCGGTGCGGGGTGTCGTGCTGGAGGCGTTGATTGCCGCCTGCTTGACCGCACTGATGGTGCTGCTGTTCCTCGGAAGCTGGCGCAGCACCCTGATCATCACCATCTCGATTCCGCTCTCCATCCTGTCTTCCGTCATTCTGCTCGGTGCGCTGGGAGAGACGATCAATCTGATGACCCTGGGCGGGCTCGCGCTCGCGGTCGGCATCCTGGTCGACGATGCCACGGTCACCATCGAGAACATCAACCGTCACCTCGATGAAGGCAAGGACGTGGAGGCGGCCATTGTCGACGGCTCCCGTCAGATCACCGTCCCGGCGCTCGTCTCCACGCTCTCGATCTGCATCGTGTTCGTACCGATGTTCCTGCTCACGGGCGTGGCGCGCTACCTGTTCGTGCCGATGGCAGAGGCCGTGGTGTTCGCGATGCTGACCTCGTACCTGCTGTCGCGCTCGCTGGTTCCGACGCTGGCGAAGTACTGGTTGCGCAAACGCGAGGCGCAGCACCAGGCCCCGCAGAATCCGAGCTTCGCGCAGCGCTTTCAGGCCCGCTTCGAGGCGCGCTTCGAGGCGCTCCGCGAGCGCTATCACGAGGTGCTCGCTGCCGTTCTCGAGCATCGCAAGGTGTTCATTCCCGTGTTCCTGGGCGCCGCGTTCGGCTCGATGCTGCTGATTCCGCTGCTGGGCAGGAACTTCTTTCCCGAGGTCGATTCGGGGCAGATCAAGCTGCACATCCGGGCTCCAACCGGAACACGGGTGGAGGACACGGCTGCCCAGGTGGATCACATCGAGGCGGCGCTGCATCAGGTCATTCCGGCCGGAGAGATCGCGAGCGTCGTGGACAACGTCGGCCTGCCGGTCTCGAGCATCAACCTCACGTACAGCAATTCCGGTGTCGTCGGTCCCAGCGACGCCGATATTCTCATCTCCCTGAAGCCCAACCACGCGCCGACGGCGGACTACGTGCGCGCGCTGCGGGAGCGGCTGCCGCGCGAGTTTCCCGGAACGACCTTCGCCTTCCTGCCGGCGGACATCGTGAGCCAGATCCTGAACTTCGGGGTGCCCTCGCCGATCGACATTCAGATCGCGGGGCCGAGCACGAAGAATCGCGATGTGGCAGATCGGTTGCTGGCATCGCTGCGCCACATACCGGGCCTGGTCGACTTGCGCATCCAGCAGGTGTTCAACCAGCCCGAGCTGCATGTCAGCACCGATCGGGCGCGCGCGCAGCAGCTCGGTATCACCCAGCAGGACATTGCCAGCGACCTGTTGCTCACGCTCTCCGGCAGCGGACAGATCGCTCCGACGTTCTGGCTGAATCCGGAGACGGGGTTGCAGTACCCGCTGGTCACACAGACGCCGCAGTATCGGATGACCTCGCTGGAGGATCTGCAGAATCTGCCCATCACCGCCGGCAATCAGACCCAGTTGCTGGGCGGACTGGCGAGCATCAGCCGCGGGTTCGGCCCCGCAATCGTCACGCACTACGACACACAGCCGGTCATCGACATTTTCGGCGCGGTTCAGGATCGTGACCTCGGATCCGTCTCCAAGGATATCGACGCGCAGATCGCCTCGTGGGAGCACAAGCTCCCGAGGGGCACGCACATCGTCGTGCGCGGCCAGGTGCAGACGATGACGAGCTCCTACACGGGACTCGCGATCGGACTGGTCGGCGCCATCGTGCTGGTGTACCTGCTCATCGTCGTCAACTTCCAGTCGTGGCTGGATCCCTTCATCATCATCACGGCTTTGCCCGCGGCGGTTGCCGGTATTGCCTGGATGTTGCTCGTGACCGGCACCACGCTGAGCGTTCCGGCACTGACCGGGGCGATCATGTGCATGGGCGTCGCAACGGCCAACAGCATCCTGGTCGTCAGCTTCGCGCGCGATCGCATGCATGCAGGCGCTACCGCCATGCAGGCAGCCCTCGAGGCTGGATTCACGCGCTTCCGCCCGGTGCTCATGACCGCGCTCGCGATGATCATCGGCATGATGCCGATGGCGCTCGGACTCGGAGAGGGCGGTGAGCAGAACGCGCCGCTCGGACGCGCCGTGATCGGCGGCCTGGTGTTCGCCACCGTGGCCACGCTGGTATTCGTCCCGACCGTTTTTGCCGCCATTCACGGTCGGCGCACTCCCAAGGCGCCCGCGGCGTCCTGATATCACTCAACTGCAGACCGAACCACTGGAACGACCATGGATCAATCAGTCAACGACCCACGAGCAAGCCGGACGGAGACACCGTCGGGAGAGTCGACCGCTCGTAAACTGGGGCGGGCGTCGCTCGTCCTGCTGCTCGTGGCCGCCGTGGTGCTTGCCTGGAATCTCATTTCGGCACACCGTGCCGCCGCACGCCTGCAGCAGGACACGGAGGCGCAGGCGATCCTTACCGTGGCGACCACCAAGCCGCAGCCGCTGTCGGATGCGACGGACCTGGTGCTGCCGGGTAACGTGCAAGCCAACTACGACGCGCCGATCTACGCGCGCACCAGCGGTTATCTGAAGCGCTGGCTGGTGGATATCGGCGCGCAGGTCAAGGCCGGCCAGGTGCTCGGGGAGATCGAGTCGCCCGAGGTGGACCAGCAGTTGCGCCAGGCGGAAGCCGACGTCGCCACCGCGCAAGCCAACGAGAAGATCGCCAGTGTCACCGCCGAGCGTTGGCGCAATCTGCGGGCGACGGACTCGGTATCCAAGCAGGAAGCGGATGAGAAGATCAGCCTGGCGGCCTCGACCCAAGCGCAGGTGCAGGCGGCAAAGGCGAACGTACAGCGCCTGAAGGAGCTCTCGGGGTTCCAGAGAGTCGTCGCTCCCTTCGACGGAGTCGTGACCGCGCGCAACACGGATGTCGGCCAGCTCATCAATGCCGGCAGCGGCTCCGGCCCTGAGCTGTTCCGCATCGCCGATACCAAACGCTTGCGATTGTACGTGCGCGTGCCCCAGACATATGCGGCCGAGATGCGCCCCGGCGTGACCGCACAGCTGTCTTTCCCGGACCGGCCGGGCAAGCAGTACGTGGCCAAGCTGGAGCGGACCTCCAACGCACTGGATGCCGCTTCGCGCACGTTGCTGGCGGAGATGATCGTCGACAACAAGAACAATGAGCTGCTTCCCGGTGCGTACGTGGAGGTGCACTTCAACCTGCCGCCGGACCTGCAGGCAAACACCTTCAAGCTGCCTGCGAACGTGCTGCTGTTCCGCGGTGACGGCATGCACGTCGCCACCGTCGATGCGCAGGACCACATCGTCATGAAACCGGTGACGCTCGGTCGTGACTATGGGTCGGACGTGGAGATCGTCGAGGGACTGAGCCCCGGTGACAACGTTGTGTTGAGCCCGCCGGATTCCCTCACCGACGGCGTCGTGGTGCAGGTGGCAAAGCCGAAGTCGGAGCAGGTCGCCAAGTCATGAGACCGACGCCTCTGGTGTGCTGCGCGCTGACTGTGCTGCTGAGCGGCTGCTCACTGGCACCGCGCTACGAGCCGCCCGAACCTGCGCAAGTGAGCGCTTTCAAGGAAGCCGGCGACTGGCTTCCGGCCCAGCCGGCTGATGCGAGCTTGCGCGGCGCCTGGTGGCAGGGGTTCGGCGATGCGAAGCTCAACGCCCTGGAGGAGCAGCTCAACTCGGCCAACCCCGATCTGCAGGCGGCCATCGCGCGTTTCGAGCAGGCGCGGGCGCTGGCTCGCGAGGCGCGCTCCAACGTCTTTCCGACGCTCGCGGCGGATGCATCCGCCAAGCGCGGCAAGTCCTCGGCCAACGCGCCGCTGGCGGCCGCTCTCGGGGGCACTCCCACGACCCAGAACGATTTCGTTGCCGGTCTGGATCTGGAGTGGGAGGTCGATCTGTTCGGCCGCCTGCGCAATACTGCTGCAGCCGCGAGAGCGGAAGCGCAGTCGAGCGCTGCGGACCTGGCAGGCGTGCAGCTTTCACTGCAAGCCGAGCTGGCGAGCGACTACTTCTCGCTGCGCGGGGCCGATTCGCAGGTGCAGCTGCTGGAAGACACGCTCAAGACATTCGATCATGCCTGGCAACTTACCAGTAACCGCTACAAGGAAGGGGTTGCAGCCGCCACGGACGTCGATCAGGCTGACACGCAGCGGCAGACCGCGAGAGCTCAGCTGGCGGCGGTGCGGCTGGAACGGGCGCAACTCGAGCACGCTATTGCCGTGCTGCTGGGGCAAGTGCCATCGCAGTTCACCCTGGAGCCCGGGTCGCTCAACGGTGAGCCGCCGGCCGTCACGGTGGGCCTGCCATCCACGCTGTTGGAACGCAGGCCGGACGTGGGGCGAGCAGAGCGTGCGATGGCGGCCGCCAACGCCCGTATCGGCGTGGCACGCGCCGCGTGGTTTCCCGTATTCACCCTCAGCGGTGCGCTAGGCTTCGAGAGCCTTGCCTCCTCGAGCTGGTTACGAGCGCCGAGCCGGTTCTGGTCGGTCGGTCCGACGGGCGAGGTTCCCTTGTTGGATGTCGGCGGGCGCGCTGCCGTCAACCACCAGGCGCGGGCGGCGTACGACGAGGCGGTCGCCGACTACCGCAAGGCGACGCTGACAGCCTACCAGGAAGTCGAGGACAATCTGGCCGGCTTGCATCACCTGGCAGATGAGCTCGAGGCCGATCAGGCCGCCGCGGCTTCTGCGCAGAGCTCCGCCTATCATGCCGATCAGCGTTATGACGCAGGAGTTGCCGACTACGTCGAGGTGACGACCACACACGCAGCCGCCCTGCAGGCGCAACGCGACTCGATCACGGTGCGGGTCGCCCAGTTCAACGCTGCCGTCAATCTGGTGCGAGCCACCGGAGGCGGCTGGAATCAGAACCAACTCAAGGCGCCACCATGAGCCAGACTGCCTTGAAGCGTACGTGCATGCGGGATCAGATCCGCGAAGTGCTGGTCGCGCGTATCCTGGACGGCACCTACCCGGCGGGCACGCAGCTCAAGGAGCTGACACTGGCCCGGGAGTTCAACGTCAGCCAGGCCCCGATTCGCGAGGCGTTGCGCGAGCTCGAGGGATCTGGACTGGTGACGAGCGAGCGGTTCCGCGGTACGCGCGTGCGCGGCGCGGACTTCGATGAGATGCGCGAGTCTTATGAGCTGCGCATCATGCTCGAGGTGCGTTCGGTGGAGCTTGCCGCACCGTACGCGCGCGAGTTGCTCGACGAGCTGGACCACCTCGTGCGCGTCATGGAGTCCGCGCTCAAGGTCGACGACCAGGAGCGGTACATCGACCATGCGCTGCGTTTTCACCGCCGCCTGGTCGAGAGCAGCCGCAATCGAACCTTCCTGCGATTGTGGGACTCGCTGCTGTGGGATATCCGCGGCCGGATCGCCTTGCGGCGCCTCATCGAGACGGGCCGAAGCCTCAAGCCGGTGATTGCGCTGCATCGGGCGCTGGTGGCGCGCCTGCGGGCACAGGATGTCGCCGGCTCGGGAGAGCGGGTAAGTGAGATCCTCGAGCGGGTGAAGGCGGTATTCGCCTCCAAGTGAGGCGGACGTGTGCGTGAGCGCACCGTCGAGGCGATGGCGACATCGGCTCAGTCGAGCTTCACGCGCCGCACCTTTCCCGATGCCGTGCGGGGCAAGCTTGGCGCCAGCTCGATGATTCGCGGCACTTTATAGCTGGCGAGCTGGGCCCGGCAGTGCGCCTGGATGCGCTTCGCGTCCAGCGTTGCGTCCGCGACGACCACGGCCTTGATGGTATGGCCGAGCATCTCGTCCGCGACCGCCGTCACCGCGACTTCCCTCACCCCTGCCAGAGAGGCGATGACTGCTTCGATCTCCGCCGGCGCGACTCGATAGGCGCCGGTCTCGATCAGATCCGACAGGCGGCCGTCGATGTACAGGAAGCCGTCCGCGTCGCGATGTCCCAGGTCGCCGGTGTGGAGCCACCCCTCCCTGAGGGCCTGCGCGCTCGCCGGCGCATCCTGCCAGTAACCGAGCATCACATTCGGTCCGCGGACGCGGATCTCGCCGACTTCCATGGGATCGGCCTGGATCCCGCCACGCACTATCTGCAGCTCCACTCCGTCGATCGGAATGCCCACGGACCCGGGTTTCTCGCTCAGCCTCTCCGGCGGCAGATACGTGATACGTGCAGTGGCCTCCGTCTGTCCGTACATCAGGAACAGCTGCGCGGCGGGCAACTCCTGCTGCAGCCAAGCGATCAGGACGCGGGGCATTGCGCCGCCCGCCTGTGTGATGTAGCGCAACGTGCTCAGCTTGAACTTCTTCGGTTGCGTTCGCGCACGCAGCACGCTGAATGTCGAGGACACGCCCGCCAGCCCCGTGATGGCCTCCTCCTGGATTCTCTGCAGAACGCTTTGCGGTGCAGCCAGCGAATCCTCGATCGCTACCCGTGCTCCGCACACGAGATGACTGTTGAGGACGGAGTTGCCGTAGGCGAAGTGCGTCGGCAGGAGACACAGGCCGCGGTCGGAGGCGGTGAGGCCCAGATAGCCGGCAATGGCCTGGGCATTGGAGAGCAGGTTGCGATGACTCAACACGACGCCTTTCGCACGGCCCGTGCTGCCCGAGGTGAAGAAGATGGCGGCGGGCTCGTTGGCGTCGAGCTGCGACGGCGGCTCCGCGCGCCGCGACACCCGCAGGAGCTCGATGAACGAGGCGACAGAGTCCGGTCCGGCGTGCCGCGGAATCTGCATGATGTCCACGCCGTATTCGGCGGCATCCGCGCTCACGGCCGCCCATTCAGGATGCGCGGGGTCGCCGCACAACAGGCTGGCCCCGCATTGCCGGATCTGCTGCGTCAGTGTGCGCCGCTTCTCGTGCGTGTCGAGCGGAACGGCTACGCGCCCGGCGGCCATCGCGCCGTAATATATTGCGACGTACTGGGGGGAATTGCTCAGCAGCAGCGCGACACGCGATCCGCGACGGGCGCTTCGAGCGCATAAAGCTCGTTGCGCAGCGTCGACCGCACTGGCGAGCTCACGGTAGGTCCAGACCGTATCGCGCGTCGCCAGCGCCGGCGCTCCCGGCGCGGCACGTACGGCGGACTCGAGGGCATCGATGAGCGATATGAGCATCCCAGCGAACCGCCCGGGTCATGACTCGATGCACCATCATTTGACAGACCGCGGCGCTTGCAAAGGTCCTGGCGCCACGAGCGCGTCACAAATACGACAGATCGGAACGCGAGAGGCGCGTCGATAGCTGAAGAAAGGAGCGCGCGCAAGGGACGCGCACGTGACGCCGTTCACGATCCGGCTGACGGCGAGCGACTTTCGCCGCAATCCAACACCTGCGCTGTCGGCCTGCGCCGACGACGTTAGGCACACGCACGGCAAATCTATTTTGACGGCGAGGCGTGCGGCTGTCTGCAACTGCGGACATTTTGCAAAAGCGCGGGCCGGGCTGTTTACTTCGCCCTCCACAATTCGCGACCCGCCCAACGAGGCGGGAGCATTTACGGTTCGGGGTGGTCATGTTGATTTCGCACTGTGTTGCGCGCAGCAGTCTGCGCGTGCGCGCCTGCTACGCGCGCGTTGAAACCTGGGGACTCGCGATCGTCGCCGTCGCGGGGCTGTGCTCCGCGGCCCACGCGGCGACTCCGGTGCTGACCATAGGGAGGACACCGGCCACGAGCGTGCCGGCGGCGAAGTACTACAACTTCCAGCCGTCGGCGAGCGACTCGCTGCACCGCGCTCTGCGCTTCTCCATCGTGAACAAGCCGGCCTGGGCCGGCTTCGATACGGCTTATGGCCGGCTGTACGGCAGCACCATTCCGGCTGATGTAGGTACTTACCGCAACATCGTCATCTCTGTGTCCGACGGACAGTACACAGCTGCGTTACCTGCATTCTCAATCACCGTGACGCCGCTTGCCGACCCGGGGCCGGTGATCAGCGGGTCGCCGCCGACGATGGCCACAGTGGGCAAGGCCTACTCCTTCCAACCGGCGGCGAGCGATTCATACGGACTGCGGATGGTCTTTGAGGTCTACAACAAGCCCTCGTGGCTCACGCTGAACAGCGCCACCGGTCAGCTCTCGGGGATACCGGGTCCCAGCAGCGTCGGCACGTACAGCAAGATCATCGAGTCCGTAACCGATGGCTACAAAAGGGCCATCCTGCAGGCGTTCAACCTGACGGTGACGGGATCATCCGCCGCTGCTCAGACTGCCCCCGCGGCCGTTACGTTGCAGTGGGAGCCGCCGACGGAGAATACCGACGCCTCACCGCTGACGAACCTCGCCGGATATCACGTGTACTACGGCACGTCCCCGCAGTCTCTGAGCTCCAGGATCACCGTCGCGAATCCAGGTATCTCGAGCTATGTGGTCGAGAACCTCGCCCGCGGCACGTGGTACTTCGCAGTGGCCGGCTACAACGCCAACGGCGTCGAAGGCGATCTATCCGGCGTCGCAACCAGGTCCGTGCAGTAGCGCGGGCGGGCGTGCGCGCGATTCGCGCATCACGCTCGCGCGCAGGTCGCGCAGGTCGCGTAGGTCGCGCAGGTCGCGCGGGTCGCGCACGCGTCGCGGCTACCCGTTCGGAGCGATGACCGGGAGCTCGATCACGGGGTGCGCCGCAAGGTCCCGCCAGAATCCCCGGCGGCGACCGCGGTATCGTCCATTTTGACGCCGTCACGCATCGGAATCATTTCCTCGCGCTTCACCTAATCGAAGCTGGCGGTGACGGGCTTGAACGTCGCCGGTGTGTCGCTGGGAAGGCTCGTCACCGGTATCGCGGCGCACGCGGCACCGGACAGGAGCAGTCCGGACAGGGCCGACGCTGCGGAGCGCTGCAGCCGCGCGGAATTGCGCATGCGGGTATCCTTTGCCTGATTCGCAGCCCGGGATTTTACTGGAGGGGTCTCGTATGACTACCACCTTTTGCGAAGCCGATGCCCGAGTCGAGGAGCACTACCGCTCGCTGCTCGCGGTGCGCTACACGTGGATGATGGGCGGTCTGGAGAGCTGCCTGGCGAGTGCGCGCGATCTGCTGGAGAGCCTGGGAGCGCTCACCGCGGGGGCCGGAACGGTTCTCGATCTGGGTTGCGGCCCGGGGTTCCACGCCAAGGCCCTTGCCGCCTCCGGCAAGCGGGTCATCGCCGTCGACAACAGCGAGGCATTGCTGCGCGAGCTCGGTGAGGTCTGTGCCGGACTGGATGTTGTCCCGGTGCGCGCGGAGCTGTCGGACGTCGAGCGGTTCGCATCGTTCGGGCCCTTCAGCGCCGTTCTGTGTGTCGGGGACACCCTGACGCATCTGCGCAGCCTGTACGCGGTGGACGAGCTGATCGACGATCTCGCGCGGCTGCTAGCGCCCGCGGGGCTGCTGATCCTGGAGTTTCGCGAGCAGCCCAGGGAGCTGAGCGGGCAGGATGCCGTTCTGACACTGCGCGCCGAGCGCGATCGCATCATGCAGTGCGTGTTGCATTTCGAGCCCGAGTGCGTCTGGGTGACCGACGTGGTTCACGAGTGGGCGGACGGGAAGTGGCGAGTCATCAAGAGCAGCTACCCGAAGCTGCGCTTGTCGGCGGCGCGCATCGTCGCGCGCGCCGCGACCGCCGGTCTGCAGGTTCGGTCGGATGCGCTGCGCGCGGGCCGCAGAGTCCTGGTGCTTACGCGTTGATCAGGGGCGAGGCGCCTCGCCCGCCCGGCGCGGGAGCGGTGACTTTCTCGCCTACCTCTTAATCGGCATTGCCTTCCCGGGCGACGGCGAGTACACACGGCGCCAAGTTGCTCGTGGGGTTGCCCCCTCGAGAGTGGCGCTGCACCATGGGTTCTTAGGGATCAGTGAGTTACGCGATGACTGCACTCTCCATTCGGATCGGCAGATTCCTCCTGGTGGCGGGCTGCGGTGCCCTGCTTGGGGCTTGCGCGCAATCGGCACCGCCGCCTGCCTTCCCCCCGGCGGAAGTCAACGCGCTGGAGATCCGTCCGGGCGCGATGCAACTCTCCCTGGAGCACGCTGCGCAGCTACGCGGCATCCGCGAGATCGAGGTGCGCGCGCAGGTATCGGGCATCCTGCTGAAGAAGGCGTACCGTGACGGTGCCCGCGTCCGCGCCAACGACCTGCTGTTCCGTATCGATCCGGCAACTTTCGCCGCGGACGCGGCCCGTGCGCGAGCGGATCTGGCGGTCCAGCAGGCGAACCTGTCGCAGGCGCGCCGCGAACGCGACCGGATTCTGCAGATATACGACCAGAAGCTGGCCAGTATGCACGACCGCGACACCGCTCTCGCGACGTTCGAGAGCGCGGCGGCTTCCGTGGCAGGCGCGCAGGCTGCTTTGCGCAAGGCGGAGTTGGATCTCTCGTATACGGAGGTGCGCGCACCCATCAGCGGACTCACCAGTCGCGAGGCGCGCTCGGAGGGCAGCCTGGTGACGGCGGGGAGCGATTCGAGCCTGCTGACGCGTATCGTTCAGACGGATCAGCTCTTCGTGGACTTCTCGGTGCCCGACAGCGAGGCCGACGGTCTGCGGGCGGCGCTCGCCGGCCCCGAGGCCAAGGCCGTGACGGTGAGGATCGCCGACATCGGCGGTCGCACCCTCGGCGACAACGCGAAGATCGAATTCATCGCGCCGAGTGTCGGCGATGATACCGGGACGGTGGATGTCCGCGCCGTCATCGACAACTCCAAGGGGAGCCTGATTCCCGGGCAGGTGGTGCGCGCCATCGTACAGGGCGTCACTCTTGCTGGAACGCTGGTCATTCCGAAGCGCGCAGTGATGCACGGTGTGCAGGGTACCTACGTGTGGGTCGTCGGAGCCGATCAGAAGGCGGCAGTGCGTCCCGTCACGCTCGGGACCAGTGCTGCCAACAACGTGGCGGTCACCAAGGGGCTCGCCGCCGGCGATCGCGTAGTGGTGGACGGAATCCTCAAGGTCCAGCCCGGCGCGGTGGTCAAGACGGTGCCGGTGAGCCTCGATGAGGATGAGACCCAGGCCGGCGACGGCGACGGGAAAGCCCCCTCGTGATCTCCAACTTCTTCATCGACAGGCCGTTGTTCGCAACGGTCGTGTCGGCCTTCATCGTCATCGCGGGCGTGGCGGCGTTTCATTCGCTGCCCGTGGCGATGTATCCGGATATCGCGCCGCCGACGGTTGCCGTCTCCACCGTCTATCCGGGCGCGAGCGCGGATGTGATCGCGGAAACCGTCGCGACGCCACTCGAAGATGCGCTCAATGGCGTCGAGGGCATGCTCTACATGCGCTCGGCAAGCTCTTCCAGCGGCACCCTGACCATCTCGATCACCTTCGCGGTCGGCACCGACCCGGAGCTCGCGGTGATCAACACGCAGAACCTCGTACAGAGCGCAGTGCAGCTCCTGCCGGAGGAGGTGCGTCGCCAGGGCGTGACGGTCGCCAAGGCGCTGCCCAACATCATGGAAGTGGTGACCCTGGATTCACCTGATGGGCGCTATGACTCGCTGTTCGTCTCCAATTACGCGACCACCAACGTCATCGACGAGCTGCGCCGCATTCCAGGTGTCGGCAACATCCAGGTGTTCGGCGGGCGCGACTACTCGATCCGGGTCTGGTTGCGCCCGGACCGTCTGGCGCAATACGGCCTGACTCCCGACAACGTCGCCACGGCGATCCGGGAGCAGAACACGCAGTCGGCCGCGGGCCGACTCGGGGATGAGCCGATGCAACAGCGTGTCGATCTGACGCTGAGCGTATCGACCCAGGGGCGGCTGTCCGACCCCGCGCAGTTCGAGAAAATCGTGCTCAAGACCGCCGCCAACGGCGAGATCGTGCGCCTGGGGGATGTGGCGCGCGTGGAGCTGGGAGCACGCGACTATCAATTCACACTCTTCCGCAAGGGCCGCCCGACCGTCGGTGCCGCAATCTCGCTGACGCCGCGCGCCAATGCTCTCCAGGTGGCCACCGCCGTGCACAAGCGCATGGCCGAGCTGGGCGCGAAGTTTCCCGCGGGGCTCGCCTGGGCCATTCCGTACGACACCAGCGAGTACGTGCGCGTGTCGATGCATGAGGTCACGGTCACCTTCATCGAGGCGATGGTGCTCGTGTTCCTGGTCGTGTGGCTGTTCCTGCACAACCTGCGGGCCACGCTGATCCCCACCCTGGCCGTGCCTGTTTCCCTGACCGGCACGTTCGCGGGGATGTACCTGCTGGGATTCTCGATCAACTCGCTCACCCTGTTCGGCATGATCCTGGCGATCGGCATCGTCGTGGACGATGCCATCGTGGTGCTCGAGAACGTGGAGCGGCACATGCGCCACGAGCACGTCGATTCCCGGGAGGCGACGCGCCGTGCCATGGCAGAGGTGAGCCGGCCCGTCATTGCCATCGTTCTGGTCCTGAACGCGGTGTTCATTCCCGTTGCGTTCCTGGGCGGACTGGTCGGGGAGATGTACCGCCAGTTCGCGATCACCATCGCCGTCTCCGTGTCGATCTCGGGGTTCGTGGCTCTGACGTTGACTCCGGCCATGTGCGCGCGATTCCTGCGGGCGGGGGCGATCGAGCCCAAGGGGTTGTTGCGCTACTTCGATCGCGGGTTCGCCACGCTCACCGGCAAGTACGCCAACGGAGTGGCCTGGGTGATCCGTCATGGGGCGGTGGCCGCCGTCGTCATTGGCGTGATGCTGCTCATGACGTGGCGCATATCGAGCACCGTGCCCACTGCGCTGGCTCCGGAGGAGGATCAGGGGTACGTCATCTCCATCGCTGCGCTTCCCCCGGCAGCTTCGATCAAGCGCACTGAAGCGGTGCTCGAGCAACTGGGCAAGTCGAGCTTCGGGCAGCCGGCGTACCAGGACGACTTCACGATCAGCGGCTTCGATGTGCTGACGAACGCTACGCGCACCAATGCCGGGGTGAGCTTCGTGATCCTGAAGGATTGGTCGCAGCGCAAAGGCCGCGCCCTGTCCGCGGATGCCATGGCCGGCGCCATGACGGCGGCGGGGGCCCGGATCAAGGACGGGTCGGTCTTCTCGATCTCCCCGCCGCCGATCCCCGGCATTTCCAACACCGGCGGCTTCGAGGGATTCGTGCAGGCGCGCGAGGGCAACGATTACGCGAAGCTCGAGGTGGCCACGCAGAAACTGATTGCGGCCGCGGCCAAGCGCAAGGAGCTCCTGGGTGTGGGCACCTCGTATTCGGCCCAGGTACCGCGCGTACAGGTGACGTTGGATGTGGAGAAGGCGAAGCTGCTCGGCCTCAGCATGGATGACGTCAACACGACGCTGCAGAGCACCTTCGGCGCTTTCTATGTCAATGATTTCAACCGCGACGGGCGCGTCTACCGTGTGCAGCTGCAGTCGGAGGGGAGGTTTCGTGCCCACCCGGAGGATCTGCGGGACGTGTACGTGCGTTCCTCCAACGGCACCATGATCCCGCTGACGGCCATCGCGCAGGTCGCGGAAACGACCGGACCCGACGTCGTGGAGCGCTTCGACCTGTTTCCCGCCGCGCGCCTCTTCGGTGGGCCCGCTCCCGGATACAGCTCCGGGCAGGCACTGGCCGCGATGGAGGAAGTGGCCGCGCAGACCTTGCCGGACGGGTACCAGCTCGCCTGGTCGGGCGAGTCGTTCCAGGAGAAGACCAGCGGCCAGAACACCGTGGCGCTGTTTGCGCTCGCCGTGCTCATGGTATTCCTGATCCTGGCCGCGCAGTACGAGCGCCTGACACTGCCGTTCGCGGTGATTCTCGCCGTGCCCTTCGCTGTGTTCGGCGCCTACCTGGCAGTGTGGTTGCGCGGTATCTATGCGGATCTGTATCTGCAGATCGGACTGGTGACCCTGGTGGGACTGGCCGCGAAGAACGCGATCTTGATCGTGGAGTTCGCGGCGCACATGCACCGTGACGGCAAGAATCTGACCGAGTCAGCCATCGAGGCTGCGCGCCTGCGCTTCCGTCCGATCGTGATGACTTCGCTTGCCTTCGTGCTGGGCGTGTTGCCTCTTGCCGTGAGCACCGGAGCGGGCGCTGCCAGCCGTCACTCCATCGGCACCGGCGTGATCGGCGGCATGCTGGCGGCGACTTTCATCGCCGTGCTGTTCATTCCGCTGTTCTTCGTATGGAGCGACAAGATAGGGGTGTGGATGCGCGGCCGTGCGCGCAAACAGGAGCCTGAGCCCGCGGTGCCGGGCAATCTCGATCGGTAGCACCGCTGACATTCTCGCGAGCGGGATATCCTTCACGTTCGTGCATGCCAACGCCGCGGTCAAGCGAATGATTGCAAGGGTTCGCCCAGCCGGCGCACGTCCAGCGTCTTCGCGCAAAAGCGCCGAACGAGGGGCTTCTCGGCGGCCAAGACGGCGACCCGGGCGCAGCGCATAGCTCACCCTGAGGGGGCTGATCGAAGAAGCGTGACGCGCGACTCAGTTCACCCTGCGATTCTGGGGGCCGCATCGCATCAAGGACTTAGGCCTTGGGCCGATAAAGGCGCGTGAGCCTTATGTCCTGGAATCCCCTTCATTTACTGACTTCCCTGCTGCGTCGCACGTGGGTCGACGC